>NZ_JBIAQM010000017.1:2929-170412 GCF_042888945.1 Streptomyces sp. NPDC002698
GGGCCCGGCCGCCCCCCCCCCGCCCGCCCCCCCCCCCGGGCCCGCCCCCCCCCCCCCCCCCCCCCCCCCCCCCCCCCCCCCCCCCCCCCCCCCCCCCCCCCCCCCCCCACCCGTCGTCGCGGTGCCGGTTCATCGTGTCGCGGTGCCGCTTCGTCGCGTCACGCGTGCCGCCCGCGCGCGTGGGGGCTGTCCCGGAGTTCCTGCGCGGCCGGTTCGGCGCTCGTACGAGACTGGGGGCGTGATCCGTTACGAAGCCCTGGACGCGCTGCCCGTGCGCGGCGCCCTGCCCGCTGTGGACGATGCCCTGGAGGGGCACGGCGCCGCGGTGCTGGTGGCACCTCCCGGCACCGGCAAGACGACGCTGGTGCCGATGGCCCTGGCGGGCCTCCTGGACGACGGGCGCCCGGCGCGGCGGGTGGTGGTGGCCGAGCCGCGGCGCATCGCGGCTCGGGCCGCCGCCCGGCGGATGGCGTGGCTGCTGGGCGAGAAGGTCGGGGAGAGCGTCGGCTTCACGGTGCGCGGGGAACGGGTGGTCGGCCCGCACGCGCGCGTGGAGGTCGTCACGACGGGGGTCCTGCTCCAGCGGCTTCAGCGGGACCAGGAGCTCGCGGGCGTCGACGTGGTCGTGCTCGACGAGTGTCACGAACGGCATCTGGACGCCGACACGGTGGCCGCGTTCCTGCTGGACGTGCGGGCCGCGCTCCGGCCCGAGCTGCGGCTGGTCGCCGCGTCCGCGACGACGGACGCAGGGGGCTGGGCCCGGCTGCTGGGCGACGCGCCGGTCGTCGAGGCGGAGGGTGTCGCGTATCCGGTCGAGACGGTGTGGGCGCCGCCCGCGCGCCCCGTACGGCCCCCGCACGGGATGCGGGTGGACCCGGCGCTGCTGACGCATGTGGCGTCCACGGTGCGGCGGGCGCTGGCCGAGCGCTCGGGTGACGTCCTGTGCTTCCTCCCCGGGGTCGGGGAGATCGCGCGGGTGGCCGGGCAGCTGGGCGGTATCGGGGATGTCGACGTCCTTCAGGTGCACGGGCGGGCTCCGGCGGCCGTGCAGGACGCGGTGCTCACGGCCG
Source organism: Streptomyces sp. NPDC002698 (assembly GCF_042888945.1). Lineage (NCBI taxonomy): Bacteria > Bacillati > Actinomycetota > Actinomycetes > Kitasatosporales > Streptomycetaceae > Streptomyces > Streptomyces sp. NPDC002698. Next base: position 4,000 of record NZ_JBIAQM010000017.1, read on the forward strand.
GTGTGCGGCGCCGCGTGGTCCTTTCGACCTCGGTGGCCGAGTCGTCGCTGACGGTTCCGGGGGTGCGGGTGGTCGTGGACTCGGGGCTCGCGCGCGAGCCGCGGGTGGACCACGCGCGCGGGCTGAGCGCCCTGGCGACCGTACGGGCCTCGCAGGCGGCCGGGCGGCAGCGGGCGGGACGCGCCGGACGTGAGGCGCCGGGCACGGTCTACCGCTGCTGGGCGGAGGCGGAGGACTCCCGTCTGACGCGGTTCCCGGCCCCCGAGATCAAGGTGGCCGACCTGACGGCGTTCGCGCTCCAGGCGGCCTGCTGGGGCGATCCCGGGGCGACGGGGCTGGCCCTGCTGGATCCGCCGCCGGGCGGCGCGATGGCGGCGGCGCGGGCCGTCCTGTCGGCCGTGGGCGCGGTCGACGCCGCGGGGCGGGCCACGGACCGCGGTGTCCGCATGTCCCGCCTGGGACTGCACCCCCGGCTGGCGCGCGCCCTGCTGGACGCGACCCCGCTGGTGGGCGCGGCACGGGCCGCCGACGTGGTCGCCCTGCTGAGCGAGGAGCCCCCGCGCGAGTACGGCGACGACCTGGCCGCGGCCTGGCGCACCGCCCGGCGCGGCGGCGACGCCTATGCGGCCCGCTGGCGCGCCGAGTCCCGTCGCCTCCGCTCGTCGGCGGCCGGCCTCGCACCCGCCTCCACCTCGGCCTCCGCACCCGCACCCGCACCCGCACCCGGCCAGGCGTCCCCCTCGGGCTCCCCCGCCGTCACCTCCGGCTCCCCTTCCTCAGCGGCCTCCCCTGCCCCCTCCGTCTCCTCTTCCTCTCCGGGCCTGCGCGCCGGTGAGGCCGGGCCCGGGGACGACCGGGTCGTCGGGCTCGTCGCCGCGCTGGCGTTCCCCGAACGCGTCGCGCACCTGAGGGGCGGCTCCCACCTCATGGTCAACGGGACCCGGGCCGACGCCGGCGAGGGATCCGTCCTGCGCGGTGCTCCCTGGCTCGCGGTCGCCGTCGCCGACCGCCCCGTCGGCAGGGGGCACGCGCGCGTGCGGCTCGCGGCGGTGATCGACGAGCCGACGGCACGGCGGGCCGCCGCCGGCCTGTACGGCGAGGGCGACGAGGTCCACTGGGCCGGGGGCGATGTCGTCGCCCGGCGGGTGGAGCGGCTGGGGGCGGTGGAGCTGGCCGTGCGGCCGCTGCGCAAGGCGGACCCCGGGCTCGTACGGGGGGCGCTGCTCGAAGGGCTGCGGGAGGAGGGCTTCGGCCTGCTGCGGTGGTCGCCGGACGCCGAGGTGCTGCGGCTGCGGCTCGCGTTCCTGCGCCGGCGGCTGGGTGACCCGTGGCCCGACGTCTCCGGAGAGGCCCTTTACGCGCGCGTGGAGGAGTGGCTGGAACCGGAGCTGAGCCGGGCCGGACGGCGGGCGGACCTGGCGCGGATCGACGCCGGGCAGGCGCTGAACCGGCTGCTCCCCTGGGCCACCGGTGAGGCGGCCCGGCTCGACGAGCTCGCGCCCGAGCGGATCGAGGTGCCGAGCGGTTCGAGGATCCGCGTCGACTACACCGACCCGGCACAGCCGGTGCTCGCCGTGAAGCTCCAGGAGATGTTCGGGCTCCACGCCTCGCCCACCGTCGCCGGCGTGCCCGTACTCGTGCATCTCCTGTCCCCCGCGGGCCGGCCGGCCGCGGTGACCGCCGATCTCGCGTCCTTCTGGAAGGACGGCTACAACGGCGTACGGGCCGAACTGCGCGGCCGCTACCCCAAGCACCCGTGGCCCGAGGACCCGGCGACCGCCGAGCCGACGCGGTACACGAACGCGCGGCTCAGGCGCTGACGGGCTCGGGGTCGGCGGCCGGCGCCGGCGCGGGTTCGCCCGGCCTGCGGCCGCGGGCCTCCAGATACAGGGAGAGGGCCAGCAGGGCCGCGCCCAGGAGCAGGAAGCCCCAGGGGAGGTAGGAGGTCATCATCAGGACGAGGGTGCGGTTGGACTTGACGAGGTCGACCGTGTGCCGGATGTAGTCCTCGCGCATCTTCACGTCCCCGGAGAAGGCGGTCACCTTGTCCCGCCCTCCCAGGAGGGTGCCGCCGCGGAGTTCCTCCTTGTGGCTCTCCTCGCCGTAGACGGGTGCTCCGGTGACCGGCTCGACCCAGAACCTGCGGACGGTGGTGTACCAGCGGGTGGTGCCGGTCTCGGCGAGGGACTCGGGGGTGACGCCCTGGACGGGCATGATCTTGGGGAACTTCACCTTCGTCCAGGGGATGGTCTGCTCGAAGTAGTAGACCTTGACGCCCCGGAACGTCCGGGTGCCCTCGTAGTGGATGGGCGCCGAGGTGCGGGTCTGCGCGTCGAAGTACTCGTAGTCCCGTTTCTCGGTCCTGAAGGGCCACTTGAACTCGATGCCCTGACGGGTGACGGGGTCGCCGTCGACGGACTCGCCGGTGGCGTGGACGGGTTCCTGGCTGTGCGCGTCGAAGATGTAGCGCTCGGGGAGCTTGGAGACCATCTTCCCGTCGGGTCCCTGGACGTAGGACAGGGAGTCCCAGACGACGACGTCACGGCCCGCGGTCCGCTCGATCCGCTCGGAGGCCTCGACGTCGCCCTTGAGGGTCTGGACGACGGTGACCTTGGAGACCTTCTCGGCGGTCATGGTGCCGTAGTCGAGGAGGGTCGCGTCCTTCGCCTCCAGGACCATGTCCTGGTACTGGCCGGCGGGGATCTTGGCCAGGCGCGGGAAGGCGTACCAGCGCAGCAGCGGGGACAGCGCCGCGAAGAACACGGCGAGCGCGAGCAGGATCAGGCTTGCCTTGCGGCGCATCTCGACGGCCCTCCCGGTGCGTGCGTCAGGGGTGCTTGGGGACGGTGGTGAGCAGCGGCTTCGGCGAGGTGTGTCCGGCGGGCGAGCCCATGGCCGTGATGGTCAGGACCAGCGCGAGCGCCACGGCGAGACCCGTCGCGGCGGCGATGAGGGCACGCATGCGGGCCTCCCGGGGCCAGGAGCTGATACACCGTCAGGTCCGGCACCGTAGCAACGGCGGGGCGAGATGAGAACACGTCGCGCACACAACGGATCAGGGCGCCCGCGCGGCGTGAGCCGGGAGGGCGCCCTGGAGGCGAGCCGTGCCGCGCGGTGGCGGCTCCGTCCTAGGAGGCGGCGGGAGAGGCCGTGGCGGTGGCGGGAGCGGCGGCCACCGTCAGTTCGACGGTCAGCGTGGCCCCGCCCGTGGTGGTGATGCGGAGCAGGAAGGTGCCGGTGGTGTCGTCGGCGTACAGCTTCGGCAGCTTCAGCAGGCCGTCCGCGTCCGTGGTCAGGGCGGTGAGGGTGCGTACGGTCTTGCCGTCCGCGTCCTTGAAGTAGGGGCCCTTGTCGTTCTCGCCCGCGTCGTCGGCGGACTTGACCAGGGTCGCGGTCGCGGCGACCTTGCCCGCCGCGGCGCCCTTGTAGGTGGCCTTCACCTCGACCTGGTCGGCGAACTCGCCGCCCGGAACACAGGTCGGCACGGTGTCGGCGGTGCGGGCCAGGGCGTCCGCCTGGCGCGCGGTGACACTCGCCGTGTAGTCGAGGCCGGCCATGACGCGGCCCACCACGGTGACGCGGACCGTGAAGTCGCCCGTCTTCTCGCCCGCCACGAGCGCGGGCGCGCCGGCGATGCCGAGCCCGTTGGTGACCAGCGTGGCGACGCTCTCGCCGCCGGTGAAGGTGGCGTCGGTGTCACCGACGATCGTGAACCGCACCCGGACCTTCGCCACCGGCTTGCCGGCCTTGTCCTCGGTCCGCACGGCGATCTTCTGCGCGAACGTGTCCCCGGCGGTCGCCGTGACCTTCCCGGCGCCCATGTTCGTCAGGTGGTCCACCGTCTCGGTGGGCGTCGGCGTGGGCGTGGGCGTGCCCGTCGGGGGCTGCGTGGTCGGCGGGGCCGGGATGGCGGGAGGCGTCGTCCCCGGGGCGGGGCTCGACGGACCGCCGCCGGGCCGCGGGCCGCCCGGCGGGGACGGCTGCACGGGCGGGGGCGTGGGGCTCGGCGAGGCGGGCTCGTCGCTGTTGTGCGAGGGCAGCGCGCCGGTGCCGTCCGGCACCTCGTGCGTGCCCTTGCGGTAGTACTCCAGCCACGACAGGACGGTGTTGAGGTACGCCGTCGAGTTGTTGTAGCTGAGGATCGCCGCGTTCAGCTGCGCCTGGACCGCCATGTCGTGCTCGAAGCGGCACAGGTAGTGCCCGGCGGCCAGCGCCGCGTCGTAGATGTTGTTGGGGTCCTTCTTGCCGTCGCCGTTGCCGTCACGGCCCGACCACTCCCAGGTGGAGGGGATGAACTGCATGGGCCCGACGGCACGGTCGTAGGTGCTGTCGCCGTCGTACGCGCCGTTGTCGGTGTCCTTGATGTTGGCGAAACCGTAGCCGTTCAGGACCGGGCCGAGAATGGGCGACAGGGTCGTGCCGTTCGCGTCGACGCGGCCGCCGCGGGCCTGGCCCGACTCGACCTTGCCGATGGCCGCGAGGAGCTGCCAGGGCAGGTTGCAGGTCGGCTTGGACTCGCGCAGCGACGCCTCGGCCTGCTTGTAGGCGGCCAGCACGGTGGCCGGGATGCCCGCCTCGGCGGCGCCCGTGGCGGCGGGCGTGCCGCTTCCCGTGGTCGGCGCGGGGTTGGGGCTCTGCAGCGGCGGAAGGTCCGTGTAGTAGCGCCCGTTGCCGGTCGCGCTGCCGTCACCGCCCGTGTCGCCGGTGCCCAGGCCGAGGTCGGCGCCCGCCGACTGTCTGCCGTGGTCGTCGGTGATCACTCCCGGGGCCTGGGAGGCGGACAGAGCCGCGACCGCGGCCGCGGCCACAGCGGTGGTTGCCGCGCCCTTGCGCAGCCTCCTGCCGAATTGCGCCGCCATCGAGTGAACCCCTCCTACGGACGACCGGCGTGACCCGTCGCCTCTCAGTCCTGCGCTGCCACTGCCTCCGGCCGTGCTCCCCGCACGGCAACCCAGGCGACCCTACGACAACTTCCGTCGCCCAGGGACCTGTTCGCGCCCGGTATTCACCAGTTGGCCATGTACCGCCGTCCCGCATACTGGCCTCCGGTGATCAACCGGCCGGACATAGCCGGTCAACAGGAGACGCAGGGGGACGATTTGCCCTTCACCCTCAGTCACGCGGCTGCCGTACTGCCCGCGATCCGCGGGAACGGAAACGGCCGCGGCCGATTGGTTCCCGCCGTTCTCGTGGCGGGTTCCTTCGCTCCCGACCTGACCTACTACGCCGCGAGCGTAGTGCCCGGGGCGATGGAGTTCGGCACGTTCACCCACGCGTTCACCGGCGTGTTCACGGTCGATGTGCTGATCGCATGGACGCTGGCGGGTGCCTGGCTGGTGCTGCGCGAACCCCTGGTGGCGTTGATGCCGGCGGCACGACAGGGGCGCACGGCACAACTCCTGCGCTGTGGGGCCGCGCGCGAGCCGGTGCGCGCGCCGACCGTTCTGCGGTGGTACGCCTCCGCTGTGCTCGGCTCGCTGACGCATGTCGTGTGGGACGCGTTCACCCATCACGACCGGTGGGGGGTACGGCTGTTCCCCGTCCTCGGGGACAGCCTCGCGGGCTCGCCGCTCTACTGGTACGTCCAGTACGGCAGTTCGGCCCTCGCGGCCGTCGTGATCGTGACCTTCGTGGTGCTCGCGCTGCGCCGCGCACCGGACGGCCCCGCCGTCGCGGTGCCCGTGCTGTCCACCGCCGACCGGTGGCTGGCCGCGACGGTGATCGGCGGCCTCGCGCTGGCCTCCGCGGTACAGCGGGCGGTCCGCTGGTGGACGTACTGGAAATCCGTCGCGAAGCCGTGGGAACTCATCCCGACGCTGTGCTTCGGCGCGGGCGCCGGCCTGGTCCTCGGCCTCGGCCTGTACGTCGTCGCCGTCAGGACGTGGCGTCCCGCTCCGGCTCGTCCCGGTCCCGCGGCGGCGCGTACGGAGCCGAGCCGTCCCGCCGCTCGCTGACCGCCCGGCCGGCGGTGAGAGCGCGGAACAGACCACCGCCCCGGAAGAAGCCCCGGTGCACGGCTCGGGCGACCCGCTCGACGACGCGGGCACCGTAGGGCGTCGTCGGATGGTCGTACGACAGGACGATGACACGGTAGCTGCGGGCCGGACCGGTGAAGGAACCGATGCCGTGGACACGCCCGCCGTTCGCGGCCCGGGGCAGCCTGCCGGTCGAGATGTGCGTCCCCGGTCCGCGCGACGGACCGAAGAACACCCTCCGGGGCCGGATGTCACGCAGCCACGTGAACACCCGCGGGCGGCACGCGCCGGCCCTCAGGAACGCGCGGGCACCGGCGGCCACCGCCGGCCACCGCGACCGGTCACCGGCCGTCGTACGGGCCCCGCCGCCGCTCGCGCGGTCGGGCACCGACACCAGGACCGTACCCGGGCGCGCCGACAGGGCCGCCTGGAGATCGCGGGACAACCGGGCTCCGAAATCCTCCTCGCGGTCCTCGTCGCGGGAGGAACCGACGAGCCCCGGCAGCCGGGCGGTACCCGCTTCGGCCGCGACCGCGGGTACCGGAGCGAACAGCACCGGGACGACGGCCGCGGCCACCGTCGCGGTCGCGACCACCACGGTCGTGACCATGACCGTACGGCGGTGGAGCGTGCGCATACCCGTGGCCGTACGGCGGTGGAGCGTGCGTATACCCATGCCCGCATCCTTACGTCACCCTCCGGCCCGGGGCTCCTTGTGCGAGCCACGCGGGTGACGCCCCCGGGCACGCCACGCCCCCGCCCCGAGCCGCCCGGCGTACGGCCGGGAACGCCCGAGGGCCGTGTCCGCGGCACCGCGTGGTGCCACAGACACGGCCCTCGGCCGAAGGCGTCGCGCGCCGCCTAGTGCGCCGCCGACTCCCAGTCCCGGCCCGCGCCGACGGAGACATCCAGCGGGACGTCGAGCCGGACCGCGGACGCCATCTCGTGACGCAGCAGTTCCTCGGTCCGCTCACGCTCACCAGGAGCGATCTCCAGGACGATTTCGTCATGGACCTGAAGCAGCATGCGGGAGTCGAGCTTCGCCTCGCGCAGCGCCCGGTCCACGTTCAGCATCGCGATCTTCACGATGTCGGCGGCCGTGCCCTGGATGGGCGCGTTCAGGGCCATCCGCTCGGCCGCCTCACGGCGCTGGCGGTTGTCGCTGTTGAGATCGGGCAGATAGCGGCGGCGCCCGAAGAGCGTCGCGGTGTAACCCGTGGCCCGGGCCTCGTCGACCGCCCGGCGCAGATAGTCCCGCACCCCGCCGAACCGCTCGAAGTACGTGTCCATCAGCGCACGGGCCTCGCCCGCCTCGATGTTCAGCTGCTGCGACAGACCGAAAGCCGACAGCCCGTACGCGAGGCCGTACGACATCGCCTTGATCTTGCGGCGCATCTCGGCGTCGACCGCGGACCGCTCCACCGAGAACACCTGGGAGGCGACGGTGGTGTGCAGGTCCTCGCCGGAGGTGAACGCCTCCAGCAGCCCCTCGTCCTCGGACAGATGGGCCATCACCCGCAGTTCGATCTGGCTGTAGTCCGCGGTCATGAGGCACTCGAAGCCCTCACCGACGACGAAGCCGCGGCGGATCGCGCGGCCCTCGTCCGTGCGCACCGGGATGTTCTGCAGGTTCGGATCGGTCGACGACAGCCGGCCGGTCGCCGCGACCGTCTGGTTGTACGTGGTGTGGATACGGCCGTCCGCGGCGATCGACTTGATCAGGCCCTCGACGGTGACACGCAGCTTGGCCTGCTCACGGTGACGGAGCATGATCACGGGCAGTTCGTTCTCGGTCTGCGTCGCCAGCCAGGCCAACGCGTCCGCGTCCGTCGTGTAACCCGTCTTCGTCTTCTTCGTCTTCGGCAGGGCCAGTTCACCGAAGAGGACTTCCTGGAGCTGCTTGGGCGAACCGAGGTTGAACTCGTGCCCGGCGGCCGCGTGCGCCTCCTTCACCGCCTGCTGCACCGCGCCGGCGAACATCTGCTCCATGGCCTCCAGATGCGCCCGGTCCGCCGCGATGCCGTGCCGCTCCAGACGCGCCAGCAGGCTGGACGTGGGCAGCTCCATGTCCCGCAGCAGATCCGCCGCGCCGACCTCCTGGAGCCTCTCCCCGAACGCCTCCCCCAGATCGAGGACCGTCCGGGCCTGCGCCATCAGCGCGTCGGCCTCGGCCTGCTCGTCCGCACCGAACGCGAGCTGTCCGTCGGCCGCGGCGGCGGGCCCGAGCTCCCGGCCCAGATACTCCAGGGAGAGCGCGTCCAACGCGAAGGAACGACGGCCCGGCTTGACCAGATAGGCCGCGAGCGCCGTGTCCATCGTCACGCCCTCGATGCTCCAGCCGTGCTCGGCGAAGACCCGCATCGCACCCTTGGCGTTGTGCATCACCTTGTGCCGACCGGAGTCGGCGAGCCACGCGGCGAACGCGTTCTCGTCGGCCTCGTCCAGCCGGGACGGGTCGAACCAGACCGCCGGCCCCGCACCCGCCGCGAGCGCCACCTCGGCCACCGACCCCGAGCCCAGCGCCCACGAGTCGACCGTCGACACACCCAGCACCCCGGTGCCGTGCTCGGCGAGCCACGGCACCAGCTCGCCCGCGCCCAGCACCGCCCCGTCGATCTCCACACCCTCGGCGACCGGCCGCGCCTCCTCGGCCTCCGCGCCCCCCGGGTCAACGGCGAACAGCCGCTCACGCAGCGAGGGGTTACGGATCTCCAGCGTGTCCAGGACCATCGCCACGGCCGTACGGTCGTACGGGGCCCGCTCCAGGTCCGCCACCGTCCGCGGCAGCTCGACGTCCTTGACCATCTCCGTGAGACGGCGGTTGAGCTTCACCGCCTCCAGGTGGTCGCGCAGGTTCTGCCCGGCCTTGCCCTTGACCTCGTCGACGCGCTCGACCAGCTCCGCGAACGAACCGAACTGGTTGATCCACTTCGCGGCCGTCTTCTCACCCACACCGGGAATGCCCGGCAGGTTGTCCGACGGGTCACCGCGCAGCGCCGCGAAGTCCGGGTACTGCGCCGGCGTCAACCCGTACTTCTCGAAGACCTTCTCCGGAGTGAACCGGGTCAGCTCGGAGACACCCTTCGTCGGGTACAGCACCGTCGTGTGCTCCGAGACCAGCTGGAAGGAGTCCCGGTCACCCGTGACGATCAGCACCTCGAAGCCCTCGGCCTCGGCCTGGGTGGCGAGCGTCGCGATGATGTCGTCGGCCTCGAAGCCGTCCACCGCGAACCGCTGCGCGTGCATCGCGTCCAGCACCTCGCCGATCAGCTCGACCTGCCCCTTGAACTCGTCCGGGGTCTTCGACCTGTTCGCCTTGTACTCGGGGAACTCCTCGGAACGCCACGTCTTGCGCGAGACGTCGAACGCCACCGCGAAGTGCGTGGGCGACTCGTCGCGCAGCGTGTTCGCCAGCATCGACGCGAAACCATAGATGGCGTTCGTCGGCTGACCCGTCGCGGTGGTGAAGTTCTCCGCGGGCAGCGCGAAGAACGCGCGGTAGGCCAGGGAGTGCCCATCCATGAGCATCAGGCGCGGGCGGCCCGTACCTGCGGTTTTCTCGGTCTGCTTCGATGCTGTCTCTGCCACACCCCCGATCCTGCCACGGCCCGCTGACAACGAGAGCCCTCCCGGCCCGGCACACCCCCTCCCCGCCCCGCGTTCCCACAACCCACGGCCTTCGCCGTCGGCCACGCGTGCGAGGATCGAAGAGGTACGAACACACGCACACCGACGTGCGCACGCGAAGGGGTTCAGCGATGGCCAGCAAGCCGCCGAAAAGCGATCCGGTCCAGGACGCGCCGCGGGTAGCCGAACCCAAGCACGCCGCGGCCGGGCTCCCCGCCATCGGACACACCCTGCGCATCGCCCAGCAGCAGATGGGCGTCCGCCGCACCGCCCTCACCCTCCTGCGCGTCAACCAGAAGGACGGCTTCGACTGCCCGGGCTGCGCCTGGCCCGAACCCGAGCACCGGCACGCCGCGGAGTTCTGCGAGAACGGCGCCAAAGCCGTCGCCGAGGAAGCCACCCTGCGCCGGGTGACCCCCGACTTCTTCGCCGCGCACCCCGTCTCCGACCTCGCCGGCCGCAGCGGCTACTGGCTCGGCCAGCAGGGCCGCCTCACCCACCCCATGTACCTGGCCGAGGGCGCCGACCACTACGAGCCCATCGCCTGGGAACGCGCCTTCGACATCGTCGCCGAGGAACTCGCCGCGCTCGGCTCCCCCGACGAAGCCCTCTTCTACACCTCGGGCCGCACCAGCAACGAGGCCGCCTTCCTGTACCAGCTCTTCGCCCGCGAGCTCGGCACGAACAACCTCCCCGACTGCTCGAACATGTGCCACGAGTCGTCCGGCTCGGCCCTCAACGAGACCATCGGCATCGGCAAGGGCAGCGTCCTGCTCGACGACCTCTACCGAGCCGACCTGATCATCGTCGCCGGCCAGAACCCCGGCACGAACCACCCGCGCATGCTCTCCGCCCTGGAGAAGGCCAAGGCCAACGGCGCGAAGATCATCACCGTCAACCCGCTGCCCGAAGCGGGCATGGAACGCTTCAAGAACCCGCAGACCCCCCAGGGCATGGTCAAGGGCGCCGCGCTCACCGACCTCTTCCTCCAGATCCGCCTCGGCGGCGACCAGGCTCTCTTCCGCCTGCTGAACAAGCTGATCCTCGACACCGAGGGCGCGGTCGACGAGACGTTCGTCGCCGAACACACCCACGGCTTCGAGGACTTCGCCGAGGCCGCCCGCGCCGCCGACTGGGACGAGACGCTCACCGCGACCGGCCTCACCCGCGACAGCATCGACGAGGCACTGAAGATGGTCCTCGCCTCGCGGCGCACCATCGTGTGCTGGGCCATGGGCCTCACCCAGCACAAGCACTCCGTCCCCACCATCCGCGAAGTCGTCAACTTCCTGCTCCTGCGCGGCAACATCGGCCGCCCCGGCGCCGGCGTCTGCCCCGTCCGCGGACACTCCAACGTCCAGGGCGACCGCACCATGGGCATCTTCGAACGGCCCGCCCCCGCCTTCCTCGACGCCCTGGAGAAGGAGTTCGGCTTCAAGCCGCCCCGCGAACACGGCTACGACGTCGTACGCGCCATCCGCGCCCTGCGCGACGGCGACGCGAAGGTCTTCTTCGCCATGGGCGGCAACTTCGTCTCCGCCTCCCCCGACACCGACGTCACCGAGGCGGCGATGCGACGGGCCCGGCTGACCGTCCACGTCTCCACCAAACTCAACCGCTCGCACGTGGTCACCGGCGCGCGCGCCCTCATCCTGCCCACCCTCGGACGCACCGAACGCGACCTCCAGGGCAGCGGCGAGCAGTTCGTGACCGTCGAGGACTCCATGGGCATGGTGCACGCCTCACGCGGCCGCCTGGAGCCCGCGAGCCCCCGCCTGCTGTCCGAGCCCGCCATCGTCGCCCGCCTCGCCCGCAGGGTCCTCGGCGAGGCCAGCCGCACCCCCTGGGAAGAGTTCGAGAAGGACTACGCGACCATCCGCGACCGCATCGCCCGCGTGATCCCCGGCTTCCAGGACTTCAACGCGCGCGTGGCCGACCCCGCCGGCTTCGCCCTGCCCCACGCCCCCCGCGACGAACGCCGCTTCCCGACGGCCACCGGCAAGGCCAACTTCACCGCCGCACCCGTCGAACACCCCGAACTCCCCGAAGGCCGCCTGCTCCTGCAGACCCTGCGCTCGCACGACCAGTACAACACCACCATCTACGGACTCGACGACCGATACCGGGGCATCAAGAACGGCCGCCGGGTCGTCCTCGTCAACCCCGACGACGCCCGCGAACTGAAGATCACGGACGGCTCGTACGTCGACCTCGTCGGCGAGTGGAAGGACGGCGTCGAACGACGCGCCCCCGGCTTCCGCGTCGTGCACTACCCCACCGCCCGCGGCTGCGCCGCCGCCTACTACCCCGAGACCAACGTCCTGGTCCCCCTCGACTCGACCGCCGACACCAGCAACACCCCTGCCAGCAAGTCCGTGGTCGTCCGTCTGGAACAATCGACAGCCGACTGAGCGTTCGCTCAGCAAGGACATCCACGACGAAGTGGTCCACGACGAACGGAGCCGGGCGCCATGGGCGAACAGCACACCCCGAAGTTCCCGCAAGGGGTCATCGACGAGTACGCCGCACTCGGTGTCGACCTGCCCGCCCTCTTCTCCGCGGGCCACCTCGGCAACCGCATGGGCGTCCAGATCACCGAAGCCTCCGCGGACCGCGTCGTGGGCACCATGCCCGTCGAGGGGAACACCCAGCCCTACGGCCTCCTCCACGGAGGAGCCTCCGCCGTCCTCGCCGAGACCATCGGCTCCGTCGGCGCCATGCTCCACGGCGGCATCACCAAGATCGCCGTCGGCGTCGACCTGAACTGCACCCACCACCGCGGCGTCCGCTCCGGCCTCGTCACCGGCGTGGCCACACCCGTCCACCGCGGACGCACCTCGGCGACGTACGAGATCGCCATCACCGGCGAGGACGGCAAGCGCGTCTGCAGCGCCCGCCTCACCTGCATCCTCAAGGACGCACCCCAGAGCTGACACCCGCACGGCCCCGGGGCGCCGCGAAGCCCTCCGGGGCCGCACGGACCCCCGAGGCGCTCCCAGGCCCTCCGGGGCACGCGGATTCCCGGGGTGCCCTCAATCTCTCCGGGGAGCGAACCCCCCCAGGGCAGCCGGGGGCCTCCAACGCACCCAGGGGGCCTCCAGAGCGCCCCGAGGCGCTCCGGGACGCCCGGCCCGCCGGAGCCGCTCCGAGGCCCTCCGGGTGACACACGGCCCCTCCGAGCCGCCCCGAGGTGCTCCGGGACACACGAACCCTCGGAGCCGAGGCTCTGCAGGGCACGCGGCCCCCGAGCACCATGAGGCGCGCGAACTCCGCCGGTCCCGCCGAGGGCCTCCTGCCGCCCGGCCCTCCCGAGCCCTCCGGCTTCCCCGGCCCGTCCCCGGCCCACCCCGCACTCCAGGGCCACGAAAGTGTTCGCCGAGCTCCACGGGTTCACGGACCGTCAGAGGCTCGCAGCCGGCCTCTCCAGAGGTTCGCCGCCCCCTCCGGATCCACGGATCCGCCGAAGTCCGACCCTCCACCCCTCGGCGCCCGTTGGGACGCGTCCCACCCAGGGCCCGGACCGTCATCGCTATCGCAACCGGCACCCCGTCACCCGCCTCGGCCACCGCCCGTGACCACCGAGCGCACAGCCCACCGCCGCAACCGCCCCGGCGGCACGCGCGCATCCTTCCGCTTCGCGGTCGGCGCCACCCGCCGCACAGCCGCCGGCGCCCGCCAAGTAGGCACCGGAACCGCCGAGTTGAGCGCGAAAACCCACCCCCCGCTGCCACTGACAGTGAAGGCCGGAAACCCCCGCCTCATCGCCTTGCGCGGCGCCGTATACAACCGCGCCGGGCCGCCGCACGCCATCGAGGCCCCCCACCCCGACCTGCCCGTCCACGACAACAACGCACAGCAACAGCAAAGCCTCACTTCGGCGGCACACGGCCGCTCGGCCCGAGGGCCGCACCACGCGGTCCCGGCCGCCCCAACAAGCTCTTCCCCGCACCCACTTCACCCGGCCAGGGCACCGGCCACCGCATCACACGGCGGTAACAGTCGGTTACCTCTGCCGCAATAAAGCAATCCCCGCGCCGCGAGCCGCACCGCACCGCGCTCCGAGCGGCTCCCCGAACCGCCACCACACGTACAGCTTCCGGTATCCACCATCAACCCGGAACAGCGCGTTCTCACCATGCGAACACACAACCGTCCCCGGCCGACACGTCGAAATGCTCCGATCGTCCGCCCCGCACCCCGCGAGGCACCCCCCGGATAACAAGAGCGTCACAGCCTTCCCCACGCTCCTCCCCACCCCCCCAACCTGCGCTTATAGTCACGGCCAGTCACCGCGCCGCCGGGCGCGTCACTGCACGGCCCTGCTTCATCCAGTACGGCCCGGCGAGAAACACGGCCCCCACCCTGGGGTGCCGCGCCAGGGAGAGGATTCAACGTGCGACAGCGTTCTATGGTCATACTCACCGCCGTGCTCACGACAGGGGCACTCACGCTGACCGCCTGCGGCTCGCGCGACGACAGCGGCGAGGGCAAGGGCAGCGACAAGAAGACCGAGATCATCATCGGTGTCGACGCCCCGCTGACCGGCGCGAACTCCGCCACCGGCCTCGGCATCCAGGGCGGCGTCCAGATCGCCGTCGACGACGCCAACAAGAACAACACCGTTCCCGGGGTGACGTTCAAGGTCCAGGCGCTCGACGACAAGGCCATCCCGGCCACCGGTCAGACGAACGCCACCCAGTTCGTCACGAACAACAAGGTCCTCGGCGTCGTCGGCCCGCTGAACTCCGGCGTCGCCACCCAGATGCAGCAGGTCTTCGCCACCGCCAACCTGGTCGAGATCTCGCCGTCCAACACGGCCCCCGAGCTCACCCAGGGCAAGAACTGGCAGACCGAGAAGACCCGCCCGTTCAAGACCTACTTCCGCACCGCCACCACCGACGCCCTCCAGGGCGGCTTCGCGGCCGAGTACGCCTACGGCACCCTGAAGAAGCGCAAGGTGTTCGTGGTCGACGACAAGCAGACCTACGGCGCCGGCCTCGCCAAGCTCTTCAAGGCCGGCTTCACCAAGGCCGGCGGCAAGGTCGCGGGCGAGGACCACGTCAACACCGGCGACACGGACTTCTCGGCCCTCGTCACCAAGATCAAGAGCGCCAAGGCCGACCTGGTCTACTACGGCGGCCAGTACGACGAGTCGGAGAAGCTCACCAAGCAGCTCAAGGACGGCGGAGTCAAGATCCCGCTGTTCGGTGGTGACGGCATGTTCACCCCGACCTACATCGAGACCGCCGGCAAGACCTCCGAGGGCGACCTCGTCACCTCGGTCGGCCAGCCCGTCGACTCCCTGCCCTCCGCCGCCGAGTTCATCAAGAAGTACAAGGCCTCCGGCCTCAAGGGCGACTACGGCACGTACGGCGGCTACTCCTACGACGCCGCCACGGCCATCATCAAGGCCATCGGCAACGTCGTGAAGGACGGAAAGGTCCCGACCGACGCCCGCGCCAAGATCGTCGCCGAGGTCCAGAAGACCAAGTTCGACGGCATCGCCGGCCCCGTCGCCTTCGACGACTTCGGTGACACCACCAACAAGCAGCTCACCGTCTACCAGGTCGTCGACGGCAAGTGGAAGGCCGTCAAGAGCGGCACGTTCAACGGCTGATCCGCAACACCTGGGCCACTCCGGCGGATCGGTCCGAATCCAGGCACGGCGCCCGACGGCATCGCAAGCCCGGTCCGATCCTCCGGACGGCCCTCAGCACAACCCCAGGGCCGCGCGGCCACGACCACACGTCACCGCGCGGCCCGCTTCATACGCCCTGCTCAACTCTCCCCACCACATGGAGGCCATGCGGTGAACACCCTGCCGCAGCAGCTGGCCAACGGGCTGTTCCTCGGCTCGATGTACGGGCTGATCGCCATCGGCTACACGATGGTGTACGGCATCGTCCAGCTCATCAACTTCGCCCACGGCGAGATCTTCATGACCGGCGGCTTCGGCGCACTCACGGTCTACCTGTACGTTCTGCCAAACGGCACATCCATGTGGATAGCCCTCCCTGCGATGCTGATAGGCGGAGGACTCGTCTCCGTCCTCATCGCCGTCGGGGCCGAACGCTTCGCCTACCGGCCACTGCGCGGAGCGCCTCGCCTCGCCCCCCTCATCACCGCGATCGGCCTGTCCCTCGCCCTGCAGCAGGTCGTCTTCAACGGGTTCCCGGACGCCAAGACGGACATCACGTTCCCGCAGCTCCCCTTCGGGACCCTGCACATCGGCTCCGTCAGCATCCAGAGCGGCTCCGTCTTCATCATCGTCGCCGCCCCCCTCTGCATGGCGGCCCTCGCCCTGTTCGTCAGCCTCTCCCGCACCGGCCGCGCCATGCAGGCCACCGCGCAGGACCCTGACACCGCGCAGCTCATGGGCATCGACACCAACCGCATCATCGTCATCGCCTTCGCCATCGGCGGCTTCTTCGCCGCCGTCGCCGCCGTCGCCTACGGCCTGCGCTACGGCACGGTGAAGTACGACATGGGCTTCCAGATGGGCCTCAAGGCCTTCACCGCGGCCGTCCTCGGCGGCATCGGCAACATCTACGGCGCCATGATCGGCGGCCTCGTCCTCGGCCTCGCCGAGACCATGGCCACCAGCTACATCGACGGCATCCCGGGCATGGAGCAGCTCGGCGGCGGCGGCTGGTCCTCCGTCTGGGCCTTCGTACTCCTCATCCTCGTACTGCTGTTCAGGCCACAAGGCCTAGTCGGCGAACGCGTCGCGGACAGGGCGTGAGCACCATGGCAACCACCGAGACCACCGCCTCCGAGCGCGGCCTGATCGCCCTCCCCGAGAGCGCCGCCCGCGCCCTCGTCCTCACCGGCGCCGTCGCCACCATCGCCAGCACCTTCATGGCCTGGACCTACACGTCCGACTTCCCCGGGGACCTCACCTACTACGGCTCCCCGGCCGGACTCCAGATCCTCGCCCTCGTCGCCGGCGCCCTCACCCTGCTCTACACCCTGACCCTCTGGAACGTCCGCGGCCTCGGCTGGCTCAACCCGGCGGGCGCCACCCAGCCCGTCGTCCTCGCCGCCGCCTCCGCGTTCGCCGTGAGCTGGTTCAGCGCCATCGCCATCGCCGTCGACCTCAAGGGCCTCGTCGCACTCGACCCCGGCGCCTACGTCGCCGCCGTCGGCTCCCTGATCGCCCTCCTCGGCACCCTGGCACTCCCCAAGCCCGGTGACACCTTCAAGGACTACGTCACCAAGCCCGACCTCATCCCCCCGGCCGCCAAACTGGCCGGCTGGGTCGAGCGCCTCGTCATCACCGGCGCCACCGCCTTCGCGCTGCTCGTCTTCACCTACGGCATCGGCGTCGACCCCGAGGCAAGCGAAACGTTCCTGGGCTACCTGCTCCTCGTCGTCCTCGGCGCCTGGGCCCTGCTCACCGCCGGACTCTTCGACCGCTTCGCCCAACTGAACGCCCGCCACAAGGGATTCGCCACCACCATGGCGTTCCTCGCCGCGGCGATCTTCCCCTTCGTCGAGAAGAACGAGTACAACGCCAACCTCGGCGTGAACATCCTCGTCGTCGGAACCGTCGCCCTCGGCCTCAACATCGTCGTCGGCCTCACCGGACTCCTCGACCTCGGATACGTCGCCTTCCTCGGCGTCGGCGCCTACGCCGCGGCCCTCGTCTCCGGCTCCGAGTTCTCCCGCTTCGCCGGCGTCCAGTTCCCCTTCTGGGCCGCCATGCTCACCGGCATGGCCGCGTCGCTCGTCTTCGGCGTCCTCATCGGCGCCCCCACCCTGCGACTGCGCGGCGACTACCTCGCCATCGTGACCCTGGGCTTCGGAGAGATCTTCCGCATCGCCGTCAACAACATGGACGGCGTCTCCGGACCCAACATCACCAACGGCCCCAACGGCATCTCCATGATTCCCGACCTCGAGATCTTCGGGTTCGACTTCGGTGCCAGCCACACCATCGCAGGCCTCACCCTCGCCCGCTTCGCGAACTACTTCCTGCTGATGCTGCTCATCACCGCGCTCGTCGTCGTCGTGTTCAACCGCGCCGCCGACTCCCGCATCGGCCGCTCCTGGATCGCCATCCGCGAGGACGAGACCGCCGCCACCGCCATGGGCATCAACGGCTTCCGCGTCAAGCTCATCGCCTTCGCCCTCGGCGCCTCCCTCGCCGGCCTCGCCGGCACGGTCAGCGCCCACGTCGGCTACAGCGTCAACCCGGCCCCGTACCAGTTCGCCGGCTCCGTGCCCCCGAACTCGGCCTTCCTGCTCGCCGCGGTCGTCCTCGGCGGCATGGGCACCGTCAACGGACCGATCCTCGGCGCCGCACTGCTCTACCTCCTCCCGGAGAAGCTCGGCTTCCTCAAGGAGTACCAGCTCCTCGCCTTCGGCATCGCGCTCGTCATCCTCATGCGCTTCCGCCCCGAAGGCATCATCGCCAACCGTCGCAACCAGCTCGAATTCCACGAGGGCGACGACACCGTCCACATCCCCGAACAAGGCCTGCCCGACTCCACCGTCGGCGTCACCAAGGCAGGGGCGTAACCAACATGACCACCACCACAGCCCCCAGCCCCGTCCTCGAAGCCACCGGCGTCACCATGCGCTTCGGCGGCCTCACCGCCGTACGCAACGTCGACCTCACCGTCAACAGCGGCGAGATCGTCGGCCTCATCGGCCCCAACGGCGCGGGCAAGACCACCTTCTTCAACTGCCTCACCGGTCTGTACGTCCCCACCGAGGGCAAGGTCGCCTACAAGGGCAGGGTGCTGCCCCCCAAGCCGCACCTCGTCACCAGCGCAGGCATCGCCCGCACCTTCCAGAACATCCGGCTCTTCGCCAACATGACCGTTCTGGAGAACGTGCTCGTCGGACGCCACACCCGCACCAAGGAAGGCCTCTGGTCCGCCCTCCTGCGCGGCCCCGGCTTCCGCAAGGCCGAAGCCGAATCCCGCGAACGCGCCATGGAACTGCTGGAGTTCATCGGCCTCGCCCACAAGGCCGACCACCTCTCCCGCAACCTCCCCTACGGCGAACAGCGCAAGCTCGAGATCGCCCGCGCCATGGCCAGCGAGCCCGGCCTGCTCCTCCTGGACGAGCCCACCGCGGGCATGAACCCCCAGGAAACCCGCGCGACCGAAGAACTCGTCTTCGCCATCCGCGACCGCGGCATCGCCGTCCTCGTCATCGAGCACGACATGCGCTTCATCTTCAACCTGTCCGACCGCGTGGCCTGCCTCGTCCAGGGCGAAAAGCTCGTCGAGGGAACGTCCGACGTCGTCCAGGGCGACGAGCGCGTCATCGCCGCCTACCTCGGCACCCCCTTCGAGGGCGCCCCCGGCCAGGAGGAACTCGCCGAGGTCGAAGCCGCGGAAGCCGCCAAGTCCGAGGCCGTGACCGAGGACGCGACGGAGACCGAGGACGCCGCCGAGACCCCGGCAGCCACCGAGGCCGAGGACGCGGGCGAAGCCACCGCGACCGAGGAAGCCGAAGAGACCGCGGACCCCGCCGAGGAGACCGAGGAAGCCCCCGAGGCCGAAGAAACGTCCGACGCCCCCGAGGCATCCGACGACTCCGACGCCCCCGAAGCCTCCGAGACACCCGCAGCGTCCGACGACTCCGACGCCCAGGGCAGCAGCACCAGCAAGGAAGGAAACGCCCAGTGACCGCACTGCTCGAGGTCGAAGACCTCAAGGTCGCCTACGGCAAGATCGAAGCCGTCAAGGGCATCTCCTTCACCGTCGAAGCCGGCCAGATCGTCACCCTCATCGGCACCAACGGCGCCGGCAAGACGACGACCCTGCGCACCCTCTCCGGGCTCCTCAAGCCCAGCGGAGGCCGCATCCTCTTCGACGGCCAGCCCCTCGCCAACGTCCCCGCCCACAAGATCGTCGCCCTCGGACTCGCGCACTCCCCCGAGGGACGCCACATCTTCCCCCGCCTCTCCATCCTGGAGAACCTCCAGCTCGGCGCCTTCCTGCGCACCGACAAGGCGGGCATCGAGAAGGACATCCAGCGCGCCTACGACCTCTTCCCCATCCTGGGAGAGCGCCGTAAGCAGGCCGCCGGCACCCTCTCGGGCGGCGAACAGCAGATGCTCGCCATGGGACGCGCCCTCATGTCCCAGCCCAAGCTGCTCATGCTCGACGAACCCTCCATGGGCCTCTCGCCGATCATGATGCAGAAGATCCTCGCCACCATCGCCGAACTCAAGGCGTCCGGTACGACCATCCTGCTCGTCGAGCAGAACGCCCAGGCGGCGCTCTCCCTCGCCGACCAGGCCCACGTCATGGAGGTCGGCAGCATCGTCCTCTCCGGCACCGGCCAGGACCTCCTCCACGACGAGTCCGTCCGCAAGGCGTACCTCGGCGAGGACTGATCCACCGCGGCCCGGCCGCACACGCGAAGAGGCCCGCACCTCCGTCAGGGGTGCGGGCCTCTTCCGTCCGCCACTTCGACGCGGACCAAGCTCTGCTGCGGGGCCAGGTGCTAGCCCTTCGCCGCCTTCTTCTCCTCGGCGTCCTCGATGACCGCCTCGGCCACCTGCTGCATCGACATACGGCGGTCCATCGACGTCTTCTGGATCCACCGGAACGCCGCCGGCTCCGTCAGGCCGTACTCCGTCTGCAGAACCGACTTCGCACGGTCCACCAGCTTGCGCGTCTCCAGACGCTGCGTGAGATCCGCGATCTCACCCTCCAGCGCCTTCAGCTCCGCGAACCGGGACACCGCCATCTCGATCGCCGGCACCACGTCGCTCTTGCTGAACGGCTTCACCAGGTACGCCATCGCGCCCGCGTCACGGGCCCGCTCGACGAGGTCGCGCTGCGAGAACGCGGTCAGCATCAGCACCGGGGCGATCGACTCCTCGGCGATCTTCTCCGCCGCCGAGATGCCGTCCAGCTTCGGCATCTTGACGTCGAGGATCACCAGGTCGGGCTTGTGCTCCCGGGCCAGCTCGACGGCCTGCTCACCGTCACCGGCCTCGCCTACTACGGTGTAGCCCTCTTCTTCGAGCATCTCTTTGAGGTCGAGGCGGATCAGCGCCTCGTCCTCGGCGATGACGACACGGGTCGTCAGCGGAGGCACGTGCGACTTGTCGTCGTCGGGCGCGTCTACGGGCTGGGGCGACTCGGGGGCGGTCACGGGGGCTCCTCATTGCGGGCCGGGCAGGTAGTGCTGCTTAAGAAGACTACCTAGCGGCGGCGCGCTGCGATGACCCGGTATGCTTCCGCAGAGCCACTCACGCCGGGTTGGTGGAAGGGTATACACGGAGGTCTCAAACACCTCTGCCTGAGAGGGCTTGCGGGTTCGAATCCCGCACCCGGCACAGATCATCGCAAAGCGGAGGTCCACGTTCTCGTGGACCTCCGCTTTTTGCTGCACACGGTGACGATCGACAACACACAGTGTTCACATGAACGCGCATGGAACTGAAGTACGACAGAAGGCTCTCACCCTGCTCCGCGACGGGGCCAAGAACACCGACGTGGCACGACGGTTCGGCGTTCCGCCGGGAACGGTCAGCTACTGGAAGCACGTGGACCGAGTCAAACGCGGCGAGCCGGTCACCATTCGCCCGTCGCTTCTCTGCCCGAGGTGCGACGGCCGTGACCTCGACAAGGCCTCGTACAGCTATCTCCTCGGCCTGTATCTGGGCGACGGGCACATCAGTCACTACGCGAAGCACAAAGTGCCCAGCCTCATGATCACCCTCGACGACGCCTGGCCGGGTATTCAGGACGGCACGGAACGCGCCCTGCGGGCCGTGTTCCCCCACAACGCCACGTGCCGTGTGCCGAAGCAAGGGCGCACACAACATCAAGGTGTATTTCAAGCACCTCGACTGCCTGTTCCCGCAGCACGGCCCCGGCAAGAAGCACGAGCGCCCATCGTCCTCGAACCCTGGCAGCAGGAGATCGTCGACGCCCACCCCTGGGAGTTCGTCCGGGGGCTCATCCACTCCGACGGGTGTCGCATCACCAACTGGACGACCCGACTCGTCGGCGGCGAGCACAAGCGTTACGAGTACCCCCGGTACTTCTTCACCAATGTCTCGGACGACATCCGGCAGCTCTTCACGGACACCCTGGACAGGCTCGGCGTCGAGTGGACGCACTGCACCCGCAACGGCAACCCGTACAACATCTCGGTCGCCCGCAAAGCCTCCGTAGCTCTCATGGACGCCCACGTCGGCCCCAAGCACTGACCAGGAAGGGCCCCTCGGGCGGCTCAGGAGGGGCCCGTCGGACGGGGTGCCGTGCTACTTGGGGCTGTCGTCCTCGCCCACGTGGTGGACGCGGACCAGGTTCGTGGTGCCGGAGACTCCGGGCGGGGAGCCGGCGGTGATCACGACGATGTCGCCCTTGGCGCAGCGGCCGTACTTCAGGAGGAGTTCGTCGACTTGGTCGACCATGGCGTCGGTGGAGTCGACGTGGGGGCCGAGGAAGGTCTCGACGCCCCAGGTGAGGTTGAGCTGGGAGCGGGTGGCGGGGGTGGGGGTGAAGGCGAGGAGCGGGATGGGTGAGCGGTAGCGGGAGAGGCGGCGGACGGTGTCGCCTGACTGGGTGAAGGCGACGAGGAACTTGGCGCCGAGGAAGTCGCCCATTTCCGCTGCGGCTCGAGCGACGGCGCCGCCCTGGGTGCGGGGTTTGTTGCGTTCGGTCAGCGGGGGCAGTCCCTTGGCGAGGATGTCCTCCTCGGCGGCCTCGACGATGCGGCTCATCGTCCTGACCGTCTCGACGGGGTATTTGCCGACGCTGGTCTCGCCGGAGAGCATGACGGCGTCGGTGCCGTCGATGACGGCGTTGGCGACGTCGGAGGCCTCGGCGCGGGTGGGGCGGGAGTTCTCGATCATCGAGTCGAGCATCTGGGTGGCGACGATGACCGGCTTGGCGTTGCGTTTGGCGAGTTTGATCGCGCGCTTCTGGACGATGGGGACCTGTTCCAGAGGCATTTCGACGCCGAGGTCGCCGCGGGCGACCATGATGCCGTCGAAGGCGGCGACGATGTCGTCGATGTTGTCGACGGCCTGGGGCTTTTCGACTTTGGCGATGACGGGAAGGCGGCGGCCTTCCTCGTCCATGATGCGGTGGACGTCGTGGATGTCCTTGCCGCTGCGGACGAAGGAGAGGGCGATGACGTCGAAGCCGGTGCGCAGGGCCCAGCGGAGGTCGTCCTCGTCCTTGTCGGAGAGGGCGGGGACGGAGACGGCGACGCCGGGGAGGTTGAGGCCCTTGTGGTCGGAGACCATGCCGCCTTCGATGACGGTGGTGTGGACGCGGGGGCCGTCGACGGAGGTGACTTCGAGGCAGACTTTGCCGTCGTCGACGAGGATGCGTTCACCGGGAGTGACGTCCGTTGCCAGTCCGTCGTAGGTGGTTCCGCAGTGGTCGCGGTCGCCTTCGGCGCCTTCTTCGACGGTGATGGTGAAGGTGTCTCCGCGTTCAAGGAGTACGGGGCCTTCGGTGAAGCGGCCGAGGCGGATCTTCGGGCCTTGAAGGTCGCCGAGGATTCCGACGCTGCGGCCGGTTTCGTCGGATGCCTTTCGGACGTGTCGGTAGCGTTCCTCGTGGTCGGCGTGGGTGCCGTGGCTGAGGTTGAAGCGGGCTACGTCCATTCCAGCTTCGACCAGGGCTTTGATCTGGTCGTACGAGTCGGTGGCGGGGCCCAGTGTGCAGACGATTTTTGCTCGGCGCATGATTCGAGCCTAGGCCTTACCGGTCGGTAGAGAATTGGTCGCGCATGACTACTCAACAACCTTTGCGTGAAGGGTTATTGACAACTGTTGAATTGTGCGCCACGCCGCTCCGATGAGCAGGGCGTTGTTCTCGGTGCGGTCGGCGCGTTCTTCCGCTCGTGCCCGTCCAGTGTGCTCCGGGCTGTGGGGCGGGTGCGTGGAAGAGTTCTGTGGTGACTTTCCGTGATGCTTCCAGGTGTGGCTAGAGCCGTGGCGGTGCCATGGTGAAGCGGGCGTCGACCTGGGCGTGGACGTGCTGGCGCTGGGGTTCGAGGTCGAGGGGGGCGGGTTCGTCCTCGGTGGGGCCGGCGCCGTAGGCGGCCCGGCTGAGCGCGCGGGTGCTCCGGGGGACTCGGGGGTGGGTGTCCTCGGCGCCGGTGTCGGCGAGTTCGACGAGTGCGGTGAGGGTGGTGCCGAGGGCTTCGGCGTATTCGCGGGCGCGTTGGACGGCTTCGCGGACGGCTTGTTGGCGTGCGGTGCGGTGGGCGGGTGAGTCGGGGCGCAGGGCCCACCAGGGGCCGTCCACGCGGGTGAGGTCGAGGTCGGCGAGGGCGGTGGTGAGTTCGCCCAGTGCGGTGAAGTCGTTGAGTTCGGCGGTGATGTGGACGAGGCCGTGGTGGGTGCGGACGCGTTCTCCGCGGCCGTGCCGGCCGAGTTCGGGGGTGATGGTGAGGGCGCTGGTCTCGAGGTGTTCGACGGCGTCGCCGTAGGTTTTGACGAGGTCGAGGGCGAGGGTGTTGCGGCGGGTGAGGTCGGCGAGGGTTTCGCGTCGGTCTTTGCCGCGGGCGGTGACGGTGACGGTGATGCGGGCGATCTCGGGGTCGACTTCGAGACGGGCTTCGCCTCGGACGGCGATGCGGGGCGTGTCGGGGGTGCCGTAGGGGACGGGGGGTGGGGTCGGGTGGGTGGCGGGGGCGGCGTCGGGGGTCATACGTCCCACTCTGTCAGGAGGTGGGGGGTCCGTGGCGCCGTACGGCCACGAGATGGAAACCTCCAGGGTCTTTTGCGGGGGCGGGTGTTGGGCCAGAATCTACGCGCGTCGTTGACCAATTTCCCTAGGAGTTCGAGCCATGCCGTTGAATCGCCGGAAGTTTCTGAAAGAGTCCGCCGTGACGGGTGCGGGGGTGGCGCTCGCGGGTGTGGGCGCGGCTCCGGTGGCGCAGGCCGCGGAGAGGGCGAAGGGGGGCCGGCCGGTGAAGCGGTACGAGCTGACGGTGATGGGGACCACCGATCTGCACGGTCATGTCTTCAACTGGGACTACTTCAAGGACGCGGAGTACGCGGACAAGGCGGGTAACGCTCAGGGTCTGGCGCGCATCTCGACGCTGGTGAACGAGATCCGTGCGGAGAAGGGGCGTTGCAACACGCTGCTGCTGGACGCCGGTGACACGATCCAGGGCACGCCGTTGACGTACTACTACGCGAAGGTGGATCCGATCACCGCCAAGGGCGGTCCGGTGCATCCGATGGCGCAGGCGATGAACGCGATCGGCTATGACGCGGTGGCGCTCGGGAACCACGAGTTCAACTACGGGATCGAGACGCTGCGGAAGTTCGAGTCGCAGTGCCGTTTCCCGCTGCTGGGCGCGAACGCGCTGGACGCGAAAACGCTGAAGCCGGCGTTTCCTCCGTATTTCATGAAGGAGTTCCACGTCCACGGCGCGCCGCCGGTGAAGGTGGCGGTGCTGGGTCTGACGAACCCGGGTATCGCGATCTGGGACAAGGCGTATGTGCAGGGCAAGTTGACGTTCCCGGGGCTTGAGGAGCAGGCGGCGAAGTGGGTGCCGAAGCTGCGGTCGATGGGTGCGGACGTGGTGGTCGTGTCGGCGCATTCGGGTGCGTCGGGTACGTCGTCGTACGGTGACCAGTTGCCGTACGTGGAGAATTCGGCGGCGTTGGTGGCGCAGCAGGTGCCGGGGATCGACGCGATCCTGGTGGGTCACGCGCATCTGGAGATACCGGAGCTGAAGGTCACGAACACGGCGACGGGGAAGACCGTCGTGCTGTCGGAGCCGCTGGCGTACGCGGAGCGGATGTCGGTGTTCGACTTCGCGCTGGTCTTCGAGAAGGGGCGCTGGACGGTCGAGTCGGTGGCCGCGTCGGTGCGCAACACGAACTCGGTGGCGGACGACCCGAAGATCACGCGGCTGCTGAAGGACGAGCACGACGTGGTCGTGGCGTACGTCAACCAGGTGGTCGGTACGGCGACGGAGACGTTGACGACGGTGGAGGCGCGTTACAAGGACGCTCCGATCATCGATCTGATCACCAAGGTGCAGGAGGACGTGGTCAGGGCGGCGCTGGTGGGGACGCAGTACGCGTCGTTGCCGGTGATCGCGCAGGCGTCGCCGTTCTCGCGGACGTCGGAGATCCCGGCCGGGGATGTGACGATCCGGGATCTGTCGAGTCTGTATGTGTACGACAACACGCTGGTGGCGAAGGTGTTGACGGGTGCGCAGGTGCGGGCGTACCTGGAGTATTCGGCGAACTATTTCGTGCGGACGCCCGTGGGTGCGGTGGTCGACACGGAGAAGCTGACGAACGCGAACGGTCGTCCGGACTACAACTACGACTATGTTTCGGGGCTCGCGTACGACATCGACATCGCGCAGGCGGAGGGTTCGCGGATCAAGAACCTGACGTACGGCGGTGCGCCGTTGGACGACGCTCAGCAGTTCGTGTTCGCGGTGAACAACTATCGTGCCAATGGTGGCGGCGCGTTTCCGCATGTCGCTTCGGCGACCGAGGTGTGGTCGGAGTCGACGGAGATCCGGACGCGTATCGCGGAGTGGGTCACGGCGAAGGGTGTGCTGGACCCGAAGGGGTTCGCGTCGGTGGACTGGAAGCTGACGCGTGAGGGTGTGCCCGTGTTCTAGGGCGTTCTTGGTTCAGGTCGGCGGCGTCGGCGCGGTTTCTCGCGTCGGCGCCGTTTGTCTTGGGCGGGTGTAGAAGGCGGTCGGAGGATCCCGGCCTGTGTGTGAACCGATCGGTGGGGCTCGTCCGATGAGGGGATGTGGGGGTGGTCATCGTCCTTCGACGAGGGGGATGAGGGGGACGAGGCGGGTGAGGGTTCGGGGTTCCTGGCGGGCGGCGGGGACGCGGTGGGTGTGTTCGAGGCCGAAGGTGGTGAAGGCGGTGCGGCCGGGGAGGGGGTAGGGGTCTTTGCCGGTGAGGGAGTTGAGGATGGTGGCGCTGCGCCAGGCGGCGAGGCCGAGGTCGGGGGTGCCGACGCCGTGGGTGTGGAGTTCGGCGTTCTGGACGTAGACGCGGCCGGTGACGGTGGGGTCGAGGACGAGGCGGAACTCGTTGTCGATGTCGGGGCGTTCGGCGTTGTCGCGGCGGAGGTAGGGGTCGAGTCCGGCGAGGAGGGGGGCGATGGGGCGTTCGCGGTAGCCGGTGGCGAGGACGACGGCGTTGGTGGTGAGGCGGGACCGGGTGCCCTGCTGTGTGTGTTCGAGGTGGAGTTCGATCTTGGTGGTGGCGATGCGGCCGGCGGTGCGGACGGTGACGGCGGGGGTGAGGACGGCGTCGGGCCAGCCGCCGTGGAGGCTGCGGCGGTAGAGCTCGTCGTGGATGGCGGCGATGGTGTCGGCGTCGATGCCTTTGTGGAGTTGCCATTGGGCGGCGAGGAGGCGGTCGCGGACGGGTTCGGTGAGGGCGTGGAAGTAGCGGGTGTAGTCGGGGGTGAAGTGTTCGAGGCCGAGTTTGGAGTACTCCATGGGTGCGAAGGCCTCGGTGCGGGCGAGCCAGTGGATCTTTTCTCTTCCGGTGGGGCGGTTGCGGAGGAGGTCGAGGAAGACTTCGGCTCCTGACTGGCCGGCGCCGATGACGGTGATGTGGTCGGCGGTGAGGAACCGGTCGCGGTGTTTGAGGTAGTCGGCGGCGTGGATGACGGGTGCGTCGGGGGCTTCGACGAGTGGTTTGAGGGGTTCGGGGATGTGGGGGGCGGTGCCGACGCCGAGGACGATGTTGCGGGCGTGGGTGCGGCCGAGGGCCTGGGTTCGGCCGTGGGTGTCGAGCTGGGTGAAGTCGACTTCGAAGAGCTCGTGTTCGGGGTTCCAGCGGACGGTGTCGACCTGGTGGGCGAAGCGGAGTCCGGGGAGGTTGTCGGAGACCCAGCGGCAGTAGGCGTCGTACTCGGCGCGTTGGATGTGGAAGCGCTCGGCGAAGTAGAAGGGGAAGAGGCGGTCGCGGTCCTTGAGGTAGTTGAGGAAGGACCAGGGGCTGGTGGGGTGGGCGAGGGTGACCAGGTCGGCGAGGAAGGGGACTTGGAGGGTGGCGCCGTCGATGAGGAGGCCGGGGTGCCAGTCGAAGCCGGGGCGTTGTTCGTAGAAGACGGTGTCGAGTTCGGTGAGGGGGTGGGCGAGGGCGGCGAGGGAGAGGTTGAAGGGGCCGATGCCGATGCCGACCAGGTCGCGGGGCGTTTCGGCGTCGGGGCGCTGGGGGTGGGGTGTCGGTCTCATCGGGGGGTGTGTCCTTCCACCAGTTTCAGGAGCGTGGCCAGGTCGCCCGGCCGGGTGTGGGGGTTGAGGAGGGTGGCTTTGAGCCAGCGGCGGCCGTCGAGGGTGGCGCGGCCGAGGACGGCGCGGCCTTGGTCGAGGAGGGTGCGGCGTACGGCGGCGACGGTGTCGTCGGTGGCGCCTTCGGGCCGGAAGAGGACGGTGCTGATGACGGGGTGGTCGTAGAGCTCGAAGCCGGGGTGTGCGGCGGTGAGGTCGGCGAGTTCGTGGGCGTGGGCGCAGACCTGGTCGACGAGGTGGCCGATGCCGTGGCGTCCGAGGGTCTTGAGGGTGACAGCGATCTTGAGGATGTCGGGGCGGCGGGTGGTGCGCAGGGAGCGGCCGAGGAGGTCGGGGTGGCCTGCTTCGGTGTCGTCGTCGGCGTTGAGGTAGTCGGCCCGGTGGGTGAGGGGGGTGAGGTCGGTGGGGTCGCGTACGGCGAGGAGTCCGGCGGCGACGGGCTGCCAGCCGAGTTTGTGCAGGTCGAGGGTGACGGTGTCGGCGCGGGCGAGTCCGTCGAGTTTGCCGCGGTGCCGGTCGCTGAAGAGGAGGCCTCCGCCGTAGGCGGCGTCGATGTGGAGGCGGGCGCCGTGGGCGGCGCAGAGGTCGGCGATGTCGGGCAGCGGGTCGATGAGTCCGGCGTCGGTGGTGCCGGCGGTGGCGGCGACGAGGAGGGGGCCGCGCAGGTCGCTGAGGGCGCTGTCGAGGGCGGCGGGGTCGAGGGTGCCGGCGGGGGTGGGGAGGACGACGGGTTCGGGCAGGCCGAGGAGCCAGGTGGCGCGGTGGAGGGAGTGGTGGGCGTTCGCTCCGCAGACGAGTTGGATGCCGTGGTGTCTCTCGCGGGCGAGGAGGAGGGCGAGTTGGTTGGATTCGGTGCCGCCGGTGGTGACGAGGGCGTCGCCCTGCGCGCCTCGCGTGCCCTCCGCGCCTCGCGTGCCCTGCGCGAGCTTCGTCTCCTCCGTGTCCTTCGTCCCCTCCGTGCCTGAGGTGTGCGAGGTGTCGTCCGGGTCGCCGTAGACCAGGTCGGCGAGGGCCCGGGTGAGGAGTGCCTCGAGTTCGGAGGCGGCGGGCGCCTGGTCCCAGGAGTCGAGGGAGGGGTTCAGGGCGGAGGCGGCGAGGTCGGCGGCGGTGGCGACGGCCAGGGGCGGGCAGTGCAGGTGCGCCGCGCACAGGGGGTCGGCGGGGTCGGCGGCGCCTTCGGCGAGGGCGCGGACGAGGGTGTGCAGGGCGTCGGGGCTGCCGTGGTGGGGCAGGGGGTCGCCGAGGGCTGTGCGCAGGCGCTCGGCGACGTGTGCGGGTCCTCCGGCGGGGAGGGGGCCTCCGCGGGCGGCGGTGCCTTCGGCGAGTGCGTGCAGGACGGTGTCGAGCAACGGCCGCAGTGCGTCGGAGCCTTCGGGGCCTGAGGCGAGGGGCGGCGTGCTCATGGGTGTCCTCCGGTGGACGTGCGGCGGGGTCCTTCCCGGCGTTGCGTGTTTTGGGCAGGTGCGCCCGCCAAGGACAACGATTCGGTCCCGGCGGGGGTACTGCCGTACGGAGGATTTGTGTGACGGGGGCGCACGCGCGGGACGCCGGACGGCTGCGGGGGCAGCTGTCCGGCGTCCGGGTTCGCGTCTGGTGTCCGGTGCCTCTGTGTCCGTCGGCGGCTAGGGCCTGTCGTTTGGATCAGGTTGCAGGGCATCGACGGGACTGCTCTGCGCCGGTGAGCGGGGTCTGGTGCGTGCAGCTGCAAGGCGGAGGAGGGAGCCAACGTGGAGCGTCGGCGACCGACGACAACGCCGCTGGGGGTCCCCCCTGCTCGCAGAGCTTGGGGGAGTGCGTGCCAGACCCCGCGTCTGCGAACTGATCCAAACGACAGGTCCTAGGCCTGCCTCACCCGCAACGCGCGTGCGAGGTCGTCGAGTTGGTCGGTGAGTTTGCGGCGCAGGGCCGGGATGAGGTCGGCGTCGCGCAGGCAGCTCTCGCCGAGGGCGAGGGTCTCGGGGGTGACGGCGCAGGCGGGGAAGGCCCAGCGTCCTGCGGCTTCGGCGATGGCGGGGCCGCGTCGTTCGGCCACGGCCACGGCGTCGGACCAGTAGCTCTCGACGTAGGCGTGGACGAGGCCGGCCTGTTCGGGCTGCCAGAAGCCCTGGGCGGTGGCGGTGAACAGGTAGTTGGAGAGGTCGTCGGTGGCGAACATCGCGTCCCAGGCGGCGCGTTTGGCCTGGGGGTCGGGCAGGGCGGCGCGGCAGCGGGCGGCGCCTTCCTGGCCGGTGGCGCTGGGGTCCTGGACGAGTTCGGCTTCGATCACGGCGTCGTCGACGGCGCCGAGGACGCTGAGCCGGCCGAGGATGCGCCAGCGCAGCTCGGGGTCGAGTTCGGGGCCGCCGGGGACGGTGCCCTCGGAGAACCAGGCGCTGATGGTGTCGGGGTGGACGGCGACGTCGATGAGGTGGCGTACGGCGGTCAGGCGCAGTCCGGGCCGGGAGCCGTCCTCGGTGCGGCGGATGAGGTCGCGGCACAGGTCGGTGAGGGTGGCGAGGGCGGTGGCCCGCTGTTCGGGGCTCAGGTACCGGTCGGCGACGTGGGCGGTGGCGAAGGTGAGGACGCCCTGGACGACGGCGAGGTCGGTCTCGTGCGGCAGTTGGGTGCGGGCGGTCTCGATGTAGGCGGTGGCGGGCAGTTCGCCGTCGCGTACGGCGTCGCGCAGGGCGTTCCAGACGACGGCCCGGGTGAGGGGGTCGGGGAGGCCGGCGAGGGCGGCTCGTACGGTCTGGAAGGACCTGGTGTCGAAGCGGACCTTGGCGTAGGTGAGGTCGCCGTCGTTGAGGAGGAGCAGGTCGGGGCGGCGGCCGGGCCGGGGGTCGGCGGAGTCGTCCTGGGGGACGTCGAGTTCGAAGCGGTCGCGCAGGGTGAGCCGGTTGCCCTCGCCGGGGACGATGTCGTAGGCGCCGACAGCGATGCGGTGGGGACGGCTGCCCTGGTGGGCGACGGTGAGCCGCCACTGGCCGTCGGCTTCGGTGATCTCGGGTGTGAGGGTGTCGACGCCGGTGGTGCGCAGCCAGGCGTCGGCCCAGGCGTGGACGTCGCGTTCGGTGGCGGAGGCGAGGTTGTCGATGAAGTCGGCGAGGGTGGCGTTGGCGAACTTGTGGCGGGCGAAGTGGGTGTTGATGCCGGCCAGGAAGTCCTTCTCGCCGAGCCAGGCGACGAGTTGGCGCAGTGCGGAGGCGCCCTTGGCGTAGGAGATGCCGTCGAAGTTGAGCATGGCGGACGCGGTGTCGGGGACGGCGTCCGGGTCGGGGGCGACGGGGTGGGTGGAGGGGCGCTGGTCGGCGTCGTAGCCCCAGGACTTGCGGGCGACGCCGAAGTCGACCCAGGTGTCGGTGAAGCGGGTGGCTTCGGTGAGGGTCTGGTAGCCCATGTACTCGGCGAAGGACTCGTTGAGCCAGATGTCGTCCCACCAGCGCAGGGTGACGAGGTCGCCGAACCACATGTGGGCCATTTCGTGGGCGATGACCATGGCGCGGGTCTGGCGCTCGGTGTCGGTGACGGCGGAGCGGTAGATGAACTCGTCGCGGAAGGTGACGAGGCCGGGGTTCTCCATGGCGCCGGCGTTGAATTCGGGGACGAACGCCTGGTCGTAGGAGTCGAAGGGGTAGGGCTCCTCGAACTTCTCGTGGTAGCGGTCGAAGCAGGCGCGGGTGACGTCGAGGATCTCGTCGGCGTCGGCGTCGAGGTACGGGGCGAGGGAGCGGCGGCAGTGAAGGCCGAAGGGCAGGCCGCCGTGTTCGGTGCGTACGGAGTGCCAGGGGCCTGCGGCGACGGCGACGAGGTAGGTGGAGATCAGCGGGGTGGGGGCGGCTTTCCAGCGACCGTCGCCGAGGTGTTCGGTGACGCCGTTGGCGAGGACGGTCCAGCCTTCGGGGGCGGTGACGGAGAGCTCGAAGACGGACTTGAGGTCGGGCTGGTCGAAGGCGGCGAAGACGCGCTGGACGTCTTCCATGAAGAGCTGGGTGTAGAGGTAGGTCTCGCCGTCGGTGGGGTCGGTGAAGCGGTGCATGCCCTCCCCGGTGCGGGAGTAGCGCATGGAGGCGTCGACGCGCAGTTCGTGCTCGCCGGCGGTGAGTCCCTTGAGGGGGAGCCGGTTCTCGTCGAGGGTCGCGGCGTCGAGGGGCCGGCCGTCCAGGGTGACGGAGCGCAGTTCGGCGGGCTTCATCTCGACGAAGGTGTCCGCGTCGGCGCGGGCGGTGAACCGGATGACGGTCAGGGAGTCGAAGGTCTCGTCCCCTCCGGTCAGGTCGAGTTCGATCCCGTAGTGGTGGACGTCGAGGAGCTTGGCACGGGTCTGCGCTTCGTCGCGCGTCAGTACGGACATGAGGCCATGCTGCCCGATGGTGCGGGTCAGGACACAGGGGTGGTCCGGTATATGCGCATTGACGCCGACTGGTCACGGACTGCGGTCGGGGCGCGGGAGGGGCGGCCGGAACGGCGGAGCGGCGGCCCGCCGCCGTCACTCCCGCGTGTCGGCCGTGCCGGTCGTGGTTGCCGCGCCGGTCGTGGCGGTATCGGCGGCCGTGGTGGTCTCGGCGATCGGGTCGGCCGTGCCGGTCGTGGCGCCGCCCGCGTCGTCCGCGATGCGCTCGTGGTGCCGGATGACCTCGGCGATGATGAAGTTCAGCAGCTTCTCGGCGAAGGCCGGGTCGAGCTTCGCGCTCTCGGCCAGGCGGCGCAGCCGGGCGATCTGGTGGGCCTCGCGGGAGGGGTCGGCGGGCGGAAGCTGGTGGGCGGCCTTGAGGTGGCCGACCTGCTGGGTGCATTTGAAGCGTTCGGCGAGCATGTGGACGACGGCGGCGTCGATGTTGTCGATGCTGTCGCGCAGCCGGGCGAGCTCCGCCCTGACGTCGGGGCCGGCTTCCTGGGGCGTGCTGGTGGTCATGACAGCCAACCCTACGTGGCCCGCGGGGCCCGATCCTGAGGGGGCGCCGTGCGGCGGTCGCCCGCGACCTGGGTCGCGGGCGCCGCGCGCAGGGGTCGTACGGGTCCTGCGGGTGGGGCGGGCCGTACGGCGGGCGGGGTCAGAGGCCGGCGGCCGCCCTGGCTATGTCGGCGGCGAAGGTCGAGACCTCGCTGTAGACGCCGGGGTATCCGGGCCGGGCGCAGCCCTCGCCCCAGCTCACGATGCCGACCTGGATGTAGGCGCCCGTGTCGTCCTTGCGGAACATGGGTCCGCCGGAGTCGCCCTGACAGGTGTCGACGCCGCCCTGGGCGACGAATCCGGCACAGATCTCGTCGCCGGGGACGAGGTCGCTGCCGTACGCCTGCTTGCAGGTGGCGTCGTCGACGAAGGGGACGGTGGCCTTGAGCAGGTAGCGCTGCTGGGCGCCGCCTTCGCGGGCGGCACCCCAGCCGGCGACGGTGAAGTTGCCGTTGTTGTAGGCGGTGTTGGTGGCGATCTTCAGGGTGGGCAGCGCGATGGGACTGGCGAGCTTGATGAGGGCCCAGTCCTTGCCCGTGCCGTTGTAGCCGGGGGCCTGGAGCACCTTGGTGGACTTGACCTTGACGGCGCTGCTGCTCTGGAGGTCCACGACGCCGGCGGTGGCGGTGATGGAGGTGTTGGTGCCGGAGCCGTTCACGCAGTGCGCGGCGGTCAGGACGATGTTCTGGGTGTAGAGGGCGCCGCCGCAGCCCATGGAGAGGCGGACCATGAAGGGGAATTCGCCCTGGGCGGCGCGGGTGCCGCCGACGACGGGTGCGGGTGCGGCGTGTGCGGCCGTCGGCTGGAGGGAGACGGTGGCGAGGGCGACCGCGGCGACGGTGAGCAGTCTTCTGACGACGCCGTACTTCCTGAGAGACTTCAACGTGCTTCCTTTCGTGGGGGGTTGTCGGCAGGGCGGGTGCACGGGGAATGCTCAATGGCATGCACCTGCCAAGCTGGTGGGGATTATGGGGACCGGCCGCCGCGGCGGGCAAGAGCCTCATTCCGGCCAGCCGCCGCCCGGCCCGCGCGGCGCCCCGTCTCCGGGCGGAACCCCGCTCGCCCCACGCCCCGTCTCCGGGCGGAACGCCACTCGCCCCGCTCCCCCGCCACCGGGCGGAACCCCGCTTACAGTGGAGAGGAGTTCCGGCGTCTTCTGGGGGTGCGGGCGTGGCGAACGGCGGACCCGTCGAGCACGGCTACCCGCATCTGGACACGGTGCGGGCATCGGTCACCGCGCTCTACAAGCGGCTCTCGTACGACACCATCCACACCTTCGCGACCAGCGTGGCGCCCGCCGACGTGGCCTTCGCGGACGTCGACGACCTGCATCTGGGCGCGCAGCGCGTCGCCCGTGAGATGGTGCGGCACTACCGGCTGCCGGACGCCCGGATGATCGTCGGCTTCCGTGAGATGACCCACGCGGCGCATGTCGAACTCGCCGCGGGACCCGAGTACTTCATCGAGCTCAACGACCGCTTCCGCACCCATCGCAGGGACATCGGCGCCGCCCTCGCCCACGAGGTGATGCACGTCTATCTGCACCGCCTGGACCTCTCGTTCCCCGGCACCCGCGACACCGAGATCCTCACCGACACGGCCGCGGCCTACCTCGGCGCGGGCTGGCTCCTTCTCGACGCCTATCGCGAGGACGCCGCGTCCTCGCAGAAGCTCGGCTATCTGACACCCGAGGAGTTCGGTTACGTCCTCGCCAAGCGCGCCCTGGTCTTCGGCGAGGACCCCTCGGTGTGGTTCACCAGCCCGCAGGCGTACACCGCGTACACCAAGGGCATGGAGCTGGCCCTGCGTGACGGGCGGCAGCCCCCGCTGACCGCGGCCGGCTGGGCGGGGCGGCGCCGTTACGCCAGGGACCGCCGTCACGCCCAGGAGCACCACACCCCCGAGCACTCCGGCGTGCCCTACACCTTCGCGCCCGACGACCGCGGACCGCTGCGCGTCTCCTTCCCGTGCCCCACCTGCCACCAGCGCATCAGAGTGCCGGTCCGGGGCCGGGTACGGGCGCGGTGCGCGCTGTGCCGGACGGTGCTGGAGTGCGACACGTAGAAGCCGGGGGCGGGCCGGGTGAGGCAGAACACCCCGAAAGCCTTTGCCTCGCGCGTCCGTGGCGAGCGAGGGTCGAAGGATGAGCACGAACGACCCCACCGCACTCCTCTTCCCCGCCCTGTACGAGGGGGACGAGGACGCGGTCGTACGGCTGCTGCGGGCCGGGGTGAGCCCGGAGGCGGTCGACGAGGACGGCCAGAGCGCCCTGTATCTGGCGGCGGTGAGCGACCGGCCCGGCGTCGTACGGCTGTTGCTGGCCGCCGGCGCCGAGCCCGACCGGCTGAGTCTGGGCACGGACGCTCCGCTGTGCGGCGCGGCCTGCGGCGGCCACACGGAGGTGGTGCGCGCCCTGCTGTCGGCGGGAGCGTACCCGGACACCGTGGAGGCGTTCGGTTTCACCGCGCTGACCTGGGCCCTGCGGCGGGGTCACACCGCCGTCGCGGAGGCGCTCCTGGGGGCGGGCGCGGACCCGGGCCGGCCCGGACCGGCGGGCGAGCCCCCGCTGGTGACGGCGGCGCACCGGGGTTCGGCCGGCTGTGTACGGGCGCTGCTCGCGCACGGGGCGGGCGCGCGGGGCGAGGCGCTGGCGGAGGCCCGCCGGCTGCTCGGCGTCGGCGCCGAGGCGGAGCTGCGGGAGGGGCTGGCCCGCGCGCACGGCTCCGGCCACGCTTTCGTCACCCACCGGCATCCTTCGCCCGAGGGCGTCACCGTCGAGGTCCAGCTCCTGGACGCCCGGGGCCGGCCGTTCGCGGGTGACGACCTCCAGACCGGTCACGCGGAGATCGTCGCCCTGCTGAAGGCGAGCACGACCCGCTCCGGGCACTGAGGCTCACCGCGCCCCGTACACAGCTCCCGGAGTCCCGGCCCGCGTCAGGAGTTCGCGGGCCGTCTCGCCGGCCTCCGCCGGGGTCCACCGGGCGCCCTTGTCGGCGCTGGGGCCCGGCCGCCAGCCCTCCATCACCGTGATCCTGCCGCCCTCGGTCTCGAAGACGCGGCCGGTGACCCCGGCGCTGGCGGCCGATCCGAGCCAGACGACCAGCGGGGAGACGTTGCCGGGGTCCATGGCGTCGAATCCGCTGCCGGGGGCCGCCATCGTGTCGGCGAAGGCGCGCTCGGTCATCCGCGTGCGGGCGGCGGGGGCGATGGCGTTGACCTGGACGCCGTGGCGTTCCATCTCGGCCGCCGCGACCAGGGTCAGGGCGACGATGCCGGCCTTGGCGGCGCTGTAGTTGCCCTGCCCGACCGACCCGAGCAGGCCCGCGCCGCTGCTGGTGTTGACGACCCTGGCGTCGGGCGCGCGGCCCGCCTTCGCCTCCGCGCGCCAGTGTGCCGCCGCCTGCCTGAGCGGCAGGAAGTGGCCCTTCAGGTGGACCCGCATGACGGCGTCCCAGTCGTCCTCGTCGAGGTTGACCAGCATGCGGTCGCGCAGGAATCCGGCGTTGTTGACGAGGGTGTCGAGCCTCCCGTACGTCTCCAGGGCGGTGCGGACGAGGGACGCGGCTCCCCCGGCCGTCGCGATGTCGCCGCCGTGGGCGACCGCCTCGCCGCCCGCCGCGCGGATCTCGTCGGCCACCCGCCGGGCCGGGCTGTCCGCCGCGGGGGTGCCGTCGAGGCCGACGCCGAGGTCGTTGACGACGAGCCGGGCGCCCTCCGCGGCGTACG
Organism: Streptomyces sp. NPDC002698; assembly: GCF_042888945.1. Taxonomy (NCBI): domain Bacteria; kingdom Bacillati; phylum Actinomycetota; class Actinomycetes; order Kitasatosporales; family Streptomycetaceae; genus Streptomyces; species Streptomyces sp. NPDC002698. The sequence continues at coordinate 40,492 of NZ_JBIAQM010000017.1, forward strand.
CCAGGGCGTGTGCCCTGCCGAGCCCGCGGCCCGCGCCCGTGACGATCACGACCCGTCCCTCGCACAGCCGTCGTGCGCTCATCGTGCTTCTCCCCGCTGGTCCTTGTTGGCGGTGGCGGCGTCGAGGAAGGCGGGCCGCTCCCCGCCTCCGTGGACGAGGACGGAGGCGCCGCTGATGTAGGCGGCGGCGTCGGAGGCGAGGAAGACCGCGGCGGCGCCGACGTCGGAGGGCTGGGCGAGGCGGCCCAGCGGGACGGTGCGGGCGACGGCGGCCAGGCCGTCCTCGCCGCCGTAGTGCAGATGGGCCAGTTCGGTGCGGACCATGCCGACGACCAGGGTGTTGACCCGGATCTCCGGCGCCCACTCGACGGCCATCGAGCGGGCCAGGTGCTCCAGTCCGGCCTTGGCGGCGCCGTAGGCCGCGGAGCCGGGCGAGGGGCGCGATCCGCTCACGCTGCCGATCATCACGATCGAGCCCCGGTTCCGCCTGAGGTGGTCGCGGGCCGCGATCGACGCGGTGAGCGGGGCGGTGAGGTTGAGCTCGATCACCCGGGCGTGCCGCTCGGCACCGGCCTCGGCCAGCGGCCGGTAGGGGGCGCCGCCCGCGTTGTTGACCAGGACGTCGAGCCGGGGCAGGGCGTCGAAGAAGGCCTGTACCGCGGCCGGGTCGCGCAGGTCGAGGGGGACGAAGTCGGCCTTGCCGAGGGGGACTTCGGGCGGCCGCCGGGCGCACACCACGACGTGGGCGCCGGCTCGCTGGAAGGCGCGGGTGATGCCCGCGCCGACGCCTCGGGTGCCGCCGGTGACGACGACGGTCCGGCCGCCGAGGTCCACGGCGGATCCGGGCCGGTCCATGGTGTCCGGGTTGTCCACAGGGCCTCCCGCGCGACCGCGATCGCTGCTAGCTTCGCATCACACCTAACAAACGTTTGGTGGAAAGGTAGCTGATGTGCCCATGGGTGTCTCCACCTCGTCCCCGGAAAAGGGGATTTCCGTCGTCACGGTCGACTTCCCGCCGGTGAACGCGCTGCCGGTGCGGGGCTGGTTCGACCTCGCCGACGCCGTGCGCGCGGCGGGCGGCGACCCGGCGGTCCGCTGTGTCGTCCTGAGAGCGGAGGGGCGCGGGTTCAACGCGGGCGTCGACATCAAGGAACTTCAGCGCGACCCGACCGGCCGGGGTGCGCTGATCGGCGCGAACCGCGGCTGTGCCGAGGCCTTCGCCGCGGTGTACGAGTGCGAGGTGCCCGTCGTGGCCGCGGTGCACGGTTTCTGCCTGGGCGGCGGCATCGGGCTGGTGGGGAACGCGGACGCGATCGTGGCGAGCGAGGACGCCGTCTTCGGCCTGCCCGAGCTGGATCGCGGCGCGCTCGGGGCGGCCACGCATCTGGCGCGTCTCGTCCCGCAGCATCTGATGCGGGTCCTGTACTACACCTCGCGCACGGTGACGGCGGCCGAGCTGCACGCGCACGGCTCGGTGTGGCGGGTCGTGCCGGGCGGGGAGCTACGGGCGGCGGCGCTGGAGCTGGCGCGCGAGATCGCGGCCAAGGACGGGCAGCTCGTCCGGCTCGCCAAGGCCGCCATCAACGGCATCGATCCCGTCGACGTGCGCCGCAGCTACCGCTTCGAGCAGGGCTTCACCTTCGAGGCCGCTCTGGCCGGCGTGGCCGCCCGTGTCCGTGACACCTTCGGCAAGGAGGCACCCCGGTGAGCGACAAGACCATGTCGGCGCAGGACGTCGTCGGCCGGCTGGAGAGCGGGATGACGCTCGGCATCGGCGGCTGGGGCTCGCGCCGCAAGCCGATGGCCCTGGTCAGAGCGCTGCTCCGCAGCGAGATCACCGATCTGACCGTCGTGTCGTACGGCGGCCCGGACGTCGGGCTGCTCGCCGCCGCCGGCCGGATCCGCACCCTGGTCGCCCCCTTCGTGACGCTCGACTCCGTCCCGCTCGAACCGCACTACCGCGCGGCCCGCGAGCGCGGCGCGTTCGAGCTGAGGGAGGTGGACGAGGCGATGTTCATGTGGGGGCTGCACGCGGCGGCGAACCGGCTGCCGTTCCTCCCGGTGCGCGCGGGGCTCGGCTCGGACGTGATGCGGGCCGATCCGGGTCTGCGGACGGTCGTCTCGCCGTATCCGGACCCGGTCTCGGGGATACGGGAGGAACTCGTCGCGATGCCCGCGCTGCGTCTGGACGCGGCCCTGGTCCACATGAACCGGGCGGACCGCGCGGGCAACGGCCAGTATCTGGGACCCGATCCGTACTTCGACGACCTGTTCTGCGAGGCGGCGGACGCGGCGTACGTCTCCTGCGAGCGGATCGTGGACACGGCGGAGCTGACGAAGGAGGCGGCGCCGCAGACCCTGCTGCTCCAGCGTTCCTTCGTGACCGGTGTGGTGGAGACGCCGAACGGGGCGCACTTCACCTCGTGCGTCCCGGACTACGGACGGGACGAGGCCTTCCAGAAGCTGTACGCGACCACGCCGTACGCCGAGTTCGCCGAGCGGTTCCTCGGCGGCGGGGAACACGCCTATCAGAGCGCCGTGCGGGACTGGCGGAAGGAGCGGGAGCGGTGAACGCGGAAGGAGCGGGAGCAGGAGCGGGGGCGGTGGGCGTCACCCGGGCCGAGTACTGCGTGATCGCGTGCGCCGAGGCGTGGCGGGGCGACGGCGAGGTGCTCGCCAGTCCGATGGGTCTGATCCCGTCGATCGGCGCCCGCCTGGCCCGGCACACCTTCTCGCCGGATCTGCTGCTGACCGACGGTGAGGCGCTGCTCGTCGGTCTCGACGGCGCCCCGGAGGGCTGGCTGCCGTACCGCAGGCATCTGACGGCGGTGACCGGCGGGCGGCGGCACGTGATGATGGGCGCGAGCCAGATCGACCGGTTCGGCAACCAGAACATCGCGTGCGTCGGCGACTGGTCCCGGCCCCGGCGCCAGCTGCTCGGCGTGCGTGGCGCGCCGGTCAACACCCTGAACAATCCGACGAGTTACTGGATCCCGCGGCATTCCCGGCGGGTGTTCGTGGAGCGGGTCGACCTGGTGTGCGGGGTGGGGTACGACCGGGCCGGCGCCGCGGGGCCGAGTGCCACCCGCTTCCATCGTCTCCCCCGTGTGGTGACGGACCTGGCCGTCCTGGACTTCGCGACGCCCGATCACTCGATGCGGCTGGTGTCCGTCCACCCGGGCGTGAGCGCCGAGCAGGTCGGGGAGGCGACGGGGTTCGGGCTGACGGTCCCGGACGAAGTGCCGTTCACCCGCGAACCGACCGCGGAGGAGCTGGAGTTGATCCGCACGGTGCTCGACCCGAAGAACCTGCGCGACCGGGAGGTACCCGATCCGGAGAACGCCGCACGGAACCGGGAGACACCCGGCGGTCCGGGCGGGGGCGGGCGCTGATGGAGACCGCGCTGACCCGGCTCGTCGGTGTCCGGCATCCCGTCGTGCAGACCGGCATGGGCTGGGTGGCGGGGCCCCGTCTGGTCTCGGCGACGGCGGACGCGGGGGCGCTGGGCATCCTGGCCTCCGCGACGATGACGCTCGACCAGCTCCGTGACGCCGTGCGGGAGGTCAAGTCGCGTACGGACCGGCCCTTCGGCGTGAATCTGCGCGCCGACGCCGGGGACGCGGGCGACCGGGTGCGGATCATCGTCGACGAGGGGGTGCGGGTCGCGTCGTTCGCGCTCGCCCCGTCCCGCGAGCTGATCGCCGGGCTGAAGGAGGCGGGGGTGGTGGTCGTGCCGTCCGTCGGCGCCCGCCGGCACGCCGAGAAGGTGGCCGCCTGGGGTGCCGACGCGGTGATCGTGCAGGGCGGTGAGGGCGGCGGCCACACCGGGGAGGTGGCGACGAGCGTGCTGCTGCCCCAGGTGGTGGACGCCGTGGACATCCCGGTGGTGGCGGCGGGCGGCTTCCACGACGGGCGGGGTCTGGTGGCGGCGCTGGCCTACGGGGCGGCGGGCATCGCGATGGGCACGCGGTTCCTGCTGACCTCCGACTCGACCGTCCCCGACGCGGTGAAGGCGCGGTATCTGGCGGCGACGATCAAGGACGTGACGCTGACGACGGCCGTGGACGGGCTGCCGCACCGCATGCTGCGCAGTGAGCTCGTCGACGCCCTGGAGAGGGCGGGCCGCACGAGGGCGTTCGTCCGGGCCGTGCGCCACGCGGCCGGGTTCCGGCGGATCTCCGGCCTCTCCTGGTCCCGCATGATCCGCGACGGCCTCGCCATGAAGCACGGCCGGGACCTGTCCTGGAGTCAGGTCCTGCTCGCCGCCAACACCCCGATGCTCCTGAAGTCCTCGATGGTGGACGGCCGGACGGATCTGGGGGTGATGGCGTCGGGGCAGGTCGCCGGGGTGATCGAGGATCTGCCGTCCTGCGCGGAGCTGGTCGAGCGGGTGATGGCGCAGGCCCACGCGACGCTGGAGGCACTTCCCGCGGCGGGCGGCACGGATCCGTCGTGGGCCGAGGCCTGCGGCGGGCCGCCCGCTTAGTGCCCGCCGGGCACGCGGGTCCGGTCCCCTCCCGTCGGGGGTCCCTCAGATCCGTTCGATGATCGTCACGTTCGCCTGGCCGCCGCCCTCGCACATCGTCTGGAGTCCGAACCGGCCGCCGGTGCGCTCCAGTTCGTGCAGCAGGGTGGTCATCAGGCGGACGCCGGTGGCGCCGAGGGGGTGGCCGAGGGCGATGGCGCCGCCGTTGACGTTGACCTTCTCGGGGTCGGCGCCGGTCTCCTTGAGCCAGGCGAGGACGACCGGGGCGAACGCCTCGTTGATCTCGACGAGGTCGATGTCGCCGATGGACATGCCGGTCTTCTTCAGGGCGTGGGCGGTGGCCGGGATGGGGGCCGAGAGCATCCGGATGGGGTCCTCGCCGCGTGCGGAGAGATGGTGGACGCGGGCGCGGGGGGTGAGGCCGTGTTCGCGGACCGCCCGTTCGGAGGCGAGCAGCATCGCGGCGGCGCCGTCGGAGACCTGGGAGGAGCAGGCGGCGGTGATGGTGCCGCCCTCGACGACCGGCTTCAGGGCCGCCATCTTCTCCGGGGTGGTGTCGCGGCGGGGTCCCTCGTCGGCGGTGACGCCGGCGAGGGGGACGGTCTCACGGGCGAAGCGGCCCTCGTCGGCGGCGCGGATCGCGCGCCGGTGGGAGCGCAGGGCGAACTCCTCCTGGTCGCGGCGGCTGATGCCCCATTTGGCGGCGATGAGTTCGGCGCCGTGGAACTGGTTGACCGGGCGGTCGCCGTAGCGGGCCCGCCAGCCCTCGCTGCCCGCGAAGGGGCCTTCGGTGAGGCCGAGGGGTTCGGCGGCCTGGCGGGAGGCGAAGGCGATGGGTATCTGGGTCATGTTCTGGACGCCGCCGGCGACGACGAGGTCCTGGGTGCCGGAGAGGACGGCCTGGGCGGCGAAGTGCACGGCCTGCTGGGAGGAGCCGCACTGCCGGTCGACGGTGACTCCGGGGACCTCCTCGGGCAGTCCGGCGGCCAGCCAGCTCGTGCGGGCGATGTCCCCGGCCTGCGGCCCGACGGTGTCCAGGCAGCCGAGGACGACGTCCTCGACGGCGGCCGGGTCCACACCGGAGCGTTCGACGAGGGCTTTGAGCACGTGCGCGCCGAGGTCGGCCGGGTGGACCGCGCCGAGTCCTCCCCTCCGGCGCCCGACGGGCGTACGGACCGCTTCGACGATGTAGGCCTCGGCCATGACGGCTCCCTTGGGGGTGTGAGTGGTGCGCTTACGTCTCCTCGCGGACGGAGATGCCGTCGAGCACCATCGACAGGTACTGCCGGGCGATCTCCTCGGGGCTGTGCTGACCGCCGGGCCGGTACCAGGAGGCGGCGACCCACACGGTGTCGCGCACGAAGCGGTAGGTGAGGCGGATGTCGAGGTCGGCGCGGAAGACCTCGGCGTCGACTCCGCGTTCCAGGGTGCTCAGCCAGGCCTTCTCGAAGTTGCGCTGGGACTCGGCGAGGAAGGCGAAGCGCTGCTGTGCGACGAGGTGGCGGGACTCCTTCTGGTAGATCGCGACGGCGGCGCGGTGCCGGTCGATCTCCCGGAAGGACTCGGTGACCAGGGCTTCCAGGGTCTCCCGGGGTCCGAGTCCGGCGTCGAGGACGGTGTCGTAGCCGTCCCAGAGCTCGTCGAGGAAGGTCCGCAGGATCTCCTCCAGCATCGATTCCTTGGAGTCGAAGTGGTAGTAGAGGCTGCCCGCGAGCATCCCGGCCTCGTCCGCGATCTTGCGGACGGTGGTGGCGTTGTAGCCCTGTTCGGCGAACACCTCGGCGGCGGTGCCGAGGAGTTCGCGGCGGCGCTCGGGGGTGGCGGTCACCTGGGGCTTCTTCTTGGTAGGCACGCGGTCATTGTCGTCCTATGCGTGCTGGCTGCTCACGGACACGACCTCGCCGGTGAGGTACGAGGAGTAGCCGGAGGCGAGGAACACGATCACGTTGGCCACTTCCCAGGGTTCGGCGTGGCGGCCGAAGGCCTCGCGGGCGGTGAGCTCTTCCAGGAGTTCGGGGGTGGTGACCTTCACCAGATGGGGGTGCAGGGCGAGGCTGGGTGAGACGGCGTTGACGCGGACGCCGTAGGCGGCGGCCTCGATCGCGGCGCAGCGGGTGAGGGCCATGACGCCGGCTTTCGCCGCGGCGTAGTGGGCCTGTCCGGACTGGGCGCGCCAGCCGACGACGGAGGCGTTGTTGACGACGACTCCTCCGCCGTCGTGTTCCTTGAGCCGTACGAGGGCGGCCCGGGTGCAGCGGAAGGTGCCGTTCAGGGTCACGTCGAGGACCTTGGACCACTGGTCGTCGGTCATGTCGACGAGGGACGCGGTGCCGCCGAGGCCCGCGTTGTTGACGACGATGTCCAGTCGGCCGTGGAGGCGCTCGGCGGTGTCGAAGAGGGCCTGGACCTGGTCCTCGGCGGTGACGTCGCAGGGCAGTGCGGTCACCTGGCCGGGGCCGAACTCCGTGGCCAGGGTCTCGGCGGTCTCCTTGAGCCGGCGGGTGTGCGCGTCGCTGATCAGGACGCGGGCGCCCTCCTCCAGGAACCGGCGTGCCGTGGCTCCGCCGATGCCGGCGCCCGCCGCGGCGGTGATGACGGCGCTGCGGCCCTTCAGCAGTCCGTGGCCGGGTACGTACGCCGGGCTCTCGACGTCGCTCATGACTCCAAGCTAACCTACCAAACACTTGTTAGGGAAGCTCCGCCGGAAGGTGCCGCCGATGGATCTCACCCGCTCCCCCGCGGACGAGGCGTTCCGCGCCGAGGCCCGTGCCTGGCTGGACGCCCATGTCCCGGCGGCCGCGCTGCCCTCCCTGGAGACCGCGGAGGGCTTCGCGGCGCATCGCGCGTGGGAGGCCGAACTGTCCGCGGACCGCTGGTCGGTGGTGTCGTGGCCGGCCCGGTACGGCGGCCGGGACGCGGACCTCGTGCGCTGGCTGGCGTTCGAGGAGGAGTACCACGCGGCGGGCGCTCCGGGCCGGGTCGGGCAGAACGGCATCAGCCTGCTCGCGCCGACCCTCTTCGGCCACGGCACCGCGGAGCAGCGCGCGCGTGTGCTGCCTTCGATGGCCACGGGCGAGGTGGTCTGGGCGCAGGCCTGGTCCGAGCCCGAGGCGGGTTCGGACCTGGCCTCGCTGAGATCGCGCGCGGTGCGGGTGGACGGCGGCTGGCTGCTGCGGGGGCTGAAGACGTGGTCGTCGCGGGCCGCGTTCGCCGATCGCGCCTTCGGCCTGTTCCGCAGTGAGCCGGGCCTGGAGAAACCCCACCAGGGCCTGACGTACCTGATGTTCGACCTGCGCGCGCCGGGTGTGACGGTCCGCCCGGTCGGGCGCCTGGACGGCAGGCCGGCCTTCGCGGAGCTGTTCCTGGACGATGTGTTCGTCCCCGACGAGGACGTGATCGGCGAACCGGGGCAGGGCTGGCGGGTGGCGATGTCGACGGCGGGCGACGAGCGCGGTCTGACGTTGCGTTCGCCGGGCCGTTTCCTGGCCGCCGCGGACCGGCTGGCCGCGGTGTGGCACGCCCACGGCGACCCGTCCGACTCGGCCCTGCGCGACCGGGTGGCCGACGCGGTGATCGGCGCGCGCGCCTACCAGCTCTTCGCGTACGCCCATGCCTCCCGGTTGCTCGAAGGGGAGGGCATCGGGCCGGAGTCCAGCCTGAACAAGGTGTTCTGGTCGGAGTTGGACATCGCGCTGCACGAGACGGCGCTCGATCTGCTGGGCGCCGAGGGCGAGTTCGCGGACAGCGGGTGGTGCGAGGGGTACGTCTTCGCGCTCGCGGGCCCGATCTACGCGGGCACGAACGAGATCCAGCGCGACATCGTCGCCGAGCGGCTGCTCGGCCTTCCGAAGGGCCGCCGCTGATGCGCTTCCTGCTCGACGCCGAACAGCGGGCCTTCGCCTCGTCCCTGGACGCGATGCTGGCGTCCGCGGACACGCCGTCGGCGGTGCGGGCGTGGGCGGACGGCGACCACGCGCCGGGGCGGGTCCTGTGGTCGCGGCTGGCCGAGGCGGGCGTGTTCGCTCTGGCGGTCCCGGAGGCGTACGAGGGGGCGGGTCTGCTTCCGGTGGAACTGGCGGTCGCTTTCGTGGAGCTGGGCCGGCACGCGGTTCCGGGTCCGGTGGTGGAGACGGTGGCCGCCGCCGTGCTGCTGGGTGAGCTGGGCGAGCCGGGTCCGGCCGAACGGCTGCTGCCGGGGCTCGCCTCGGGCAAGAGCGTGGCCACACTGGTCCTGCGAGACGGCCACGCGCCCGCGTCAGGCGCTTCGGCGCCGTCCGGCGGGCACACGCCCGACGCGACGGCGACACCTTCCGGCGGCCATGTGTCGGAACCGAACCCGGCGGCCCTGTCCGGCGGTTACGCGCTCGACGCGGACGCGGCGACGGTGCTGCTCGCGGTGGACGGCCGGGGTCTGTGGCTCGCGCCCGGACCCGGCCCGGTGCGGGTGTCCGTGGACCGGGCCCGCAGGCTCGCACGCGTGGGGGACGGCGGCGAACTCCTGGCCGCGGGCCCTCAGGTCGCCCGCGCCGCGCTCCGGGCGCTGGCCTGGGCCCGGCTCGCCACAGCGGCCCAGGCCCTCGGGGTGGGCCTCGCGCTCCTCGGCCGGACCGTCGCGTACGTCGGGCAGCGGACCCAGTTCGGTGTTCCCGTCGCCTCGTTCCAGGCGGTCAAGCACCGGCTCGCGGACGCGATGATCGCCCTGGAGTTCGCGCGCCCGCTGCTGTTCGGGGCCGCGCTGTCGATGGCGCCGGCGGAGGTCGCCGCCGCGAAGGTCACGGCGTGCGAGGCCGCGTACGCCACGGCGCGGGCCGCGTTGCAGCTGCACGGCGCGATCGGTTACACGGCCGAGTACGACCTGTCCCTCTGGTTCACCAGGGCCCGCGCCCTGCGGACGGCCTGGGGCACCCCGGCCGCGTGCAGGGCCGAGGCGCTGGCCGGTCTCAGTGGTGCCGGTCGTCCTCGCTCGTGAGCGCCCGGTACTCCTCCTCCGTGGGCTTCGGGATCCTGGTGCCGGGACCGTACAGGGCGCGCGCCAGCCGGGCGCGCAGCCTCCGGGCCGGGCCGACCCGGCGGACCACGCCGTTCGCGTCGACGAGCGGGCCGACCTCGTAGGGCGGCGGCTGTTCGTGCTGGGTGAGGGTGAACCGCTGGGCCCGGGTGAGCGGTTCGTGGACCTCGACATACTCGCCGTGCGGCAGGCGCTTGATGGTGCCGGTCTCGCGTCCGTGCAGCACCTTGTCGCGGTCGGCGCGTTGCAGCCCCAGGCAGATCCGTTTCGTGAGGACGTAGGCGAGGGCGGGCCCGGCGAAGACGGCGACGCGGACGAACCAGGTGATCGCGTTGATCGACAGGTGGAAGTGGGTGGCCCACAGGTCGTTGCCGCCGCCGACCAGCAGGACGGCGTACAGCGTGAGCCAGGCGACGCCGAGGGCGGTGCGCGTGGGCACGTTGCGCGGCCGGTCCAGGATGTGGTGCTCGCGCCGGTCGCCGGTGACCCAGGCCTCGATGAACGGGTAGACGGCGATGGCGGCCATGATGAGCGGGAAGAGCGAGAAGGGGATGAAGACGCCCAGTTGGAGGGTGTGGCCGAAGGCGTTGATCTCCCATCCCGGCATCACGCGGATCAGTCCCTCGGAGAAGCCGAGGTACCAGTCGGGCTGTGCTCCGGTGGTCACCAGGTCGGGGCGGTAGGGCCCGAACGCCCACACGGGGTTGATGGTGGCGATCGCGCCCATGATCGACAGGACGCCGAAGACCAGGAAGAAGAAGCCGCCGGCCTTGGCCATGTAGACGGGCATGAAGGGCATGCCGACGACCGACTTCTGGTCCCGTCCGGGCCCCGGGTACTGCGTGTGCTTGTGGTAGAAGACCAGGATCAGATGGGCGACGACCAGTCCCAGCATGATGCCCGGCAGCAGCAGGACGTGGACGGGGAAGAACCGCGGGATGATGTCGTGCCCCGGGAACTCGCCGCCGAACAGGAAGAAGGAGATGTACGTCCCCACGACCGGGACGGACAGGATCGCGCCCTGCGCGAAGCGGACGCCGGTGCCGGAGAGCAGGTCGTCGGGGAGCGAGTAGCCGGTCAGCCCGGTGATGAGGCCGAGCATCAACAGGGTCCAGCCGAAGAGCCAGTTGACCTCGCGCGGTTTGCGGAACGCGCCGGTGAAGAAGACCCGCATCATGTGCACGAGCATCCCGGCGAGGAAGACGAGCGCCGCCCAGTGGTGGATCTGCCGGATCAGCAGCCCGCCGCGCACGTCGAAGCTGATGTCGAGCGTGGACTCGTAGGCCCGTGTCATGACGATGCCGTTCAGCGGCCCGTAGGAGCCGTGGTAGACGACCTCGACGCCGCTCGGCTCGAAGAACAGGGTCAGATAGACGCCGGTGAGGATCAGGACGAGGAAGCTGTAGAGGCAGACCTCGCCCAGCATGAACGACCAGTGGTCCGGGAAGACCTTGCGCATGTTGGCCTTGGCCAGTGAGTAGACGCCCAGCCGTCCGTCGGCCCAGTCGGCGAGCCTCTCCCCTTTGCCGGTCTCCGGCGCGCGCCGGGCCCGTACGGTCCCCGTGCCACCCGAGGCCCGCGCGGTCCCGCCCCCGGGTGCCTCGCCCGCCGAAGTCCCCGCGGTCCGGCCGGAGTCGATCTCTCGTGCGCCCATTCGCCGCTCCCCTCGGCCCACCAGGGTGGCACGCCGGGCGGTCGAAGCCAACGGGGCGTCACGGGTGCGGTGTTGGCCACTAAACCGGCAGGGTCCGACGTCACGGCGCCGGCCGGTCCCCGGCGCGGGCACCGGCGTTCCCCGGCGGCCGCCGCGAATCGTGGCCCTGCCGTTACCCGCCGTCCGGCACGTTGGATATTTTGATCATCGCCGTCCCCACCGGCTCACTTTCCCCTGTACCCGCGCGTTCCTAGGAGCCGGCCGTGGAGTCCGAGTCCGCCGTCACCACCTGCTACCGCCACCCCAAGGTGGAGTCGCATGTGCGCTGCACCCGATGCGACCGCTACATATGCCCGAGCTGCATGCGCGAGGCCGCCGTCGGCCATCAGTGCGTGGAGTGCGTGAAGGAGGGCGCGAGGTCCGTCCGGCAGGCCCGCACGGCCTTCGGCGGCCGGATATCGACGGTGCCGGCGGTGACGTACGTCCTCATCGGCCTGAACGTGCTGGCCTATCTGGCCGAACTGCTGCGCGCCTCGTTCGTGGACCGGTTCTCGATGCTCGGCGCGGGTCTGGTGGACTCGGACGGGCTCCACTACCTCTGGGACGCCGCGTACCCCGCGTCCTATCACGCGGAGGGCCTCGTCGACGGGGAGTGGTACCGGCTGCTGACCGGAGCGTTCCTGCATCTGCCGCCCACGGAGGGCACGTTCGGGATCGCCCACATCGTGATGAACATGTTCGCGCTGTGGAACGTCGGCCGGATCGTCGAGTCCCAGCTCGGCCGGGTCCGCTACCTCGCGCTGTATCTGCTGTCGGCGCTCGGCGGCTCGGTCCTCGTGCTGCTGATCGCGCCGGACCAGCAGACGATCGGCGCGTCCGGCGCGATCTTCGGCATCAGCGCCGCGTACTACGTGATGGGCCGCCGCCTGGGGGCGGACATGGGGAACATCAACCGGTTCATGGCGGGCCTGCTGATCTGGCTCCTGATCTCGGCGGGGCTCACGTCCTGGCAGGGGCACCTGGGCGGACTGCTGGCGGGCGGGCTCGTGACCGTCGCCTACGCGTACGCTCCCCGCGACCGTCGCCGGACCCTGATCCAGGCGTCCGTCTGCGTGGGCCTTCTCGCCCTGCTGGTGGTCCTCACGGTGCTGAAGGTGTCGGCGCTGCGGACGGGCGCGGTGTAACACGGGAGCGGACGGCGGGGGTCCGCCCTCCCGCACCGGCACGAACCCCCGTCCCGGTGCGGGAGGGCGGGCCCGCGTCACGGTGCGGGAGGGCGGACCCCCGTCCCGGTGCGGGAGGGCGGGCCTACGTCACGGTGCCGGAGGCGGACCCCCGTCACGGCGCCAGAGGCGGGCCCACGCCGCGATGCCCGGCACGGGATCCCGCCGCGATGTCCAAGGGCCGCGCCCGGCACGGACCCCGCGGTGCCCGGCACGGATTCCCGCCGTGGTGCCCGGGGCGGGGCGACGGCCGTCGGCCGCACGCGGGTCGGGCACCGCCGGCGCGACGCGTGCCCCGCCCGGAAGGCCCGGCCCGAACGCTCCGGTGGCCGGACCGGTGACGTGGCCGAAGCCGAGCCCGCGTGCCGGTCCCGGGGGGGGCACATCTGTGCATCACCCGTGCGGCCCCCCGGCCTTCCCGCCGGTCCCGTCGGCCCTGCGTACCGTGTGCGGCATGAAACGCGCGGGTCATCTGTTCATCACCCTCGCCCTCCTGCTGATCACGGCGACGGTCCACCTCACCACGTCCGGGCACGCCACGGCCGACGACGAACGTGTCGCCGGCATGCCGGCGGGCCTCGCCGCTCCGGCCGAGAAGGAGCTCGCCCAGCAGATCGTGGCGAGTGCCGAGAACTCCACGCTGGACTGGCACGAGGCGTACGGCTACATCGAGGACATCGGTGACGGCCAGGGCTACACGGCGGGCGTCGTCGGCTTCTGCACCGGCACCCACGACCTGCTCACCCTCGTCGAGCGCTACACCCGGGCGCACCCGGGCAACGGGCTCGCCCGCTATCTCCCGGCCCTGCGCGAGGTCGACGGCACCGACTCCCACGAGGGCCTGGACCCGAATTTCACCGCGGCCTGGCGCCACGAGGCCGGCCTCGCCGCGTTCCGCAGGGCCCAGGACTCCGAGCGCGACCGGGTCTACTTCGGCCCCGCCGTCCGGCTCGCCAAGCTCGACCGTCTCGGCACGCTCGGCCAGTTCCTCTACTACGACGCCCTGGTGATGCACGGTCCGGGCACCGGCGGCCACGGCTTCCACGGACTGCGCGAGCGCACCCTGCGCGAGACGGACCCGCCGTCCGGGGGCGGCGACGAGAAGACGTACCTCGGCCGCTTCCTGGACATCCGGCGCGCGGCCATGAAGTCCGAGGACCCCGACCGTGACACCACCCGCGTCGACACGGCCCAGCGCCGGTTCCTCGACGAGGGGAACCTCGGCCTGCGCACCCCGCTGGAGTGGAAGGTGTACGGCGAGACCTACCGCGTGCCGTAGGCGCCGGGCGGGTGCGGACATGCGGCGGCGCCTGCCCGGTCGTCCGGTCGGGGACAGTGGGGCAGGCGCCGTCTCGTGTTCCGCACGCCTTTGTGCGGGACGTTCTCGAGTGACCGTGTCAGGTCACGCATCCATGGGTCAGACCGTCAGCGAACGGTCCGTCGGGCGGATCGGGGCCGGCAGGTCGCTCGCTCCGGTGAGGAAGCGGTCGACACCGCGGGCGGCCGAGCGGCCCTCCGCGATGGCCCAGACGATGAGGGACTGGCCGCGGCCCGCGTCACCGGCGACGAACACACCGGGAACGTTGGTCGCGAACTCGGCGTCGCGGGCGATGTTGCCGCGCTCGTCGAGCTCCAGGCCGAACTGGGAGACCACGCCGTTCTCCACGTCCGTGCCGGTGAACCCCATCGCCAGCGTCACCAGCTGGGCGGGGATCTTGCGCTCCGTGCCCGGCTTCTGGTTCAGCTTGCCGCCGGTGAACTCTACCTCCACCAGGTGCAGCCACTGGACGTTGCCGTCCTCGTCGCCCTCGAAGTGGGTGGTGGAGACCGCGTAGACGCGCTCGCCGCCCTCCTCGTGCGCGGAGGTGACCTTGTAGAGCATCGGGAACGTCGGCCAGGGCTGGCCCGGGTTCCGCTCCTCGCCCGGCCGCGGCATGATCTCCAGCTGCGTGACCGAGGCCGCGCCCTGGCGGTGGGCGGTGCCCACGCAGTCCGCGCCCGTGTCACCGCCGCCGATGACCACGACGTGCTTGCCCTCGGCGGTGATCGGGGGCGCCACGAAGTCGCCCTCCTGCACCTTGTTGGCCAGCGGCAGGTACTCCATGGCCTGGTGGATGCCGCTCAGCTCCCGCCCGGGGACGGGCAGGTCACGGGCGGTCGTCGCGCCGGCGGCGATGACCACGGCGTCGTACCGCTTGCGCAGGTCCGTCGCCTTGAGGTCGCGGCCGATCTCGATGCCCGTGCGGAAGCGGGTGCCCTCCGCGCGCATCTGCTCGATGCGGCGGTTGATGTGCCGCTTCTCCATCTTGAACTCGGGGATGCCGTAGCGCAGCAGGCCGCCGACGCGGTCGGCACGCTCGTACACGGCGACCGTGTGACCGGCCCGCGTGAGCTGCTGCGCCGCGGCGAGACCGGCGGGGCCCGAACCGATGACCGCGACCGTCTTGCCCGACAGGCGCTCGGGGATCTGCGGGGCGACGTCGCCCGTGTCCCACGCCTTGTCGATGATCGAGACCTCGACGTTCTTGATGGTCACGGCGGGCTGGTTGATGCCCAGCACACACGCGGACTCGCACGGCGCGGGGCACAGACGGCCCGTGAACTCCGGGAAGTTGTTCGTGGCGTGCAGGCGCTCGGAGGCGGCCTGCCAGTCCTCGCGGTACGCGTAGTCGTTCCACTCGGGGATCAGGTTGCCCAGCGGACAGCCGTTGTGGCAGAACGGGATGCCGCAGTCCATGCAGCGCGAGGCCTGCTTGGAGATGATCGGGAGCAGTGAGCCCGGAACGTAGACCTCGTTCCAGTCCTTGAGGCGCTCCTGGACCGGGCGGGACCTGGCGACCTCACGGCCGTGGTTCAGAAAGCCCTTGGGATCAGCCATTGGTCGCCGCCTCCATCATCTTCTCGGTGATCGCGGACTCGTCGAGTCCGGCTCGCTCGGCGGCGTCCTTGGCGGCGAGCACTGCCTTGTAGGTGCTGGGAATGATCTTGCTGAAGCGCTCCACGGCGGCGGGCCACTCGGCGAGCAGCTTCTCGGCGACCGTCGAGGCGGTCTCCTCCGCGTGCCGGCGCACGACGTCGTGCAGCCACTGCCTGTCGGTGTCGTCGAGCTCCTCGACGGCGTTCACGCTGGCGACGTTCACGTTGTCGCGGTCGAGGTCGATCACGTAGGCGACACCGCCGGACATGCCGGCCGCGAAGTTGCGGCCCGTCTCGCCGAGGACGACCGCGTGACCGCCGGTCATGTACTCGCAGCCGTGGTCGCCCACGCCCTCGGAGACCACCAGCGCGCCGGAGTTGCGGACGCAGAAGCGCTCGCCGGTGCGGCCGCGCAGGAACAGCTCGCCGCCGGTCGCGCCGTAGGCGATGGTGTTGCCCGCGATCGTCGAGTACTCGGCGAGGTGGTCGGCGCCCCGGTCGGGGCGGACGACGACACGGCCGCCGGAGAGGCCCTTGCCGACGTAGTCGTTGGCGTCGCCCTCCAGGCGCAGCGTGACGCCGCGCGGGAGGAAGGCGCCGAAGGACTGGCCCGCCGAGCCGGTGAAGGTGATGTCGATGGTGTCGTCGGGCAGGCCCGCGCCGCCGAACTTCTTCGTCACCTCGTGGCCGAGCATGGTGCCGACCGTGCGGTTGATGTTGCGGATCGCGACCTGGGCGCGGACCGGCTGGGCGTCGGTCGCGGAGTCCGCGGCCAGCGCGTCGGCGGCGAGCTTGATGAGCTCGTTGTCGAGCGCCTTCTCCAGGCCGTGGTCCTGCTCGACGACCTGGTGCAGGGCCGCGCCCTCGGGCAGTTCGGGCACGTAGAAGAGCGGGGTCAGGTCCAGGCCCTGCGCCTTCCAGTGGGTGACGGCGCGCTCCACGTCGAGGTTCTCGGCGTGGCCGACGGCCTCCTCGATGCTGCGGAAGCCGAGCTCGGCGAGGATCTCGCGGACCTCTTCGGCGATGAACTTGAAGAAGTTCACGACGTGCTCGGCCTTGCCGGCGAACCGGTCGCGCAGCACCGGGTTCTGGGTGGCGATGCCGACCGGGCAGGTGTCCAGGTGACAGACGCGCATCATGACGCAGCCGGAGACGACGAGCGGCGCGGTCGCGAAACCGAACTCCTCGGCGCCGAGCAGCGCGGCGATGACGACGTCGCGGCCGGTCTTGAGCTGGCCGTCGGTCTGCACGACGATGCGGTCGCGCAGGCCGTTGAGCAGCAGGGTCTGCTGGGTCTCGGCGAGGCCGAGCTCCCAGGGGCCGCCCGCGTGCTTGAGGGAGGTCAGCGGGGAGGCGCCCGTTCCGCCGTCGTGGCCGGAGATCAGGACGACGTCCGCGTGGGCCTTGGAGACACCCGCGGCGACCGTGCCGACGCCGACCTCGGAGACCAGCTTCACGTGGATGCGGGCCTGCGGGTTGGCGTTCTTGAGGTCGTGGATCAGCTGAGCCAGGTCCTCGATGGAGTAGATGTCGTGGTGCGGCGGCGGGGAGATCAGGCCGACGCCCGGGGTGGAGTGACGGGTCTTGGCCACCCACGGGTAGACCTTGTGGCCGGGCAGCTGGCCGCCCTCGCCGGGCTTGGCGCCCTGGGCCATCTTGATCTGGATGTCGTCGGCGTTGACCAGGTACTCGCTCGTGACACCGAAGCGGCCGGAGGCGACCTGCTTGATGCTGGAGCGGCGCGCCGGGTCGTAGAGCCGGTCCGCGTCCTCGCCGCCCTCACCGGTGTTGGACTTGCCGCCCAGCTGGTTCATGGCGATGGCGAGGGTCTCGTGCGCCTCCTTGGAGATGGAGCCGTACGACATGGCGCCGGTGGAGAAGCGCTTGACGATCTCGGAGACGGGCTCGACCTCGTCGAGGGAGATCGGGGTGCGGTCCGAGGTGAAGCCGAACAGGCCGCGCAGCGTCATCAGGCGCTCGGACTGCTCGTTCACGCGGCCGGTGTACTTCTTGAAGATCTCGTAGCTGCCGGAGCGCGTCGAGTGCTGGAGGCGGAAGACCGTCTCCGGGTCGAACAGGTGCGGCTCGCCCTCGCGGCGCCACTGGTACTCGCCCCCTATGTCCAGGGCGCGGTGCGCGGGCGCGATGCCGGAGGCCGGGTAGGCCTTGGCGTGCCGGGCGGCGACCTCCTTGGCGATGACGTCGAGGCCGGCGCCGCCGATCTTGGTGGCCGTGCCGTTGAAGTACTTCTCGACGAAGGCCTTCTCCAGGCCGACGGCCTCGAAGACCTGGGCGCCGCGGTAGGAGGCGACGGTCGAGATGCCCATCTTGGACATGACCTTCAGGACGCCCTTGCCGAGCGCGTAGATCAGGTTGCGGATGGCCTGCTCGGCCTCGATGCCCTGGAGGAAGGTGCCGGCGCGGACCAGGTCCTCGACGGACTCCATGGCGAGGTACGGGTTGACGGCCGCGGCGCCGAAGCCGATGAGCAGGGCGACGTGGTGGACCTCGCGGACGTCGCCGGCCTCGACCAGCAGGCCCACCTGGGTGCGCTGCTTGGTGCGGATGAGGTGGTGGTGGACGGCCGCGGTGAGCAGCAGCGAGGGGATCGGCGCGTGCTCGGCGTCGGAGTGACGGTCCGACAGGACGATCAGCCGGGCGCCGTTCTCGATGGCCGCGTCGGCCTCGGCGTAGATCTCCTCGATACGGGCGGCGAGGGAGTCGCCGCCGCCGGAGACCCGGTACAGGCCGGAGAGCGTGGCAGCCTTCATGCCGGGCATGTCGCCGTCGGCGTTGATGTGGATGAGCTTGGCCAGCTCGTCGTTGTCGATCACCGGGAAGGGCAGGGTGACGCTGCGACAGGAGGCGGCCGTCGGCTCCAGCAGGTTGCTCGCCGGGCCGAGGGAGGAGCGCAGGGAGGTGACCAGCTCTTCGCGGATCGCGTCCAGCGGCGGGTTGGTGACCTGGGCGAACAGCTGGGTGAAGTAGTCGAAGAGCAGACGCGGGCGCTGCGAGAGCGCGGCGATCGGCGAGTCGGTGCCCATCGAGCCGATCGGCTCGGCGGCTGCCTTGGCCATCGGCGCGAGGATGATCCGCAGCTCCTCCTCCGTGTAGCCGAAGGTCTGCTGGCGGCGGGTGACCGAGGCGTGGGTGTGCACGATGTGCTCGCGCTCGGGCAGGTCGGAGAGCTCGATCTCGCCGGCTTCCAGCCAGTCCGCGTACGGCTTCTCGGCGGCGAGGCCGGCCTTGATCTCGTCGTCCTCGATGATGCGGTGCTCGACGGTGTCGACGAGGAACATCTTGCCCGGCTGGAGGCGGCCCTTGCGGACGACCTTGGCGGGGTCGATGTCGAGGACGCCGACCTCGGAGCCGAGGACGACGAGGCCCTCGTCGGTGACCCAGTAGCGGCCGGGGCGCAGTCCGTTGCGGTCGAGGACCGCGCCGACCTGGGTGCCGTCGGTGAAGGTGACGCAGGCCGGGCCGTCCCAGGGCTCCATCATCGTGGAGTGGAACTGGTAGAAGGCGCGCCGGGCCGGGTCCATGGAGTCGTGGTTCTCCCACGCCTCCGGGATCATCATGAGCACCGAGTGCGGGAGCGAACGGCCGCCGAGGTGCAGGAGTTCGAGCACCTCGTCGAAGGAGGCCGAGTCGGAGGCGTCGGGGGTGCAGACGGGGAAGATCCGCTGCAGCCTGTCGTTGTCCCCGAACAGGTCCGAGGCGAGCTGGGACTCGCGGGCGACCATCCAGTTGCGGTTGCCCTTGACCGTGTTGATCTCGCCGTTGTGCGCGACGAAGCGGTACGGGTGGGCGAGCGGCCAGCTCGGGAAGGTGTTGGTGGAGAACCGGGAGTGCACGAGCGCGATCGCGGAGGCGAAGCGGCGGTCGGACAGGTCCGGGAAGAAGGGCTCCAGCTGGCCGGTGGTCAGCATGCCCTTGTAGACGATGGTCCGCGCGGACAGGGAGGGGAAGTAGACCCCGGCCTCGCGTTCGGCGCGCTTGCGCAGCACGAACGCGGTGCGGTCGAGGGCGATGCCCTGGTTCTCGCCGTCGCTCACGAAGATCTGGTGGAAGGCGGGCATCGTCGAGCGGGCGGTGGCGCCGAGGAGTTCGGGGGCGACCGGGACCTCGCGCCAGCCGAGGACGGTGAGGCCCTCTTCGGCGGCGATCGTCTCGATGCGCGAGACGGCGTCGGCCGTGCCGTCCTCGGGGAGGAAGGCGATGCCCACCGCGTACGCACCGGCTGCGGGAAGCTCGAATCCGGCCACCTCGCGGAGGAAGGCGTCCGGGACCTGGCAGAGGATGCCCGCGCCGTCGCCCGAGTCGGGCTCGGAGCCGGTGGCACCGCGGTGTTCCAGGTTGCGCAGAACGGTGAGCGCCTGCTCGACCAGCGCATGGCTCGCCTCGCCGGTGAGGGTGGCCACGAAGCCGACGCCGCAGGCGTCGTGCTCGTTACGGGGGTCGTACATACCCTGCGCAGCAGGGCGAGCATCCATGAAGGACCACTTCTGGTCGTTCGTGGAGTGCTGGGACGGCTGGCGCGGCGTACGCATCGGCTCTCCCGTCGTCGTCGGGGCGGGGGGTCTCCCAGGCTCTCGGGCGCTGGGGAGACAACTGCCGAGGGACGACTCTGGCCCTCTGCGGGGTGCAAAATTTCGTGCAGGTTACATGATGGAGCGATTCTCGGAAACCGGATACATCGTTCCAACATGCGGACACCACGGGGGCGCGGCGGGGGTACAGCGCCCAGCGGTGGAGAGTTATGGGACCTAAGCGGACAGATCGATGACCATCGGTCCGGTACGCGGCGGAGATCGTGATCCGCCGCGAGAGATGCGGCGCGGGCGTCATTGCCCGCGGCGCTTACGGCTCATTCCCAGTGGCCACGGAATCGAAACCGCCGGGTAACAACTACTTATGCGGTCCCTCGCATAAGTGATCGAGGCCTCATCCTACGGCCGCGCCGAACAAACTGCCCAGGGCGTACGTCACACCCGCCGCGGCACCACCGAGGGCGAGCTGCCGCAGCCCGCTGAACCACCAGGACCGCGCGGTCACCTTGGCCACGACGGCACCGCACGCGAAGAGCCCGATCATGGCGAGCAGCAGCGCCGGCCACAGCACGGTCGCGCCCAGCAGGTACGGCAGTACGGGCAGGAGGGCGCCGAGCGCGAACGAGCCGAAACTGGACACGGCGGCGACGGCCGGGGAGGGGAGGTCGCCGGGGTCTATGCCGAGTTCCTCGCGGGCGTGGATCTCCAGGGCCTGCTCGGGATCGTGGGAGAGCTGCCGGGCGACCTCGCGGGCCAGGGAGGGCTCGACACCGCGGGCCTCGTAGAGCGCGGCCAGCTCGCGCTCCTCGTCCTTGGGGTGCTTGCGCAGCTCGCGCCGCTCGACATCGAGCTCCGCCTCGACGAGCTCGCGCTGCGAGGCGACGGAGGTGTACTCGCCGGCGGCCATGGAGAAGGCTCCGGCGGCGAGACCCGCGAGTCCGGTGATGACGATCGTCTGCTGGGACACGGACCCGCCGGCGACGCCGGTCATCAGGGCGAGGTTGGAGACCAGGCCGTCCATCGCGCCGAACACGGCGGGGCGCAGCCATCCGCCGTTGACATCGCGGTGGGTGTGGTTGTCGCGGTGCGCCACATGGAGCGTCGCCTCGGTCTCGATGATCGCCATACCTGTCCCCCGGAGTGGTTGATTGGACCGTTTCCACTTTTCGACAACTCTGAAAGTACGCCGTGAAATTCCCCGCCGCCAGCAAGGAAAGGCTGGGCTAACCTGCGGTTTTACCTCTCGACGCTCATCCGTGGCATGTCATGCACATATGTCGACCGGGTGACAGTGGAGCCCGTGACGCTCCTGTCAACCGCCAACGTGGCACAGATCCGCAAAGGGTTCCGCGCGCCGCATTCCGCACGCCGGCAGGACCCTGAGAGAGAGGCACGTATGGCTTCCATCGCCTGCATTCCCTCGGCCCCGGCAGCCGGGAGCGCCGCCGGCCTCCGCGACCGGGCACGCGGCGCACTGCTCGGACTCGCCGTCGGGGACGCGCTGGGCGCACCGGCCGAGAACATGAAGCCGTCGGAGATCCGCGCCAGATGGGGCCGGATCACCGGGTACGTCGCCGAGCGTCCGGCCGGGACGGACGACACCGAGTACGCGATCTTCTCGGGGCTGCTGCTGGCCCGGCACGGCTCGGCGCTGACCGTGGCGCACGTCGAATCGGCCTGGCACCAGTGGATCGCGGACCGCGACGAGGGGCCGTTCCGCGGCGCCGGGTTCAGTGAGCGCGGCACGCTGGAGAACCTGCGCCGGGGGCTCGCGGCGCCCATCTCCGCCCAGCACCGGCACGCCTGGAGCGACGGTCTGGCCATGCGCGCGGCGCCCTTCGGCGTCTTCGCGGCCGGGCGGCCCGCCGAGGCCGCCCGGCTCGTGGCGATCGACGGCTCGGTGAGCCACGAGGGCGAGGGCATCTACGGCGGCCAGGCCGTCGCGGCCGGGGTCGCCGCCGCGATGGCGGGCGCCTCCACCGCCACGGTCGTCGCCTCCGCCCTGGCCGTCGTCCCGGACGACTCCTGGACGGCCCGCTCGCTGCGCCGCGCGGTCGCGGTGGCGCACCGGGGCGAACGCGCGGTGCGCTCGGCCGTGGTGATCGGCGGCTACCCGTGGACCGACCTGGCCCCCGAGGCCGTGGCCCTCGCCTTCGGCGCGTACGCGGCGGCGGACGGGGCGTTCGCCGAGTCGGTCCTCACCGCGGTGAACATGGGTCGCGACGCCGACACGACGGCCGCGGTGGCCGGGGCGCTGGCGGGCGCTTCCCGGGGCATGTCCTCGATCCCCGCCGAGTGGGCGGCGGCCATCGGACCTGCCCGCGGCAGCTGTCTCCCCTCCATGGAGGGCCACCACGTCCTGGACGTGGCGGAACTGCTGAGCCCGGAGCACGAGGAGAAGTGGGGCGCCGGGGGCCGTGTACCGCCCACCCCGGAAACCGGGTACGCGGTCCGGACGCCGGACGCGGACAGGCGCTCGTCCACCGGCGACGACGAGGCGCGGTCATGAGCCCCGGCCCGGCCGGAGACGAGTCCGCCCCGTCACCGGACGAGGGCGCCGCATCGACGACACCCCTGGAAGACACCCCGCCCACCGCGGAAGCGCGGCCCGCGCCGCCCACCGCACAGACGGAGCCCGTGGTGCTGGCCGCCGGGGCGAAGGCCGCGGCTGTCGCCGGTGGTGTTCTCGCCGGTGCGGTCCGGGCCGGGGCGCTGCTCGGAGGGGGCGATCCGGCGGACCGCGGGGCCGCGGAGCCGGCCGCCTGCGCGCCGACGGCCTCCGTGCCGGTCGTCTCCGTGCCGGTCGTCTCCATGCCGAGCGTCTCCATGCCGAGCGTCTCCATGCCGAGCGTCTCCATGCCGAGCGTCTCCGCGTCGGGCGCCCCCTCGGTCCGGGAGGCCGGGGGTTCACCGGCCGGGGCGCCCGGGGAACCCGGTGTGCGCCGGATCGAGGGGCTGCTGCTCGGGCTCGCCGCCGGAGATGCCGCGGGCTGGCCCGCCGCCCGCCACCGGGCCGCGCGGATGCCCGAGTGGACCCGGCGGCTGACCCGCGAGCTGGACACCTTCGCGGAGCAGAACGCGACGACGACCCTGCCTGTGCCGATCGCGCTGAACCAGCCCCCCGAACCGCTGCGGCTCGGCCCCTCGGACGACGCCGAGTGGGCGGCGTTCGCGGCGGAGGCCGTCCTGCGGGCCGGGGAGACCACCGCGCTCGGCGACCTGAGCCTCGGCCGCAGGATGCGCGCGTCCATCGACCTGTCCTGGAACGCCGTCGCCAGCGAGGTGGCCGCCGCGGCGGACCGCGCTCCCGAGGTCGAGTCCGCCCTGCTCCCGCTGCGCGCCCGGATCTCGGTGCGCGCCGGACTCGGCAACCTCGCCACCGGTCTGCGCCCGCCCGCCACCGGCCACGACAACCCCCACTACTTCGACGACGCGGCCTGCGTACGGGCCTGCGTACTCGCCGTGGCGCACCCGGGAGACCCCCGACTCGCCGCGGAACTCGCCGAGTTCGACGCCCGCTACACCCAGGACGGCGACGGGGTGCACGGCGCCCGCGCCATGGCCGCCGCCGTGGCGCTCGCCCTCGCCGGGCACGACGTCGGCACCTGCGTGGAGGCGGCCCTGACCGAACTGCCCGCCGCCACGGAGATCGGCCGCAACACCCGGCACGCCCTGACGCTGGCCCAGGACAGCGAGAGCGCCTTCGCCCTGGTCCCCCTGCTGGAGCACCAGATCGTCGACCACGTCTACAGCTATGGGATCGCGGCCGCCGAGACCGTACCCGTGGCCCTGGCCCTGGCGCTGGCCGCGCGCGGCCAGATCGCCGAGGCCGTGCCGGCCGCCGCCTGTCTGTCCCGGGTCGCCGACTCGGCCCCCGCCCTGGCCGGAGCGCTCACCGGGGCGTTCGGCGGCGCCGCCGCGATCCCCGCCTCCTGGCGCGACGCCTGCCGCACCCTGTCCGGCTGCGCGCTGCCCCGGCTGACCGGCACGGATCTCATCGGCCTCGCCGAACTCCTGGAGGCGACGGGACTCGCCGACCCGCGCGATTCCCCGGAACCGGTGACCCCAGAGGGATGATTCGGGCATGACGCCCAAAGGAGAAGGAACGGGAACCCTCGACGAACGGATCACCGGAGCCCTCGTCGGAGCCGCCGTCGGCGACGCCCTCGGCGGCCCCGTCGAGGGGTACTCCCCCGAGCAGATCGCCGAACGCCACGGCGGCCGCGTGCACGGCGTCGTCGGCCCCTGGAACGGCGACGCCTGGCCCACGGCCCGCCCCATCGCCCCCTACCACAAGGGCGACGGACACGTCACCGACGACACCCTGATGACCCATGCGCTGGTACGGGTGTACGCGGAGGTCCGCGACCACCTCGACGCCTACGCGGTCGCCGGGCACCTCGTCCCCGACCTGATGACGACCCCCCGCTGGATCCCTGAACTGGAGGCCGAGGCCCTCCCCCTCCAGCGGATCTTCCTCGCCGAGAAGTGGATGGTCGCCCGCCTCCACTACGGCCATGTGGACCCCCGGGAGGCCGGCACGGGCAACATCGTCAACTGCGGTGCCGCGATGTACATGGCCCCGGTCGGCCTGGTCAACGCGGCGAACCCGGCGGGCGCGTACGCCGAGGCGCTCGACGTCGCGGGCGCCCACCAGTCCTCGTACGGCCGCGAGGCCGCGGGCGTCTTCGCGGCGGCCGTGGCGGCCGCCTGCTCCCCCGGCGCGACCCCCGGCTCGGTCGTCGCCGCCTGTCTGTCGCTGGCCAAGGACGGCACCCGCGACGCCGTCGAGGCGGTCTGCGAAGTCGCCTCCCGGCACACGGACTTCGAGTCCGCCCTCGTCCCGCTGCGCCGGGCGGTGGCCCCCTTCGACACGGTCGGCCCCGACTACCGCTCCCCCTCGCTGGGCGCCCGGCGCCCCTCCCGGCTCCACTCCATCGAGGAACTCCCGGTCGCGCTCGGCATGTTGCTGGTGTCGGGCGGCGACTTCCGGCACGCGGTCCTCGGTTCGGTCAACTACGGCCGCGACTGCGACTCCATCGCCACCATGGCCGGAGCCCTCGCGGGCGCGCTCGGCGCCGAGGTCCCGCACGACTGGGCCAAGACCGTGGCCGAGTCCAGCCGCCTCGACCTGGACGCCCCGGCGCGTACGCTGGCCGAGGTGACCCGGGAGATCTTCGACCGTGACGTCCACCGCCGCCGGGCCCACGAGGCGGCGTACACCGCGCTGGCGGGCACACCGTGCTCCGGCTGACCTGGGTCCAGCCCGAGGACCTCCTCGGGCACGAGCTCAACCAGGCCGTGCAGGACGGCCGCGACCCGGCCCACGTCGCCGCCCGCTGGTACGCGGCGGGCGGGCGGCCCGCCCCGCTGCGCGCGGGCGCGTCGGCGGCCCCGGCCTCGCCGTCCCTGCGCCGGCTGGCGGCCGGGCTCCTCGACGAACTCGCCGCCCTGCCGGGCAGGCTGGCGGACGACGAACCGACGGATCTGGCACTGATCAAGGCCCAGTGTCCCGACTGGCCACCCCCTCGGTACGCGCCGGTGCCCGCTCCCGGCCCGGCCCGCCTGGAAGCGGCCTGGCTCGGCCGGGCCGTCGGCTGCCTGCTCGGCAAACCCGTGGAGAAACTCCCCCTCGAAGCCATCCGGGCCCTCGCGAGAGCCTCCGGCAACTGGCCCCTGCACACCTGGTTCACCGCCCGGGGCGTCCCTGGGGACCTGCTGGAGGCCCACCCCTGGAACCGGCGCTCCGCCGCCACCTCCCTGGCCGAGAACATCGACGGCATGCCGGAGGACGACGACCTCAACTACCCCCTCCTGAACCTCCTGCTGCTCCAGCGGTACGGCCGGGACTTCAGCACCGCGGACGTGGCCCGCCTCTGGCTCGACGAACTCCCCGCCGGCCGCACCTTCACCGCGGAACGCGTCGCGTACCGCAACCTCCTCGGCGGCATCGAGCCCCCGGACACCGCCCGCCGGCACAACCCGTTCCGCGAGTGGATCGGCGCCCTGATCCGCGCGGACGTGCACGGCTGGACCAACCCGGGCGACCCGGCGCGGGCCGCCGAGCAGGCGTACCGCGACGCCGCCCTGACCCACACGGCCAACGGCGTCTACGCGGCGATGTTCACGGCCGCCGCCATCGCCGAGGCGGCCGGCGCGACCCGTGACGTCCACGAATGTCTGCGCACCGGGCTGAGAGTCGTCCCGCCCGGCTCCCGGCTGGCCCGAGCGGTCCGCCACGCCGTCCGGCTGGCCCGTACGACACAGGACTTCGACTCGGTCGTCGACGAACTGCACTCCGCCCACCGGGACTGCCACTGGGTCCACGCCGTGCCCAACACCGCGCTGATCGCCGCCGCCCTGACCCACGCGGACGGCGACTTCGGCGGCTCCGTCTGCCGGGCGGTGTCCGGCGGCCTGGACACCGACTCGAACGGCGCGACGGCCGGAAGCATCGCCGGCCTGCTCACAGGCGACCCCGCCGGGCTGCCCGACCGCTTCACGGGCCCCCTCAAGAACCGGCTCGCCACCTCCGTAGCCGACTTCAACGGCATCGGCTTCGACGCCCTCGCCCACCTCACACAACGGGAGACCGTTCGCCCATGACCCATATCGCCGTGCTCGGCAGCACGAACATGGACCTCGTCGCGTATGTCGCCAAAGCCCCGCAGCGCGGAGAGACCGTCACGGGACGGGAGTTCCGCACGGTCCCCGGCGGCAAGGGCGCGAACCAGGCGGTGGCCGCCTCGCACGCGGGCGCCGACGTCTCGCTGATCGGCGCGGTGGGCGCCGACTCCTTCGGCAGCCAACTCCGCTCCACGCTGGAGCACTTCGGCGTGAACACCGACCATCTGCGCACCACCGAGGGTCCGTCGGGCACCGCTCACATCGTGGTGGACGACGAGGGCGGAAACGCCATCGTGGTCATCCCCGGCGCCAACGGAACCGTCACCTCCCTGGCCCCCGGCGACGAGGGTCTCATCGCCAGCGCCGACGCGCTGCTCCTTCAGCTCGAGATCCCGCTGGAGGCCGTGCTCGCCGGCGCGGAGGCCGCCCGCAGACACGGCGTCCGTACGATCCTGACCCCGGCCCCCGCCCAGTTCCTGTCGCCCCAGCTGCTGTCCACCATCGACCTGCTGGTGCCCAATCAGCACGAGGCCGCCGCGCTCACCGGCTTCACCGACCCGCGCGGGGCCGCCGCGGCGCTGCTGGAACAGGTCCCGGAGGTCGTCGTCACGCTCGGCGCCGAGGGCAGCCTGTACGCGGCCCGGGGCGCCGCCCCCATCACGGTGCCCGCCCCCAAGGTGACCGCCGTCGACTCCACCGCGGCGGGGGACACCTTCGTCGGCACCCTGGCGGTGGCGCTCGCCGAGGGCCGGGAGATGTCGGAGGCCATGGTGTGGGCGTCGGCGGCCGCCTCGGTGTCCGTGCAGCGGCACGGGGCGACGTCCTCGATGCCGTACCGCTCTGAGATCGACACCCAGGCCGGCGCGTGAGCGGGCCCGGCGAGGGCGGCTCCCTCGACGGCGTGCGCGTCCTCGACCTCGCGACCCTGTTCGCCGGACCGCTCGCCGCCACCATGCTCGGCGACTTCGGCGCGGAGGTCGTCAAGGTCGAACACCCCACCAAGCCGGACCCGTCCCGGGGACACGGCCCGTCGAAGGAGGGCATCGGCCTGTGGTGGAAGCTCCTCGGCCGCAACAAGCGCACGATCACGCTCGACCTGTCGAAGCGCGGCGGCCGCGCGACCCTGCTCCGGCTCGCCGCCGAAACCGACGTGATCATCGAGAACTTCCGTCCGGGCACCCTGGAGAAGTGGGACCTGGGCTGGGCGGAGCTGTCCGCGGCCAACCCGCGGCTGATCCTCGCCCGGGTCACCGCCTTCGGCCAGTTCGGCCCGTACGCGCACCGCCCCGGCTTCGGCACGCTCGCGGAGGCGATGAGCGGCTTCGCCGCGATCACCGGCGAGCCGGACGCGCCGCCGACCCTCCCGCCGTTCGGCCTGGCCGACTCGATCGCCGGACTGGCGACCGCGTACGCCGTGCTGACCGCGCTGAGGGCCCGCGACCGCACCGGCGAGGGCCAGGTGATCGACATGGCGATCATCGAGCCGATCCTGACCGTCCTCGGCCCGCAGCCGATCTGGTACGACCAGCTCGGCCACGTCCAGCCCCGCACCGGCAACCGCTCGGCGAACAACGCGCCCCGCAACACCTATCGCACGGCGGACGGCTCCTGGGTCGCGGTCTCGACCTCGGCGCAGTCGATCGCCGAGCGGGTGATGCGGCTGGTCGGCCGCCCCGACGTGATCGACGAACCGTGGTTCGCGACCGGCGCGGACCGGGCCCGCCACGCCGACGTCCTGGACGGGGCGGTGGGCGCGTGGATCGCCCGACGCACCCGGGACGAGGTCCTCGCCGCCTTCGAGAAGGCCGAGGCGGCGATCGCGCCCGTCCAGGACGTCCGGGACGTCATGGGCGACCCCCAGTACCAGGCCCTGGACACGGTCACCAGCGTCGACGACCCCGAACTGGGTCCGCTGCGCATGCAGAACGTCCTCTTCCGGCTCTCCGCCACACCCGGTGCGATCCACTGGGCCGGCCGCCCGCACGGCGCGGACACCGACGCCGTCCTCGGCGAACTCGGCCTGACGACGGCCGAGATCCAGGAGCTGAGGGCGGAGGGGGCGCTATGACCACGGACCTCCTGCCGCTGACCTGGCTGTACGCGCCGGGAGACCGCCCCGAGGTGGTCGCCAAGGCTCTGGCCTCCGGCGCGGACGTCGTGCTCGTCGACCTGGAGGACGCGGTCGCGCCGCACCGCAAGGAGTACGCCCGCTCCGCCACCGCCGACCTGCTCGCCGACGCGCCGCCCGTCCCGGTGCACGTCCGGGTCAACGCCCTCGACGGCCCCTTCTGCGAAGCCGATCTCAAGACGCTCTCGCCGCTGCGCGGCCTGTCCGGCCTGCGGCTGCCGAAGGTGACCTCGCGCGCCGACGTCGTACGGGTGGCGGAGAACGCGATCCCGGCGGAGGGCGGCACGATCCCGCTCTACGCCCTGCTGGAGACGGCTCTGGGCATCGAACAGGCCTACTCCATCGCCTCGTCCCATCGCGCCCTGCGCGGTGTCTCCCTCGGCGAGAGCGATCTGCGGGCCGATCTCGGCGTCCGTGACGACACAGGCCTCGACTGGTCCCGGGCCCGTCTGGTCGTGGCCGCGCGGGCGGCGGGGCTGCCGCCGCCGGCCCAGTCGGTCTTCCCCGACATCCGCGACGTGGAGGGCCTGGCCTCGTCCTGCGCGCGCGGCCGCGCCCTCGGTTTCCTCGGGCGCGCGGCGATCCACCCCCGCCAGCTCCCCATCATCGAGCGGGCCTACCTCCCCACCCCGGCCGAGGTCGACTCCGCCGAGGCCGTCGTCCGGGCGGCCGCCGCGGATCCGGGCGCGCAGGCCCTGCCGGACGGCCGTTTCATCGACGCGGCGGTGGTCACGGGCGCCCGCCGCACCCTCGCCCTCGCCCAGCGCCTGGCCTGAGTCCACGGGCCCGGCACGACAGGGCCGGGGACAAGGCCCGGGACGACACGAAGGGGCGCCGCGTCCCGGACGCGGCGCCCCTTCGTCGTACGGGGAGGACTCAGCCCTTCTTGGCCGACCCGGCCTCGTCGCGAGCCCCGGACCGGGCGCCGGACCCGGCCTCGGACTCCTCGCCGGACTCCTTCTCGGACTCCGCCTCGGCCGCGGACCCGGCGGACTCCGAAGACGTGACGGTCTCCGAAGACGCGGCAGACTCCGAGGACGTGGCGGACTCGGTGGCGGTCTCCTTGCCGAGGTCGACCGAGTCACCCTCGGTCCCGTCCTCGCCCTTGCCCTCGCGGCCGCTCTCGGCCTCGGCCTTGTCCCCGGTCTCGCCCTCGGTCTTGTCGGCGGCCTTGTCGGCCGCGTCCTCGGCGGAGGCGGTCTCGTCGCCCGCGGCGGGCGCGTCCTCGTCGGCGCGGGGCTCCACGATCTCCTCCCGGCCCGGACGCAGCCGGGACGAGATCACGATGTAGACCACCGCGAGGAGGAAGACCACCATCGCGGTCCAGTCGTTGAGACGCAGGCCCAGGATGTGGTGGGCGTCGTCGACGCGCATGTACTCGATCCAGCCGCGGCCGACGCAGTAGGCGGCGACGTACAGGGCGAAGGCCCGCCCGTGGCCGAGCTTGAAGCGGCGGTCGGCCCAGATGACCAGGAATCCGACGCCGACGCACCACAGGGACTCGTACAGGAAGGTCGGGTGGTAGTAGCCGGGGACGCGGCCGTCCGTGGAGGACGTGATGTGCAGCGCCCACGGGAGGTCCGTGGCCCTGCCGTACAGCTCCTGGTTGAACCAGTTGCCCCAGCGCCCGCACGCCTGGGCGAAGGCGATGCCGGGTGCCACGGCGTCGGCCCAGGCCGGCAGCGGGATACCGCGTCGGCGGCATCCGATCCAGGCGCCGAGCGCACCGAGGGCGATGGCGCCCCAGATGCCGAGCCCGCCCTGCCAGATCTTGAAGGCGTCCACCCAGTCACGACCCTCGCTGAAATACAGCTGGTAGTCCGTGATCACGTGGTAGAGCCGCCCGCCGACGAGGCCGAAGGGCACGGCCCAGACCGCGATGTCGGCCACCGTGCCGGTCCGCCCTCCGCGGGCGATCCAGCGCTTGTTGCCGAGCCAGACGGCAAGGAAGACGCCGATGATGATGCAGAACGCGTAGCCGCGCAACGGAATGGGGCCGAGGTGCAGCACACCGTGCGACGGGCTGGGAATGTAGGCAAGTTCCATGGCAGGGTCGACGCTACCGTGCCGGACGCCACCGACGGCGGGCAGCCCCGCAACGGGTCCATAACGTGCGGTGCCCCCGGCCCGTGGAGGCGGGGGCACCGGAGCACTCGGAAGCGGCTCAGCCCTTGTTGGCGTCCTGCACCATCTGCTTGAGCTTGGCGGGGGTCATCGACTGGTCCGCGTAGATGTTCTTGCCGCCCAGGAGCACCGTCGGGGTGCCCGAGAAGCCGCCGGCCTGGAACGCGGCCTGCGACTTCTGGACCCAGCTGTCGTGGGTGCCGTCGTTGACGCACGCGCGGAAGGCCGGGGTGTCCAGGCCGTCGACCTTGCCGGCGAGCTCGATCAGCTTGGCGTTGTCGGCGAAGGCGTCGTCGGTCTCCTTGGGCTGGTTGTCGTACAGCACGTCGTGGTACTCGCGGAACTTGCCGGCGTCCTGGGCGCACGCCGCCGCGTTGGCGGCCTTGAGGGAGCCGCTTCCGCCCATGTTCCCGTCGATCAGGGTGACGAGGTGGTACTCGACCTTCAGCTCCCCCGAGTCGGTCAGCTCCTTGATCGTCGGGCGGTAGGCCGTCTCGAAGGCCTGGCAGGCCGGGCAGCGGAAGTCCTCCCACACCGTGAGGGTCGACTTGGCGCCGTCCTTGCCGACGGGGATCGCGAGGCTGTCCTTGCCGGTGGCGCCCGAGGGCGACACGACCGGACCCGACGTGTCGCTCTTCTTGTCCTTGCCCGAGTTGGCGGCCACCACGCCGATCACGGCGGCCAGGCCGAGGACGCAGATCACCGACGCCCCCACGATCAGCGCCCGCCGGCGCTTGTCCGCGGCCTTCTGCTTCTCTCGCTCGACCGCCAGCCGCTCGCGGGCGTTGCGCTTTCCGTCACGGTTCTTCTCGCTCACATCCGGCAGAACGAACCGGGGAGGCACAGCGCGCCTCCCCGGTCCAAGGTCCACCCGTTCGGGTGAGCGGATTGTCCGTTACGCACGGATCGCCCCAGTCACACACAGAGCGGGTCCGCCCGATCGCGTCCGCTCCGTCGCGTCCGCTCCGTCGCGTCCGCGCGGTCGCGTCCGCGTGATCGTGTCCGCGTGGTCGTGTCCGCGCGGACATGACCGGGCGGATCCGCGCGGACATGACCGGTCGCGTCCGCGCGGATCCGCTCCGTCGCGTCACGCCTTCGTGCGCACACCCTTCGCGAGGTCGGCCGCGAGCTCCCGTACGGCTTCGAGGCCGGCCGCCTCGTCCGGGGCGTCCAGCATCCGCTTCACGAACGCCGAGCCGACGATCACGCCGTCGGCGAAGCCGGCCACCTCGGCGGCCTGCCCGGCGTCGGAGACGCCGAGGCCGACGCAGACGGGCAGCTCGGTGGTGGCCTTCGTACGCGCCACCAGGTCCTGGGCCTGGTGGCCGACCGACGCCCGGGTTCCGGTGACCCCCATCAGCGAGGCCGCGTAGACGAAGCCGCTGCCGGCCGCGGTGATCTCGGCGAGCCGGGCGTCCTTGCTGCTGGGCGCGACGACGAAGACCGTGGCGAGGCCGTGCTTCTCGGCGTGCTCCCTCCACAGGGCCGACTCCTGGACGGGCAGGTCGGGCAGGATGCAGCCCGCGCCGCCCGCCTCGGCGAGCTCGGCCGTGAAGCGCTCGACGCCGTAGCGGTCGATCGGGTTCCAGTACGTCATCACGAGGACGGGCTTGCCGGTGGCCTCGAAGGCCTCCCGGACGGTCCGCATGACGTCCGCGATCCTGACGCCGCCGCGCAGGGCGATGTCGTCGGCGGTCTGGATGACGGGGCCGTCGAGGACGGGGTCGCTGTGCGGCAGCCCGACCTCGACGACGTCGGCGCCGCCGTCGAAGACGGCCTTGATCGCCGCGATGCCGCCGTCGACGGTCGGGAAGCCGGCCGGCAGGTACGCGATGAGGGCGGACCGCCCCTCCGCCTTCGCGCCGGCGAGGGTCTCGCTCAACAGCCCGATGTTGCCGCTCACTTGGCGTCCCCCTCGATCTCGGCGTTCTCGCTGTCTGCGTCCGCGGCGACGACCGCGTCGACGCCGTCGTCGTAGAGGCCGAAGTAGCGGGCGGCCGTGTCCATGTCCTTGTCGCCGCGTCCGGACAGGTTGACGACGATCAGCCCGTCCTCGCCCAGTTCCCTGCCGACCTCCAGGGCTCCGGCCAGCGCGTGGGCGCTCTCGATCGCCGGGATGATGCCCTCGGTGCGGGAGAGCAGCCGCAGGGCCTGCATCGCCGCGTCGTCGGTGACCGCGCGGTACTCGCCGCGGCCGCTGTCCTTGAGGTAGGAGTGCTCGGGGCCGATGCCGGGGTAGTCGAGTCCGGCCGAGATCGAGTAGGGCTCGGTGATCTGGCCCTCGTCGTCCTGGAGGACGTACGACCGTGATCCGTGCAGGATGCCGGGCTCGCCCGCGGTCAGGGTGGCCGCGTGCTCGCCGGTCTCCACGCCGTGCCCGGCGGGCTCGCAGCCGATGAGGCGGACGCCGCTGTCGGGGATGAAGGCGTGGAAGAGGCCGATGGCGTTGGAGCCGCCGCCGACGCAGGCGACGGCGGCGTCGGGCAGCCGTCCGGCGCGCTCCAGGATCTGCCGGCGGGCCTCCACGCCGATGACGCGGTGGAAGTCGCGGACCATGGCCGGGAAGGGGTGCGGGCCGGCGACGGTGCCGAAGAGGTAGTGGGTGTGGTCGACGTTGGCGACCCAGTCGCGGAACGCCTCGTTGATGGCGTCCTTGAGGGTGCGCGAGCCGGACTTCACGGCGATGACCTCGGCGCCGAGCATGCGCATCCGGGCCACGTTCAGCGCCTGGCGCTGGGTGTCGATCTCGCCCATGTAGATGGTGCATTCGAGGCCGAAGAGCGCGCAGGCGGTGGCCGTGGCGACGCCGTGCTGGCCGGCGCCGGTCTCCGCGATGACCCGGGTCTTGCCCATGCGCCGGGTGAGCAGGGCCTGGCCGAGCACGTTGTTGATCTTGTGCGAGCCGGTGTGGTTGAGGTCCTCGCGCTTGAGGAAGATCCGCGCGCCGCCGGCGTGTTCGGCGAAGCGCGGCACCTCGGTGAGGGAGCTCGGGCGTCCGGTGTAGTGGACGAGCAGGTCGTCGAGCTCGCGGGCGAACTCGGGGTCGGCCTTCGCCTTGTCGTACTCGACGGCGACCTCGTCCACGGCGGCGACCAGCGCCTCCGGGATGAACTTGCCGCCGTACGCGCCGAAATAGCCCTCGGCGCTGGGGACTTGACCGTCGGGGTCGGGAATGAAGAACTCGCTGGGCATGCGGACACCTCACAGGGGCGACAGCCCCGGTTACGGGATCGGACAGGGGTCACGGAAGCCGGACGCACCCGCGCTCCGTCGTCACCGGCGCGTTCGCCGGTGACTCCGCCCGCCCTGCCGCGGGTCCGGCCGCGCACCCGACGGACGTACCGTCGCGAGGACCGGGGTGTGCCGGATTCCGGCTCGGTCCCTTGTGCGGGGTGGATGCGGCCCGGTCCGCCTATGCCGTGGACTCGGCCCGGTCCACGTGTGCGGTGGATACGGCCCGGTCCACCGGTCCGGTGGACTCGGTCCGACGCACCCGTGGGGTGGACCGGACCGGGGAGGGCGTGAGCGCGCGTACGCGCTCGGGCCATCGCATGCCGTTGACCTGACCCGGCTCGTCGCCGATGACGTAACGGACCCGGCGCCCGTGCACGCGGCGTGCCGGCGCCCGGCAGCCGCGCGGCCGGCAGCCGCGGGCGAGACGGGCGTAGGGGTCACGGGCCGCCGAGGGCACCGGGAGCACGGCGGCGAAGGGCACGCACAGGCGCCCGTACGGGTCCCCGGGGAGCGGATGGTGCGCGACGGACGGCATCCGGCCCTCGCCCTCCGCCCCGGGCCCGGAGGATCCGGCCCGCGCCCGCGGGAACGCCCCGGCCGGAGCCGGAGCGGCCGACCCCGCGCGCGCCGGTGCCCCGTCGGGGCACTGGCCCGGACGGGGTACGGCGGGGGCGAGGATCGGGGCGGACACCGGCAGGTCAGTCCCGTCCGTGCCGCAGGGCGGGGTGGGCGCCCGCGGCCACCAGGTCGGAGACGGCGGTCTTCGGGTCGCGGCCGGTGACGAGGGACTCGCCGACCAGGACCGCGTCGGCGCCCGCGTTGGCGTACGCGATGAGGTCGTGGGGGCCGCGGACACCGGACTCCGCGATCTTGACGAGGTGGTCCGGGATCTCGGGGGCGACCCGCTCGAAGGTCGTGCGGTCGACCTTCAGCGTCTTCAGGTCGCGCGCGTTGACACCGATGATCTTGGCGCCGGCGTCCACCGCGCGCTCGACCTCGTCCTCGTCGTGCACCTCGACCAGCGGCGTGAGCCCGATGGACTCGGCGCGCTCGATGAGGGACTCCAGGGCGGGCTGTTCGAGGGCCGCGACGATCAGCAGCGCCAGGTCGGCACCGTACGCGCGGGCCTCCCACAGCTGGTACGACGTGACGATGAAGTCCTTGCGCAGCACCGGGATGTCCACGCGGGCGCGGACGGCCTCCAGGTCGGCGAGCGAACCTCCGAAGCGGCGCTGTTCGGTGAGGACGGAGATGACGGCCGCGCCGCCCGCTTCGTAGTCGGCGGCCAGGCCCGCGGGGTCGGCGATCGCGGCGAGCGCGCCCTTGGACGGGCTGGACCGCTTGACCTCGCAGATGACCTTGACGCCGTCGCCGCGCAGGGCGGCCACACCGTCCTTGGCCGCCGGAGCCTTCGCCGCGCGCTCCTTGAGCTCGTCGAGGCTGACGCGCGCCTGCCGCTCCGCGAGGTCGGCACGGACTCCGTCGATGATCTCGTCGAGCACACTCACGCGAGCGGCCCCCTTCCCTGCGGTGGACGGTTGAAGCGGTCGAGCGGACCCGGGTTCAACCGTCTCTGACGGATAAGTCGGGTCACTGCGATGGTATCCGGAGGATGGCTTAGCCCTCGCATCCGGTTGACGCCGGTCCCATTACCTGGACATTTGTCATTTGATCAAGGGTGCAGCCAGCCACCGGACGGCAGGTTCCGGACCACGGTGAAGACCAGCGTCAACGCGCCCAGGCTCCACAGGTGGACCGGTCCGAGATCGAGCCGCGCCGGGCGTCCGCGCACCACGCGGATCACCCAGACGGCCCACAGCACCGCGAAGGCCAGGTAGCCGCCGACGGCGAGCGCGTTGTCCGTGAGCGCCGTGGCGAGGTCCCCGTGCACGAAGGCGTGCGCGCTGCGCAGACCCCCGCAGCCGGGGCAGTACAGGCCCGTGAGGCGCAGCAGCGGGCAGACGGGATAGTGGCCGGGCTGATTGGGGTCGACGGCCCCGACGTACGCGAAGGCCCCGGCGACGGCCGCGAGCAGCCCGCCGGGAACGGCCAGCCGCCGCGCCGCGCCCGCGTCCGGCCCGGTCCGCGTCACCCTCCGGGTTTCGGCGTTCACGCGACGCATTCTGCCTCCCGCGCGGGCCGGGCGCTCGCCCGGGTACGCGGAAGGCGGCCCCGGCGGGTGTGCCGGGGCCGCCTTCCGTACAGCCTCAGTGGGTCAGGCGTCGGCGCCCACGGTCGAGCGCGCCGTGTTCGCGGGGTGCGGGGCGGCCTTCGGCTGGCCGAGGCCCATGCTCCGCATGAGCAGGCCCACGACACCGCCGAGGGCGACGACGACCATGCCGGCCCAGAAGCCCAGCGGTTCGGCCTTGACCATGAAGGCACCCGCGACGCAGAAACCGATGAAGGCGATGATGACACCGGTCCAGGCGGCCGGGGTGTGACCGTGGCTGCTGCCCGCCATGACTTGCTCCTCGTTGCTGTATGCGTGTGTGAGTCGGACACTCACCGCCCATTGTCCCGTACGCACGGGGCCGCCGTGAGCGGGGGGTCACTCCTCGCGTGCCGGTCCGACCGGGTCACGGCGGAGGACCCGGGGCACAGGACTTACCGGACCGCGGACCTATGTCCCGGCCGGGTCGGGGCCGGTGGGGTCCTCGCCTCGGTCGAGTGCCTTCCAGAGGTCCTCGGGGCGGTCCGGGTCGACCGGCTTGGCCTTGCGGGGCCGGGGCCTGCCGTCCCGCTCGTAGCGGCCGGACATGGCGGGCCACGAACGGCCGTGGCGCAGCGCGAGCAGCCCGGCCAGCAGGATGAGCGCGCCGGCCGCCGCGGTCACGTACGGCCAGACGGTGTGGCCGATCCCGGCCGCGGCGGCGGCGGTGTCGCCGGAGGCGGCGGCGGCCCGCTCGTCGAGGGCGGAGCTGTCGCCCGCGCCGAGGACGGAGGCGACGACGATGCCGGCGCCGGAGAGCGCGAGCAGCGCGGAGACCAGGAGGCGGCCGGAGCGGCGGACGGCGAAGACGGCGACGAGCGCGGCGAGACCGACTATCGCGAGCGCCGCGGGCACACCCGTGACGTCGCTGCCCTTGGCGGTCAGCGGGAAGGCTCCGCCGGCCACGGTCGCGGTCCCCGTCGCCCAGCTCTGCCGGGTGGACAGCAGGGCCACGGCCGCGCCGAGCGCGCCGCTCAGGAGGGTCACGGCAAGGCTGCGGCGGCCGGACCGGGCGGGTCCCGCGGCTTCGGATCGGGGGTGAGGTACAGCAGTCACAGACCCCACTATCGCCTGAACCCCGGGCGGACCGTCATCCGGGGTTACGTGAGCCTCGTCCTATTCGGGCGCGGTTCGCACGAGTCGTACGGCTCCGGGCGGGCCCGGAGCCGTACGCCGGGCGTTGCTCCAACTGCCCGCCGCCGGACCGCGCGAGCCGGTCCGGTGGCCCCGGCCGGCCCCGCGCGCGCCCGTCGCGCCACCGCCCGGGGCCGTCCGGCGGCCCCTGGTACCGGAGGCGGCCGGTCGTGCTAGTTCCCGAGGCGGTTCGCGGTGTGGACGGCGCGCAGCACCGCCGCCGCCTTGTTGCGGCACTCGTCGTCCTCCAGCGCCGGGACCGAGTCGGCGACGATGCCGGCGCCGGCCTGGACGTAGGCCGTGCCGTCGCGCAGCAGGGCCGTACGGATGGCGATGGCGGTGTCGGAGTCGCCGGCGAAGTCCAGGTAGCCGACGCAGCCGCCGTACAACCCGCGCCGGGACGGCTCCAGTTCGTCGATGATCTGCATCGCGCGCGGCTTGGGCGCGCCGGAGAGGGTTCCGGCGGGGAAGCAGGCGGTGAGCACGTCGAAGGCCGTACGGCCCGCGGCGACCCGGCCGGTCACGGTGGAGACGATGTGCATCACGTGCGAGTACCGCTCGATGGACATGAAGTCGACGACCTCGACGGAGCCGGGCTCGCAGACCCGTCCGAGGTCGTTGCGCCCCAGGTCGACGAGCATGAGGTGCTCGGCGCGCTCCTTGGGGTCGGCGAGCAGTTCGTCGGCGAGGGCCTGGTCGTCCTGGACGGTCGCGCCGCGCGGCCGGGTGCCGGCGATGGGGTGCACCATCGCCTGCCCGCCCTCGACCTTGACCAGGGCCTCCGGGGAGGAGCCGACGACGTCGAAGCCGTCGAAGCGGAACAGGTACATGTACGGCGAGGGGTTGGTCGCCCGCAGGACCCGGTAGACGTCCAACGCGCTTGCTGTGCAGGGGGTTTCGAAGCGCTGGGAGGGGACGACCTGGAAGGCCTCGCCGGCCCGGATGCGCTCCTTGATGTCCTCGACGGCGTCCTGGAAGTCGGGGCCGCCCCAGAGCGCGGTGTACTCGGGGAGCTCGGAGGGCGGGAGCGCGGCGGGCGGCTGGGACACCGCGCGCGAGAGGTCGGCCTCCATGGCGTCGAGGCGGGCGACGGCGTCCGCGTACGCCTCGTCGACGCCGGTGTCCAGGTCGTTGTGGTTGATCGCGTTGGCGATCAGCTGGACGGAGCCGTCCCAGTGGTCCAGGACGGCCAGGTCGCTGGTGAGCAGCATGGTCAGTTCGGGCAGCTTCAGGTCGTCCCGCTCGCCGGGGCCGATCCTCTCCAGGCGGCGCACGATGTCGTAGCCCAGATAGCCGACCATGCCGCCGGTGAACGGGGGCAGTCCCTCGGTCCCCGGGGTGTGCAGCGCCTCGATGGTGGCGCGCAGGGCCGCGAGCGGGTCGCCGTCCACGGGGACGCCGACGGGCGGGGTGCCGAGCCAGTGCGCCTGTCCGTCCCGCTCGGTGAGGGTCGCGGCGGAGCGGACGCCCACGAAGGAGTAGCGGGACCAGGACAGGGAGGTGCGGCCGTTCTCGGCGGATTCGAGCAGGAACGTGCCGGGGCGCTCGGCGGCCAGTTTGCGGTAGAGCGCGACCGGCGTGTCGCCGTCCGCGAGCAGTTTGCGGCTGACGGGGATGACACGGCGGTCGGTGGCCAGCTTGCGGAACGTCTCGAGGTCCATGGCGGCTGACCTTACTGATTCCCGGCCGGTGCGCCGGAATCGGCGCCCTCGGCCTCGTCGCCGCCGTCCTTCAGCAGCACGTCGGCGTCGAAGCAGGTGCGGGCGCCGGTGTGGCAGGCGGCGCCCACCTGGTCGACGCGCACCAGCAGGGTGTCGGCGTCGCAGTCCAGGGCCACGGACCTGACGTGCTGGAAGTGGCCGGAGGTGTCGCCCTTGACCCAGTACTCCCGGCGGCTGCGCGACCAGTAGGTGCAGCGGCCCGTGGTGAGGGTGCGGTGCAGCGCCTCGTCGTCCATCCAGCCGAGCATCAGCACCTCACCGGTGTCGTACTGCTGGGCGATGGCGGGGACGAGTCCGTCGGCGCTGCGCTTGAGACGGGCGGCGATCTCGGGGTCCAGGCTGCTGGCGGGAGGCGTGCTGGTCATGGGTGCCATTGTGCCGCGCCGGGCCGTCCCGCCCGGCCGTTGTCCACAGGCCGGACCTCCGCGCCCGTCCGCGGGCGGGACCGGTGGGCCGCGCCGCGCTCTCCACTGGGCGGGGCGACCGCCCGGTCGTAGGCTGGCTGACATGTCGACCCATGCGAAGCGCGAACGGCTCCTTCTGGCCGATCTGTTGGAAGCCGTGGGACCGGACGCCCCCACCCTGTGCGAGGGCTGGAACAGCCGGGATCTCGCCGCGCACGTGGTGGTGCGCGAGCGCCGCCCCGACGCCGCCGGCGGTCTCGTCGTCAAGCAGCTCGCGCCCCGTCTGGAGCGGGTGATGGCGGAGTTCGCCGAGAAGCCGTACGAGGAGCTGATCCAGCTCGTCCGTACGGGTCCGCCGCGGTTCTCCCCGTTCACCCTGAAGCAGTTGGACGAGGCGTCGAACGTGGTGGAGTTCTACGTCCACACCGAGGACGTGCGACGCGCGCGGCCGGACTGGAAACCGCGCGAGCTGGACGCGGTGTTCCAGGAGGCCCTGTGGTCGCGCCTGGACCGAACGGCCCGGCTGATGGGCCGCGGCGCTCCGACGGGTGTGGTCCTGCGCCGCCCGAACGGCCAGACGACGGTGCTGAACAAGGGAACGCCGGTGGTGACGGTGACCGGCGAGCCCTCGGAGCTGCTGATGTTCGCGTTCGGCCGGCAGAGCGTGGCGGACGTCGAACTGGACGGCGACAAGGACGCGATCGCCAAGCTCCACGAGGCGAGGCAGCTGGGAATCTGAGAACTCCGGGCCGCTCCGGCCCCACGCCACCCGACCGCGAGGACCCGCGTCGCCGGACGCCGGAGCCCGCGCCGCCGGACCGCCAGAGCCCGCGTCGCCCGGCCGTCGAGGCCCGCTTCGCCGGGGCCCGGGGACCTTCCGGTCACCGGTGGTCTGCCGCCGTCCGCCCTCCCGCCGGCCAACCGGTCCAGGCGGTCAAGGTGGTCAAGGTGGTCACCCGGGGAGTTCGGCGCGCCGCAGGTCCCGTACGCCCAGGGCGAGGACGCCGCCGAGGCCGCACACGGCGGCGCTGGTGACGAAGACGGGCCCGGTGCCCCACCAGCCGATCGCGGCGGCGGTCAGTGGCATGCCGAGGGGCGCGAGGCCCAGGCTGACGATGCCGGAGACGGCGGTGACGCGGCCCAGGTAGGCGGGGTCGGACTGGGTCTGGAGGAGTGCCCCGCACAGGGCTCCGCTGAGCCCGGCGAGCAGGCCGACGAGCAGGGCGACCCCGATGGCGGCCGCGACGTTCGGCACGAAGGCGAGCGCGCCGATCGCGACCGAGCCCGCCAGGATCGCCACCGCGGCCAGACGTGCCGCGTGCGGCAGCCGCCCCCGCACGGTCAGCAGCAGGGCGGCGGCCCCCGCGCCGGTCCCGAATCCGGCGAGCACCCAGCCCATGCCGGACGCGCCCCAGCCCCGCCGGTCGGCCAGCAGGGTCAGGCCCACGTTCAGCGGCCCGGCGAATCCGAGGTCCACGAGGGCGATGGCGACAATGAGCGGGGCGAGGACGCGGTGGCGCCGGACGTAGCGCAGCCCTTCGACCAGGTCCCGCCGGGCGGTGGCCCGTGCGGGCCGCCCCGGCGCGGCACCCTCACGCTCCGCCGCGCCCTCGCCGGCGGCCTTTCCCTCCGCGCCGTCCGCGCCGGCGGCCTCGGGCGCGTGCCCCGTGTCCGCCGGGGCGCCTGTCCCGGCCGCCCCGCCCTCGTCGCCCGCGCGCGGCTCCCGCATGCGTACGGAGACGAGCAGCGGCACCGACGCGGCGATCAGCATCCCCGCGAGACCGAAGGCCGCCGCCGCTCCCCCGAGGGCCACGCCGAGACCGCCGAGCGGTGCGCCGACCACGTTGGCGAAGCGGTTCGCCAGGCCCCGCATTCCCTGGACCCGGACGAGCTGGTCCCGGCTCGTGATGCGGGCCGGCAGGGCACCCACGGCGGGCATGAAGACCGCGTCGACCATGCCGAAGACGAGGGCGAGCAGGGCCAGCAGCCACAGGCTCGGGCCGGTCGCGAACAGCAGCACGGCCAGGGCGAGCACGGCGACGCAGCGCACGGCGTCGCTGCCGATGACGACTTTCCGCGGCCCGAACCGGTCCGCGACCACGCCGCCGCCGAGCATCAGCAGCGCCCGGGGAACCGCGCTCACCGTCATCATCAGCCCTGCCTGCGCGGGTGTTCCGGACTGCACGGCCGCCCAGGACAACGCGAGGTAGCAGACGTTGTCGCCGATCATCGACGAGGCGTAGACGCCGAGCCAGCGCAGGACGTTGCCGTCGCGGTGGGCGGGTCCGCCGGGATCCTGGACGGCGGGCGGTCACGGATCGAGCAGGGAGTGCGCCGCCAGGGCCAGCGACAGTTCGACGACGTCCGCGGGCCGGGTCAGGGAGCGGCCGGTGAGCTGTTCGCAGCGGCGCAGCCGGTTCAGGACGGTGTTGCGGTGGCAGTAGAGGCGGCCCGCGGCCCGCTGGGCGGAGCCGTCGCAGGCGAGCCAGACCGTGAGGGTGTCCAGCAGGATGTCCCGGTCGGACAGGTCCAGCCGCAGCAGCGGCCCGAGAACCCGCTCCGACAGGGCCGCGCCGAGGACCGGGGCGGAGACGACGAGCGCGGCGGGCAGATGCTCCTCCAGCACGACGGTTCCGCCGACGCGCGGGCAGGCCCGCAGCGCCGTGTCGGCCAGGCGGCGGGCGTCGCCGATCGCCGCGAGCCCCTCCACGACCGGGCTCACACCGACCCGGGCCACCGGCGGGGCGGTCAGCCTGCGGGCGATCTCCCCGGCGTCCACGTCGGGCCCGTGCGTCCCGGGGCGCTCCCCGCCCCGGCCGTCCCCGCCCTCGGGCCCCGCCTCGGCCGCCGGAGCGGAGCCCGGCCCGTGGCCCGCGCCGAGGAGCCCGCTGTCGTGACCGCGGCCGGGCTGCTCCCCGTCGTGGGAACGGTCGCCGAGCAGGACGATGCCGTAGCTTCCCTCACCGTCCCGGTCGCGGTCGCGGTACCAGAGGACCCGCAGGCCGGAGATGCTCACCTGGCCGCGTACGTCCGTGAACGCGCGGCCGGACGGCAGGCGGGCCAGCACCACCGCGTACCGGCCGTGTTCGGGAAGCCCCAGGGCGGCGGCCGTGGCCGGCAGATCGGCGATCCGGGCGGTGCCGTCGAGGAGCGCGGCCGTCATCAGCCGCAGCCGGTTCTCCCGGCGCCACATCAGCTCGCGCTCGGTCTGGCGGTAGGCGTCGGCGACCACGGCGCAGTGGTCGTCGACGAAGTTCCAGACATC
Organism: Streptomyces sp. NPDC002698; assembly: GCF_042888945.1. NCBI lineage: Bacteria > Bacillati > Actinomycetota > Actinomycetes > Kitasatosporales > Streptomycetaceae > Streptomyces > Streptomyces sp. NPDC002698. The sequence goes on from NZ_JBIAQM010000017.1 coordinate 83,175, forward strand.
GGCGGCCACGTGCACGAGCAGGCGCGCGTCGGAGGGATGACGACGGGTCGTCTCGTCGACGAGCTCCTGCCAGATCATGCCGCCGCCCAGCCGGAAGGCGCGCAGCAGGGCGTCCAGCGGAAGGCCGCGCTCGGCGCGGGCCCTGCCGATGGCCCAGGAGCAGCGGTGGGCGGCCTCGCGCAGTTCGCCGGGCTGGATCAGGGATCCGACGTTGAGCCGCAGCGAGCGCCGCACCTCGTCGCGAACGCTCTCCGCGTCCGCCTCCACGGCCGCGCGGTACGCGGGTTCACGCGCCACCAGGAGGTCCACCAGGCGTTCGCCGAGTTCGGGCAGCCCCGCCATCAGCGCCCGGGCGGCGCGGTGCAGCACCGCGAGCGCCTCCGCGTCGACGGCCGGGCGGGCGGCCGGTACCGGGGACCGGGTTCCGGGCTGGGACCGGACATGGGCGGGTACGAGGTGCTGCATCGCTGTCCTCCACCGGAGTCGGCTCGGTCGGGGCTGCCCGCCGGCCGACGCGCGGCACACGGGTGCTCCGGACCTCCTGATCCCGCAGGATGACATACCTACCGGTCGGTACCTAGAGGTGTGCGGTGGTCTTCTCGGCCCGGTCCACCAGACGGGACAGTTCGACGCGGGAGCGGACCCCCAGAGCGGCGAAGACATTGCGCAGGTGGTGGTCCACGGTGCGGGTGCTCACGGACAGGCGCAGCGCCACCTCCCGATTGGTGGCCCCCTCCGCCACACAGCGGGCGATCCGAAGCTGCTGGGGCGTCAGGAGCGTGAGCTGACCTGCCGGTTCGCCCGGTCCGGCGTCGCCGGTGGCCCGCAGTTCGGCCCGCGCCTGCGTGGCCCAGCCGAGTGCCCCGCCCCGTTCGAAGGACACCAGCGCGTCCCGCAGCCGGCCGCGCGCCTCACCGGGTCTGCGCCCGCGCCGCAGCCAGCCGCCGTAGAGGAGCTGGGTGCGGCCGCGTTCGAAGTCCCCGGCCACCTCGTCGTGCCGGGCCAGCGCGGCGGCGAACAGCGCCTCGCGTTCCTCGGGGCCGCTCAACAGCGCACGGCAACGCGCGAGTTGAGCGGGGGCCTGGGGGTCGGCGCCCTGCGCGGCCCAGCGCGCGAACTCGCCCACGGCCGACCGGGCGGCCTCCGTCCGTCCCGTGCGGGCCGCCGCCTCCACGAAGCAGGGAACGGCGAGCATCCGTACCGCGAAGTGGCCGCGGCACGGGCCGGCGCCGACCAGGGGGCCGAGCCGCGCCGCCGCCTCGGGGAGCCGGCCGCGGGCCAGGTCGGCGCGGGCGCGTGCCCACTGGGACAGCGTGGCCGCCTGCGCGAGTCCATGGGCCGCCGCGACACGTTCGGCGGCCGCGGCGTGCTCCGCGACGGCCTCCGGAGATCCCTCCACGGACGCCACCAGCGCGAGGATCGCGTGGTGGTGCGCCGCGAGGTTGTCCTGACCGGCGCCGAGGGCCGTGCGCAGGCCGTCCTCGGCGTGGGCGCGGGCACGGGCGTGGCGGCCGGCCCGCAGCTCTCCGTAGGCCAGCCGCTCCAGCGCCTGGGCGACCAGGACGTACGGACCCCGGGCCCTGGCGACGGCGAGGGCCCGGGAGTTGGCGCGAGCGGCCGCGTCGAGGTCGCCGACGACGAGGGCCGCGTTCCCGGCCCGCAGCAGGGCTTCCGCGCCGTCGGGCACCCCGGCCGCGGCGCCCGCCCCGGCCACCACCTCCCGCAACGGCTGCCGTCCGCTGTCCAGGCGGCCGTGCATCACCGCGGACATCCCCGCCCGGTACGCCGCGAGCAGCGGGTCGGATCCCGGCTGGGCGGGACCCCCGTCCAGGGCCTCCGCGCACGCCGCCGCGTCCCCCATCGCCCAGGACGCCTCGACGGCGGCGAGCCGCGCGGTCTGGGCGAGGTGCGCGTCGACGGGAGCCAGCGACTCGCCGGCCAGCAGCAGTGCCTCGCGGGCGTCGGCGACCGGGCCGTCCTGGAGCGCGAGCAGTCCGCTCACCCGCTGAGCCGCGCCGCGCACGGCGCGGGCCGGACCCTCGCATCCGGCCCGCGCGAGCAACTCCCGCGCGCGGTGCGGCAGTCCGGCCAGCCGGGCCTGGTCCGCGGCGTTGACCAGGCGGGCGGCGCGCAGCCCCTGGCCGACGGCGAGTTCGGCGGACCGCGCCCAGGCCGCCGAGCGCTCCGCGTGCGTCGGTCCGCCGTCCGGCGGCTCCGCCGCGGCGGCCAGCGCGTCGCCGAGGCCCGGTGCGGGGGCGACGGCCGCCGAGGCCCGGTGGAAGAGGACCGGCAGGGCGTGCGGCCCCCCGGTGTGGGCGTCGGCCAGCAGCCGGTGCGCGGCACGCCGACGGGCGGGCGGAACGGCGGCGTACACGGTGCCGGCCAGGCCGGGATCGACGAGCTGGACGCGGCCTCCGGCGAGGCGGATCAGTCCCGCGTCCTCCGCGGCGTCGAGGGCGTCCGCGTCGAGTCCGCCCGCCCCGGCCGCCCCGGCGATCACCGCGGCGTCCGCCCCGGCGCCCCTCGCGTCCCGCTCCCGCTCGGCCGCCACCAGCAGCAGCAGACCCGTCGGGCCCCCGCCCAGGACACCCGGCCCCGGGCACCCGCCCCCGCTCTCACCGGGCACCGCACCGGGCACGCTCCCTTCCCGGGTCTCCGGCACCGGCGTCCGGGTCCCGGCGGCCGGGCGGGGCACCTCGGGCGTGCCGGACGGGCGGGGCGCGTCCGGTCGCGGATCGTGCCCCGGGGTGAGCGGCCGGCCGGGGGCGCGGCGCTGGTCCGAGCGGTCCGGCTCGCCCAGCTCGCCCGGCTCGTTCGGCGTGTGCCGGACGAGCAACGGTAATGAGCTCCGGGCCGCCGTCCGGAGGAGACTTGGCACAGTCGCGTTTCCCGTCACGACCGTCACGTTACTTCCGCGTAAACGATGGCGGAAGCCCCGCGTTCACTTGCGAGACTGGGCCCGGAAAACCCATCCGACCTGGGAAGACAAGGCTCTCGCGGGGACGGCGGGTGGGCGGGCTCCCAGGCCCGGCGGGCCAGGCTTGTGCGTCCGCACAACGGCCGCGGCCCCTCGCGGGCGCCGCGGCCGGACACGCGCGTGACGGCCGCCGGAGGACGGCGGCCGTCACCCCCGCACGGCCCGGGCCCGTACGGACCGGCCCTGTGGACCGGCCGTGCGGGACGGACCGTGCGGGACGGATCAGGAGGTGTGCGGGCAGTTGCCCCGGTACTCGGCGATCGTCAGGGACGCCTGCGGCAGCGGGCACAGGAACTGCTCGTAGCGGGTGTCATTGTCGATGAACCGCTTCAGCCACGAGATGCTGTACTTCGCGATCGTGGTGTTCGAGCTGTTGGGCGTGAAGTGGGTGGCGCCCCTGAGCTCCAGGTACGCCTTGTCGAGCGTGCTCGGCAGACTCGCGTAGAAGGGCTTGGAGTGCGTCGCCACCGGTGCGATCGTGTCGCCGTCGGCGCCCACGACCAGGGTCGGCGTCTTGATCTCCGGCCAGGTGGTGTCCAGGTTCCAGCCGGTGAGCGGGATCGCCGCCTGGAGCGAGGGGCGGCTCTTCGCGGCCTCCAGCGTGCCGCCGCCGCCCATCGAGTGGCCCATCACCCCGAGCCGGCTGCTGTCGATCCTGGTCCGCACGGAACTGCTCTGGGTCAGGTAGTCGAGCGCGGCCAGCAACTGCCGGCCACGGCTGTCGGGCTGGTCGAGGGTGGTGTTGGTGTCGATGGTGAACACCACGAAGCCCTGGGAGGCGAGCCGCGGCCCGAGCCAGGAGATGGACGACTGGTAGGCGGTGTACCCGGGTGAGATGACGACCGCCCCGAAGGTGCCGTCGGCGGTCGAGGTCGGGTAGTAGACGGTTCCGCCGCCGAAACCGCTCACGGACAGCGAGGAGACGGTGGTCTGGGAGACGGCGTACGAACCACGGGAGGCCTCGATACTGGCGTTCGTGGGGGCGGGGCCGCGCTCGTACGGGTTCGCGGCGGCCTGTGCCGAGACGGCCGGTGCTCCGGCGACGGCCTGCGCTCCGGTGGCCTGCGCGGCGACGAGGCCGCCCGCGGCCAGGAGCACCGCGAGACCGGCCCGCGCCAGACGGCTCGTGAGCCGGTGCGGGCGGCGGGGGGACGGATCAGGGCCGATGGGTGCGGCGGGGAAGGGGCGGTTCGGCTGCTGCACGGTGGATGCATCCTCTCGGTGAGGGAGGACGGACCCGCGCCGCGGTCGGAACGCCGCCCTGGCATGGGTGTCGGAAGGCGCACGCTGCGATGACGGCGGGGGTCCGTCTCGGTGGTTGCGGTGGCAACTGTCCGCCCCGGACCCGGCCCGTACATCGGCAGAATCACCGGTCTTGGCCCACCGCGCCCCCTCGCCCCGCCGGGCCTCCCCCACCGGAGCGAGGCTTCACGGTGCGGCGGCAGGCGCCCCTTCCCCGCGAAGCGGCCTCCCCCGGAACACGGCCGCGCGGGCCCCACGCCGGCCCCGGAACACGGCGAACGGCCCGTACCCGGCAGCGGAGGCTGCCCGGGTACGGGCCGTGACGGAGACCGTACGCGGCTGTGAAAGCCGCCGGTGGGGCCGGCTAGCGGACGGGATGCCCCGCCGCGCGCAGGGTCTCCTTGACCTCGCCGATCCGCAGGTCGCCGAAGTGGAAGACGGACGCGGCCAGCACCGCGTCGGCGCCCGCCCCGACGGCCGGCGGGAAGTGGTCGAGCCGGCCCGCGCCGCCGCTGGCGATCAGTGGAACGGTGACGTGCTTGCGTACGGCCTCGATCATCTCGATGTCGTAGCCGTCCTTCGTTCCGTCGGCGTCCATCGAGTTGAGCAGGATCTCGCCCGCGCCCAGCTCTGCGGCTCGGTGGGCCCACTCGACGGCGTCGATGCCGGTGCCCTGGCGGCCGCCGTGGGTGGTCACCTCGAAGGAACCGCCCCCGGTCCTGCGCGCGTCCACCGACAGCACGAGCACCTGCCGCCCGAACCGCTCCGCGATCTCCCGGATGAGGTCGGGACGGGCGATGGCGGCCGTGTTGACACCGACCTTGTCGGCACCGGCCCGCAGCAGCTTGTCGACGTCCTCGGCGGTACGGACACCGCCGCCGACCGTCAGCGGGATGAAGACCTGCTCGGCCGTGCGGCGCACCACGTCGTACGTGGTCTCACGGTTGCCCGAGGACGCGGTGATGTCCAGGAACGTGAGCTCGTCGGCGCCCTCGGCGTCGTACACCTTGGCCATCTCGACGGGGTCGCCCGCGTCGCGCAGGTTCTGGAAGTTGACGCCCTTGACGACCCGGCCGTTGTCCACGTCCAGGCAGGGAATCACTCGGACCGCCAGGGTCATGACCGCGTTTCTCCCTGCTCCGTGGGGTCTGCCCGGAACGCCTCCACCTCGACCTCGACCACCAGCCGAGGGTCCACCAGACCCTCGACGATGATCATGGAGGCGGCGGGGCGGATACCGTCGAACAGCGCCTTGTGGGCGCGGCCGACCTCCTCGACGTCCCGGGCATGGGTGATGTGCATGTGGGTGCGGACGACGTCCTCACGGCCCAGGCCGAGCCGCTCCAGGGCCGCGAACGCGACACCGAAGGCGTTGACCGTCTGCTCGTAGGGATCGTCCTCGACGACGTCGCCGTCGATGATCGAGCTGCAGCCGGACACCAGCACCAGGCCGTTCGGCAGCTCCACCGCGCGGGAGTACCCGAAGGCCTCCTCCGAGGGCGAGCCGGTCGAAAGGCGGCGTACGGCGCTCACCGGGCTACCGCCGCCAGGGCCTCTTCGAGGGTGAACGCCTTGGCGTACAGGGCCTTGCCGACGATCGAGCCCTCGACGCCGAGCGGCACGAGTTCGGCGATGGCGCGCAGGTCGTCCAGCGACGACACACCGCCGGAGGCCACCACCGGGCGGTCGGTCACCGCGCACACGTTGCGCAGCAGCTCCAGGTTCGGGCCCTGGAGCGTGCCGTCCTTGGCGATGTCCGTCACCACGTAGCGGGCGCAGCCCTCGGAGTCGAGGCGCGCCAGCGTCTCGTAGAGGTCGCCGCCGTCGCGGGTCCAGCCGCGGCCGCGCAGGGTGGTGCCGCGGACGTCGAGGCCGACGGCGATCTTGTCGCCGTGCTCGGCGATGACCTTGGCGACCCAGTCGGGGGTCTCCAGCGCGGCGGTGCCCAGGTTGACGCGGGTGCAGCCGGTGGCGAGCGCGGCGGCGAGGGTGTCGTCGTCGCGGATGCCGCCGGACAGCTCGACCTTGATGTCCATCGCCCCGGTCACCTCGGCGATCAGCGCGCGGTTGTCGCCGGTGCCGAACGCGGCGTCCAGGTCGACGAGGTGCAGCCACTCGGCGCCGGCGCTCTGCCAGGCCAGGGCGGCCTCCAGCGGGGAGCCGTAGGAGGTCTCGGTCCCGGACTCGCCGTGCACGAGACGGACGGCCTGGCCGTCGCGGACGTCGACGGCGGGGAGGAGTTCGAGCTTGCTCACAGTGTTCCGATCCAGTTGGTGAGGAGCTGGGCTCCGGCGTCGCCGGACTTCTCGGGGTGGAACTGGGTGGCCCACAGGGCGCCGTTCTCGACGGCCGCCACGAAGGGCTTGCCGTGCGTGGACCAGGTCACCAGGGGTGCGCGCAGCAGCGGGTTGCCGACTTCCAGCGACCAGTCGTGGACGGCGTAGGAGTGGACGAAGTAGAACCGCGCGTCGGCGTCGAGGCCGGCGAAGGCCTCGGAGCCCTCCGGGGTGTCGACGGTGTTCCAGCCCATGTGGGGCACGACGTCGGCCTCCAGCGGTCCGACCGTGCCCGGCCACTCGTCGAGGCCCTCGGTCTCCACGCCGTGCTCGATGCCGCGGGTGAAGAGGATCTGCATGCCGACGCAGATGCCCATGACCGGGCGCCCGCCGGACAGCCGGCGGCCGATGATCCAGTCGCCGCGCGCCTCCCTGAGGCCCTGCATGCAGGCGGCGAAGGCGCCGACGCCCGGCACCAGCAGCCCGTCGGCGTTCATCGCGGTGTCGAAGTCGCGGGTGATCTCGACCTCGGCGCCCGCGCGGGCGAGGGCGCGCTCGGCGGAGCGTACGTTCCCGAAGCCGTAGTCGAAGACGACGACCTTCTTGGACTCGCTCAACTCCACACCTCCAGCCGCATGACGCCCGCGACGAGACACATCGCCGCACCGATGGAGAGCAGGACGACGAGGCTCCTGGGCATGTCCTGCTTGACGAAGGAGTAGATCCCTCCGGCGAGGAAGAGACCGACGACGATGAGAATGCTGGAGAGGCCTGTCACAGTGCGCCCTTAGTGGAGGGGAGGATGCCGGCTGCGCGCGGGTCGCGCTCGGAGGCGTAACGCAGGGCCCGGGCCAGCGCCTTGAACTGGCATTCCACGATGTGGTGCGCGTTGCGTCCGTAGGGGACGTGCACGTGCAGGGCGATCTGGGCCTGGGCGACGAAGGACTCCAGGATGTGCCGGGTCATCGTCGTGTCGTACTCGCCGATCATCGGCGCCATCTTCTCGGGCTCGGTGTGCACGAGGTAGGGGCGGCCGGACAGGTCGACGGTGACCTGGGCGAGCGACTCGTCCAGCGGGACGGTGCAGTTGCCGAAGCGGTAGATGCCGACCTTGTCGCCGAGGGCCTGCTTGAAGGCGGCGCCGAGGGCGAGGGCGGTGTCCTCGATGGTGTGGTGCGAGTCGATGTGCAGGTCGCCCTCGGTCTTCACGGTCAGGTCGAACAGACCGTGCCGGCCGAGCTGGTCGAGCATGTGGTCGTAGAAGCCGACGCCGGTGGCCACGTCGACCTTGCCGGAGCCGTCGAGGTCGATCTCGACGAGGACCGACGTCTCCTTCGTCACCCGCTCCACGCGTCCTACGCGGTTCATGCGCTCTGCTCCTTCGGGGATGTGGGGTTCTCCCCCACAGAGCCCAGTAGTTCACGTACCGCGTCGAGGAACGCGTCGTTTTCCTTCGGGGTTCCGGCGGAGACCCGCAGCCACCCCGGTACGCCGTTGTCCCGGACCAGGACGCCCTGGTCGAGGATCCTCCGCCAGGCCGCGTGGGTGTCGGCGAACCGTCCGAACTGCACGAAGTTCGCGTCCGACTCGGTCACCTCGCAGCCCATCGCGCGCAGTTCGGTGACCAGCCGGTCCCGTTCGGCCTTGAGCTGCTCCACGTATCCGAGCAGGGTGTCGGTGTGCTCCAGGGCCGCCAGCGCGGTCGCCTGCGTCACGGCCGACAGGTGGTACGGCAGCCGGACGAGCTGGACGGCGTCCACGACCGCCGGGTGGGCGGCGAGGTAGCCGAGGCGCAGTCCCGCCGCGCCGAAGGCCTTCGACATCGTCCGGGAGACGACGAGATTCGGCCGTCCTTCGAGCAGCGGCAGCAGCGAGTCGCCGTGGCTGAACTCGATGTAGGCCTCGTCGACCACGACCATGGACGGCTTCGCCGCCTGCGCGGCCTCGTACAGCGCGAGGACCGTCTCGGGCGGGACCGCGTTGCCGGTGGGGTTGTTGGGGGTGGTGACGAAGACGACGTCCGGCCGGTTCTCGGCGATGGCCCGCTCGGCGGCGGCGAGGTCGATGGTGAAGTCCTCGCCGCGCGGGCCCGAGATCCAGGCCGTGCCGGTGCCGCGCGCGATGAGCGCGTGCATCGAGTACGACGGTTCGAAGCCGATCGCGCTGCGGCCGGGGCCGCCGAAGGTCTGGAGCAGCTGCTGGATGACCTCGTTCGAGCCGTTGGCGGCCCAGACGTTCTCGACGCCGACCGGGTGCTTGCCGGTCTTCGTCAGATAGGCGGCCAGCCCGGTGCGCAGCTCCACCGCGTCCCGGTCGGGGTAGCGGTTGAGTCCGCGGGCGGCCTCCCGGACCCGCTCGGCGATCCGCTCGACGAGCGCCTCGGGCAGCGGGTACGGGTTCTCGTTGGTGTTCAGGCGTACGGGGACGTCGAGCTGGGGTGCGCCGTAGGGGGTCTTGCCGCGCAGTTCGTCCCGTACGGGGAGATCGTCGATGCCGGTCACTTGCCCTCGGGTACCTTCCATCCGAACCTTGCCTTGACCGCCGCGCCGTGCGCGGGCAGGTCCTCGGCCTCCGCCAGTGTCACCACGTGGTGGGCGACGTCGGCGAGCGCGTCCTTCGTGTAGTCGACGATGTGGATGCCGCGCAGGAAGGACTGGACGGACAGACCCGAGGAGTGGCAGGCGCAGCCGCCGGTGGGCAGGACGTGGTTGGAGCCCGCCGCGTAGTCGCCGAGCGAGACCGGGGCCCAGGGGCCGACGAAGATCGCTCCGGCGTTCCTGACCCGGTCGGCGACGGCGGCCGCGTCGGCGGTCTGGATCTCCAGGTGCTCGGCGCCGTACGCGTCGACGACCCTGAGGCCCTCGTCGACGCCGTCGACGAGGACGATCGCGGACTGCCTGCCGCTCAGGGCCGGGACGATCCGGTCGTCGATGTGCTTGGTGGCCGCGATCTGCGGTTCCAGCTCCTTCTCGACCGCGTCCGCGAGGGCCGGCGAGTCGGTGACCAGGACGGCGGCGGCGAGCGGGTCGTGCTCGGCCTGGCTGATCAGGTCGGCGGCGACGTGCGCGGGGTCGGCGGTGTCGTCCGCGAGGACCGCGATCTCGGTCGGGCCGGCCTCGGCGTCGATGCCGATGCGGCCGGTGAAGTAGCGCTTGGCCGCGGCGACCCAGATGTTGCCCGGCCCGGTGACCATGTCGGCCGAGGGACAGGACTCGGTGCCGTAGGCGAACATGGCGACGGCCGTGGCGCCGCCGGCCGCGTACACCTCGTCGACGCCGAGCAGGGCGCAGGCGGCGAGGATCGTCGGGTGCGGCAGGCCGCCGAACGCGGACTGGGCCGGGGAGGCGAGCGCGATGGACCCGACGCCGGCTTCCTGCGCCGGGACCACGTTCATGATCACGGATGACGGGTACACGGAGCGGCCGCCGGGCGCGTACAGCCCGACCCGGTCGACCGGCACCCACTTCTCGGTGACCGAGCCGCCGGGCACGACCTGGGTGGTGTGCGTCGTACGGCGCTGTGCGCGGTGGACGAGACGGGTGCGGCGGATCGACTCCTCCAGGGCCGCGCGCACGGCGGGGTCGAGCCGCTCCAGGGCGTCGGCGAGGGCCTGGGCCGGGACGCGTACGGACTCCAGCCGTACTCCGTCGAACTTCTCCGCGTAGTCGATCAGCGCCGCGTCGCCCCGATGATGTACGGCCTCGCAGATCGGCCGCACCTTCTCCAGGGCGGCCGAGACGTCGAAGTCGGCTCGGGGCAGCAGGTCACGCAGGGCGGGGCCCTCGGGGAGGGCGTCGCCGCGCAGATCGATTCGGGAGATCACGGACTCAATTCTCTCAGACGGCGGCGGGGCGCCGGACGCCTGTATCAGTGGCTGATACAAGCCACCTTCGCCTCCGCGGAAGATCCCCCCTCACCAGGAGCGTTCACGCCGTCACTGAGCGGGCATTGCACGAACGTACGAACCCGCGAGTAGCCGGGGAGGAAGTGAGGTGCCGTGACCGATGGTGCCGGCCTGCGGACCGGAGACCTGCCGGACGAGCTGACCGCCGCCGAGGCGGGGATGTGGCAGGCCTTCCGCAACGGCAGTGCGTACGACCTGCGCGACGGGGACACGGCCGTCGACGATCCGCACGGCGGCCGTCCCTGGGGGCCCGAGCGCAGTGTCCGGGCCCGGATAGTGGCCTGGCTGCTGCTCGACGGGCCGCCCGCCCTCCAGGGCCGGGTCCCCTCCCTGAAGCTGACGGGCGTACGGATCACCGGTGTGCTCGACCTCGCGGGCGGCACGGTGGTGCCGTACGTGGAGCTGAACGGGTGCAGGTTCGAGAAGGAGGTGCTGCTGCCGGAGTCCCGGTTCACGACACTGCGGCTGGTGGACTGCGCGGTGCCCCGGCTGGAGGCGGCCCGGCTGCACACCGAGGGCGATCTGCATCTGCCGCGCTGCCGCTTCCACAACGGGGTGCGGCTGACCGACGCGCACATCGGCACGGATCTGCTGCTCAACCAGGCGGTGGTCTACCGGGACCGGCGCGGGCGTTCGATCACCGGTGACGGCATGACCGTCGGCCAGGACCTCCAGGCCGAGATGCTGGAGTCGCACGGCGAACTCAGTCTGCGCGGCGCGACCGTCGGCGTGTCGCTGAGCCTGCGCGGCAGCAGGCTCAGCAACCCGTACACCCGGCTCGCCCTCAACGCCCCCCAGCTCACCGTCAACCGCACGCTCTACATGACCCCCGCGGGCCTCGGCAATCCGCTGATGACCAGCGGCACCACACCGGCGCGCGGCACCCTGGTGCAGCGGTTCGAGTGCCAGGGCGGGATCCGTCTGGACGACGGGCGCTTCGGGGACGCGGTCGACTTCGACCGGGCCCGCTTCACCTTCGACGACGACCAGGAGCTGTCGCTGCTGCGGGTGCAGACGCCCGAGCTGCGCTTCCTCGGCGACCGGCCCGAACGCGGCAAGGTCGTGCTGTCCGGCGCGCGGGTCGTCAACCTGGTCGACCGGGCGTCGAGCTGGCCGGGCCCCGGCAGCCTGCACATGGGCGGCTTCACGTACGAGAACCTGGTCCCGCAGGGCTCCTTCCCGCTGACCCGGCGTCTGGAGTGGGTGGCGGCGGCCACCGCCGAGTACGCCCCGGAGCCGTACGAGCGCCTCGCCGCCGTGCTGCGCGACTCCGGTGAGGACGAGGACGCCCGCGAGGTGCTGCTCGCCAAGCAGCGCCGCCGCCGCGAGACCCTGCCGCTGGCCGCCAAGCTCTGGGGCTACGCGCAGGACATGACGGTCGCCTACGGATACCGTCCCGGGCGCGCCGCCCTGTGGATGGCGGTGCTGTGGGCGGCGACGTCGATCGCCTTCGCACACGCCGAGCACCGGCCGGTCAACCCCGACGGGCACCCCGCGTGGAACGCCTCGCTCTACGCCCTGGATCTGCTGCTGCCGGTCATCGACCTGGGCCAGGCCGGCTTCTGGCAACTGCGCGGCGGCTGGCAGTGGCTGGCCGCGGCGGTGGTCCTGCTCGGCTGGGTCCTGGCGACGACGGTGGCCGCCGGCGCCACCCGGCTGCTGCGCCGCGGCTGACGCCACCCTGTCACCGCGCGGGCATCGCCCGGTCATGGCGCAGGCATGACGCAGGCATCGCCCGGTCATGGCGCAGGCATGACGCAGGCATCGCGCAGGCATGGCACGGACGTCGCACGGACGTCCGTGTCGTTCGCACGGACGTTCACGTTCGGCGCACGGCCGCCCGTGGCCGTCGAACGGCCGTCCGCGGTCGGCGCACCGGAAGCAGCTCACGCTTTGCCCGACCTTGACCATGCGGCGCACAACCAATCGGCTTTACGAAAGCGTCACCGATCGCCTCTGGCACAGCTCCGACCTGCGGTTTTCAATGGTCGACACCATGGCACTCCTGAGCGCGCTCCTCCGTACCGCCCGGATGGCACGGCACACCTCACGCCTCGCCGCCGGACTGCCGGCCGACGAGGAGGTGCTGCTCGACGCCCCCGACCACCGTCTGGCACCGGCACTCGTCGCCGCGGCCCAGGGCGAGTACGCCCCCGCGGCAGCGCTGCTGGCCGCCACCCGCGCGTCCGCCGAGTGGGAGGACCGCGACCGGTACGCCGTACGCCTCGCCGCCTTCGCGCGCTCCCGCGACGAATGGCTCAGGCGGTGGCAGGCCGACGACCCGCACGACCCGGACGTCCTCCTCGTCAGGGCCGAACTGGCCGTCCGCCGCGGCTGGGAGTCGCCCGCGCGGGTGGAACTGCTGCGCGAGGTCGGCCCGCTGATCATGTCCGCCGCCGAGGGCGCCCCGCGCGACCCGGTGCCGTGGCGGATCGCCCTCGATCACGCCCGGGGCACCAACGTCCGGCACACCGAGTTCGAGCGGCTCTGGGCCCAGGCCGTCCGGCGCTCCCCGCACCACTACGGCTGCCACGTGGCCGCGCTCCAGTACCTCTCCGCCGCCTGGTACGGCTCGCACACCGAGTGCTTCGACTTCGCCGAGCCCGCCGCGCAGGACGCCCTGCCGGGCTCCCTGGTCCAGGCACTGCCGGTGCGCGCGGCCTTCGCCTATCTGACCGAGGGCGGCGGTCCCGAGGTGCCGCGCGAGCGCCTGGACGCCGCGGCCGACCTCGCGATCTCGGTGTCGGCCTGCTACGCCGCCGCCGACCCGTGGCCCGCCGAGGTGCGCAACCTGCTGGCCTACGTCCTGGTCCGGCTGGAGCGCTGGCAGGACGCCCTGGAGCAGCTCCGTCTCATCGGCCCGTACGTGACCTCGTTCCCCTGGGCCCGGGTCTCCGACGACCCGCTCGGCCGGTACCTGGAGCTGCGCGACGGGGTCCGTCTGGAGGTGGCCTCGGGGCTTCCGCTGCGGGATCGTGCCCCCAGCCGGATCCCACGGATCGGGTACGGCGGACTCGTCCGCTCCGTCGACCATTAGGCTTTCCCGTCGTGACCACCGTCCGGCTCCCGCTCTTCCCCCTGAACTCGGTGCTGTTCCCCGGGCTCGTGCTTCCTCTGAACGTGTTCGAGGAGCGCTATCGCGCCATGATGCGCGATCTGCTCAAGACGCCCGAGGGCGAATCCCGCCGATTCGCCGTCGTCGCCATCCGCGACGGCCATGAGGTCTCGCCCAGCGCGCCCGGCATGCCCGACGGGACGGCCGTGCCCGACCGCGGGCCCGCCGCCGGGTTCGGGGACGATCCGCTCGCGGCCTTCCACGAGGTGGGCTGCGTCGCGGACGCGGCGACCGTCCGGGAGCGCGCCGACGGCAGCTTCGAGGTGCTGGCGACCGGCACGACACGGGTCCGGCTGCTGTCGGTGGACGCCTCCGGGGCGTTCCTGACGGCCGAGCTGGAGGAGCTCCCGGAGGACCCGGGCGACGAGGCGGGGGCGCTCGCCGAGGGGGTCCTGCGCGCCTTCCGGCAGTACCAGAAGCGGCTGGCCGGCGCGCGCGAGCGCTCGCTGTCGACCGGCGCGGACCTGCCGGACGAACCGGCGGTCGTCTCCTATCTCGTCGCCGCCGCCGTGATGCTGGACGTCCCGGCCCGGCAGCGGCTGCTCCAGGCCCCCGACACCGCCTCCCGGCTGCGCGAGGAGCTGAAGGTGCTGCGCGCCGAGACGGCGATCATCCGTAATCTGCCGTCGTTGCCCGCGTCGGACCTGACGCGCGGCCCGACGAGCCTGAACTGACGCTTGCGAGAAGGTCGATGGCCAAGAAGGCGAAGAAGCAGTCCGGCGGCACCCCCGCCACGGTGGCGCTGACGGAGGCGGGCGTCCCGTTCACCGTCCACGCCTACGAGCACGATCCCTCCCACCCGTCCTACGGCGAGGAGGCGGCCGAGGCGATGGGCGTGTCGCCGGAGCGGGTCTTCAAGACCCTGGTGGCGGACGTGGACGGCGCGCTCGTGGTCGCGGTCGTCCCGGTGGCGGGCTCGCTCGACCTCAAGGCCCTCGCCACGGCCGTGGGCGGCAAGCGGGCGGTGATGGCCGACCCGGCGGCGGCCGAGCGCACGACGGGGTACGTCCGCGGCGGCATCTCGCCCCTCGGCCAGCGCAAGAGGCTCCGCACCGTCCTGGACTCCTCGGCCTCCGGGCACGCCACGATCTGTGTCTCGGCGGGCCGCCGCGGCATGGAGGTCGAGCTCTCCCCCGCCGACCTGGCGAAGCTCACGGAGGCGGTGTCCGCGCCCGTCGGACGGACGTGACCGGCCGTCGGCGCCCGGCGGCCTCACGGCCTGCGCGGCCTGCGCGGCCCCTCGACGGATGCCTTTTCCTCGGTTAAGCACGAAGGGCATGTCGAAGAGAACGCGCAAACGCAAGTGGCGCATCAAGAAGGGCCGTTCCAACCACGGCCGCCGTCCCGCCTGACCCACGCCGTACAGGGAAGGGCCGGCCGGACCGCCGTTCCCACGGCGTCCGGCCGGCCCTGACTCCCCGCGGCGGTAGGACAGACCCTGGTGCCGTGGCAGGCAACGGCTCTAGGCGGCCGGAGGCCCCTGCGGCGGCGCGGCCGGGTAGGGCTTCTGCTGGTACGGATCGGGGTCACGGGGGCCGAACAGGGCCATGAGGCCGAGGTGGACCACCAGGGCGCTCAGGGACCACGCCAGCAGCGCGCCCTTGGCCCCGAGCTTCAGCGGCGCGGAGAACGTGACGCCCTTGCCCACGGCCTTGGCGTGCGCGACCACGTCCTGCGTGGGTCCGAGCCAGATCCCGACCCGCCAGGCGAGCAGCGATCCGAGCAGGCCGCCCAGGGCGAGCGCGATCACCAGAGGCACACCGCCACGCCGTCGCGCGAGGAAGACGACCAGGGCGCTCAGCGCTCCGAAGCCCAGCGCGAGCAGGGTGAAGGTTCCGTCCACGCCGATGGCCTGCTCGCCCTCGGTGTCCTTGATGTACACCGTGGTGGCGTCCGCGATCAACGGCACGTGCGGCGCCAGCCACGACCAGAGCACCCCGAGCAGAGCCCCCGCGAGAGCGACCGCGATCGTGATCACGGCGGCCTCCCGCAGTTCGGTCCTCATCCCGGGTCCGTCCTGTCCGTAGGAGACCTCGTACGCGCCCGGGTACACGGGGTGACCCGCCGGGCCGGGAGCGGGCCGGGTCTGCCAGGCGGGGTACGGTTCCCGCCGGTCCTCGGGGGACTGTTCGTGCGGCGGCGGAGGTGGAGTCAGCGGAGCGGTCACCCTGCCATCGTGCCAGGCGTCGCCTCCGGCCGCGTCACCGGACGGCCGCCCGGCGGTAGGCCCAGGCCGCGAGGGCCAGCGAGACCACCCCGACTCCGGCGCAGACGGCCAGATCACCGAGGACGGCGCCCCACTCGGGTGCCGCTCCGAACGTGCGGGCGAAGGCCTCGACACCGTAGGTCGAGGGCAGCAGGTCCCGGAGGTACTGCACCGGGGCCGGCATCCGGTCCGCCGGGAGAACGCCCAGCAGCAGGGCCGCGGACATGCCCATCTGGCCGAGCAGGGTGGCCAGCTCGGGCCGCGGCGCGAGCAGCCCGAACGCGGCCCCGAGCCCGGCGAGGGCGGCGCCCGCGAGCGGGACGACCGCGGCCAGCACCCACAGATGGGTCAGCGGCAGGCCGAACAGCAGACACCCGAAGACGGCGGTGACGAGGGTGCCGGGCACGGTGAAGGACGCGTACGCGGCCGCGGCCCCGAGCACCACGGCCGCCGGCGGCACCGGCAGCGTCGCGTAGTGGTCGAGCCCGCCGCTCGCCCGGAGCTGCCCGAAGTACTGCGCGAGCAGGTTGAGGGCGACGAAGGCGACGACCAGGACCGTCGACCCGGCGACCACGGCCCGCGCCTCGGCGCCTCCGTCCACCACCCCGCGCATCATGATCATGATGCCGAGGGACTGGAAGGTGGCCACGAACAGCAGCGGGATGCGCGCGACACGGGCCCGGGAGAGCTGCGCCCGGTACACGGCGGCCATCGAGGGCCACAGCCGCGCCCGCGGCCCCAGCTCCGCCGCCGCGTCGGCGTCCTCGGCCAGGGGCAGCACGCTGCCCGGCAGCACTCCAGCGGGTACGGCACTCACGTCGAACTGCTCCCCTTCGTCGGCAGCCGTCCTGTTCCGCACACGTACGACGCCCCTCTCCCGTACGGATTCCACGCCCCGGACACTCACGCCTTCACCAGTCCCTGTGTCGCGTGGCCGCCGAGGGCCAGGTACACGTCCTCCAGGCTCGGCGTGGCCAGCGTGAAATCGTCGAGTGCGGCGAAGGCGGCTCCGCCGGTGACCGTGGCCACCGCCGCGCGGGCCTCCTCGGGCGCGAGCCGCAGGGTCCAGCGGCGGCCGGACTCGACGGCGCGGGCGCGCAGCGCGGCGACCTCGGGGACGTGCAGCGGGGCGGTCTCGCGCCAGACGAGTTCGACCCGCACCTCGCCGGCGACCTGTTCCTTGAGCCCGGCCGGGGTGTCGCAGGCGATGACCCGTCCCTCGTCGAGGACGGCGACCCGGTCGAGGACCGTCTCGGCCTCGATGACGTTGTGGGTGACGAGCAGGACCGTGGCGCCCTGTTCCGCGCGGCGCCGGTCGACGGCGGCCCACACGGCGCGCCGGGCGACGGGGTCCATGCCGGTGGTGGGCTCGTCGAGGACGAGCAGCGGGCGCCGCCCGACGAGGGCCGCGGCGAAGCAGGCGAGCCTGCGCTGTCCGCCGGAGAGCTTCTTCAGGGGACGGGAGGCGAGGGCGGTCAGGCCCAGTTCGTCGAGGACGGCGTCCCGTTCGGCCCGTGCCGCGCGCAGGTCGAGCCCGCGCAGCCGCCCGGTCGTCTCGGCGGCGAGGGACACGGTCAGCTCGTCCAGGGCGGTGGACTCCTGCCCGAGGTAGGCGAGGAGGCGGGCCGCCCGCTCGGGGTGGCGCACGATGTCGTGCCCGAGGATCTCGACGCTGCCGCTGTCGGGACGCATCAGCCCCGTGAGCTGGCGCACGAGGGTGGACTTTCCGGCGCCGTTCGGCCCGAGCAGCCCGAAGATCTCGCCCCGGCGGATGTCCAGGCGTACCCCGTCGGTGGCCCTGACCTCGGGTGTCGCCGGGGTGCCGCGACGGCCGCGGACCGCCGGATAGGTCTTGGTGAGACCTCGCACGGCGCACACGACATCGCCCCTGTGTCCCGTCGGGGCCGTCTGTGCCGTGCGCGTACTCACGAAGGACGAGAGTACGGGGTCCGATGCCCTGTTATGCGCCCGGGGCCGTGGCGGGCACCGCGCAAAGGCCTCCGCGGCCCCTGTCCGGAGGCTCGGGGATCACTCCCCCACGGGCGCGTGCTCCGTCGCGGTGCGCACATCGATCTCCCGCCAGAATCCGGCCCGGATCGCGTAGCGGTCGTGCTCGTCGATCTGGTCGTCCTTGTGCGCGAGCAGGCCGAAGCGGGCCGCGTAGCGCAGCAGTTCGCCGTCCACCCGGTGGGGGACCCGCGGGTACATCGCCGACAGCTTCTGGAGGTGGCCGGGGTCGGTGAGACGCCCCATCCAGCGGCGCGCGAAGACCTGTCCGACCTCGTAGGGGTCGCCACCGACCGTGGTGATGTCCTCCTCGCGGTCCGCCCACCGCTGTTCCGCGGAGGTGAGCTGGGCGAGCGTGGGCAGGGCGGCCGCCTCCGCGGACTCCGTGGTGGTGCCGGGCCGGTCGACCCAGCCCTTGTCCGAGGACCAGCGCAGCGTGGCGTTGGCGGGGTGCTGGGCGGCCTGGGTGCCCGGTCCGCGGAGCGCGGCCAGGTCCTTCGGTGTGGGGACCCCCTTGGCGGAGGGGACCCGTTCCTGGGTGCCGTTCGGCGATTCGGCCGCCTGGTGGTGCTCGGTCTCCTGGGCGGAGCGCTCGGCCGCGGCGGCGAGGGCCGACTCGGGCAGCGGCGCGGAGAGGATGGCGGCGATCTCGGGGCGCGGTACGGGCGGCGGTGCGCAGATCCCGCCGATCTCCTTGGCGCGGACCGCCTTGGTGATCCAGGCGCGGTCGAGCACCCGCCGCTCGTCGGCCTCGGCCACCAGGTCCTCGGACTGGTTGTAGTCGCCGTCCGCGGCCTGCACGGCCCACAGGTGTACGGCCACGCCGTGCTCCTTGGCGGCCATCATGCCCGGCAGCAGATCGCCGTCGCCGGTCACGAGGACGATGTCGGAGCAGGCGCGGTTGCGCGCGAGCTCGGTCAGCTCGGCGTGCATGGCGGCGTCCACGCCCTTCTGCGCCCACCGCCCGTCGCTGCGGGTCAGCGCGCCCAGGCGCACCGTGACCCGCGGCATCACGCGCAGCCTGCGGTGCTCGGGCTGCGGTACGCGGTCGGGGGCGCCGTCGAACCAGTAGATGCGCAGCAGGGGCCGCTCGGTGTCGGACTCGGCGCGCTCGCGCAGTCCCTGGATGAGGGAGGTGTGGTCGACGGTGATCCGGGATCGTGACGGTTCCCCGGCGAGGAGGCTGGCTGCGGCCCCGAGCAGATACCCGGCGTCCACCAGGACGATGCATCGGTCCACGCGGTCCACCCTCTTTCCGGGAGGTTTGCTTCGGGCTTCATTGGAGTCTGCCCGACCGTGCGGAGGTTAACGGCCGGAACTCGATCTTCGGCGTGGCGGATCGGAAGAACACCTGCCGACAGGTCTCATTACGCACGGTAATTCTACGAAATGCGCTGCTTGTCAGCCTATGTGAATCTGGTCGCGGCCCCGGCCCCCAGATCCCCCACAGGAGGCAGATCACCATGGCCAAGAACAAGAATCGCAAGCAGGGCGGCCAGCAGGACCGCTCCTCGCAGGCCGAGCGTGCGCAGGAGCAGGCACAGCGGTCTTCGGCGCAGGCACAGCAGTCGCCGATGTCGCAGGCCCAGGGCAGCCCCGCTGATGTTGCCCGTAAGCATCAGAGGCGTTTCGGCCACAACTGAGGCCGCCGCGCGGGCTGTCGAAGCCCGGGAACGCACCGAGGGGCGCATCCTGTGACGGATGCGCCCCTCGGTGCGTCGGCGGGTCTCCGCCGCGCGGCCGTCGGCCTCTGTCATGGCCGTGCGGCCGTCGGCCTCTGCCGTGCGGTCGTCAGCCGGCCAGGCAGGCCGGGCCGAGCAGCACCTTCAGATCGCCGAAGAGCGCCGGGTCCGGCTTCACGCGGTGCCGGTCGAGCCGCAGCACCGTGGTCTTGCTCGGGCCCTGGAGCCGGATGCGGACCTCGCTCTCGCCCTTGTGGTGGCTGAGGATCTCGCCGAGCCTGCTGACCATCGGCGGAGTCACCTTCAGCGCCGGGATGGTGAGGATCACGGGAGCGTTGGTGCCCGCGTTCGACAGGTCCGGGACCTGGAGTTCCATCGCGACCAGCCGCGGCACGTCCTCGCGCTTGTCGAGGCGCCCCTTGACGAAGACGACCGCGTCCTCGACCAGCTGGGTCGACACCAGCTGGTAGGTCGCGGGGAAGAACATGCACTCCATGGAGCCCGCGAGGTCCTCCACGGTGGCGATCGCCCAGGCGTTGCCCTGCTTGGTCATCTTGCGCTGGAGGCCCGAGATGATGCCGCCGATCGTGACGACCGCGCCGTCCGCGTGCTCGCCCCCGGTGAGCTGGGAGATGCCCGCGTCGGCCTTGTCGGACAGGACGTGCTCCAGGCCGAAGAGCGGGTGGTCGGAGACGTACAGGCCGAGCATCTCCCGCTCCTGGGCGAGCAGATAGGCCTTGTCCCACTCGTCGGTGGTGAACTCCACGTCGAGCCCGAAGCCGGGCTCGCTGGTGTCCTCGTCCCCCATGCCGCCGAAGAGGTCGAACTGGCCCTCGGCCTCCTTGCGCTTGACCGCCACCACGTTGTCGATCATCGGCTCGAACTGCGCGGTGAGGCCCTTGCGGGTGTGCCCCATCGTGTCGAACGCGCCGGCCTTGATCAGCGATTCCGTGGTGCGCTTGTTGCAGGCGACCGCCTCGACCTTGTCGAGGTAGTCCGGGAAGGAGGCGTACTTCCCCTTGGCCTTGCGGCTGCGGATGATCGATTCCACCACGTTCGTGCCGACGTTGCGGACGGCCGAGAGGCCGAAGAGGATCACGTCGTCGCCCTGGGCGGCGAAGTTCTGTTCGGACTCGTTCACGTTGGGCGGCAGCACCTTGATGCCCATGCGCCGGCACTCGTTGAGGTAGACGGCCGACTTGTCCTTGTCGTCCTTGACCGAGGTCAGCAGAGCGGCCATGTACTCGGCCGGGTAGTTCGCCTTCAGGTACCCGGTCCAGTACGAGACGAGTCCGTACGCGGCCGAGTGCGCCTTGTTGAACGCGTAGCCGGCGAACGGGACCAGCACGTCCCACAGGGCCTGGATCGCCTCGTCGCTGTACTCGTTCTTGCGGGCGCCCTCCTGGAAGAGGACGAAGTTCTTCGCCAGCTCGTCGGGCTTCTTCTTGCCCATCACGCGGCGCAGGATGTCGGCCTCGCCGAGCGAGTACCCGGCGATGATCTGGGCGGCCTTCTGGACCTGCTCCTGGTAGACGATCAGGCCGTAGGTGACGGCCAGCACCTCTTCGAGCGGCTTCTCCAGCTCCGGGTGGATCGGCGTGATCTCCTGGCGGCCGTTCTTGCGCTCCGCGTAGTTGATGTGCGAGTTCATGCCCATCGGGCCCGGCCGGTACAGGGCCGAGACGGCGGAGATGTCCTCGAAGTTGTCGGGCTGCATCTGGCGGAGCAGCGAGCGCATCGGGCCGCCGTCGAACTGGAAGACGCCGAGGGTGTCACCGCGGCAGAGCAGTTCGAAGGTCTTGGGGTCGTCCAGCGGGAGCGCGAGCATCTCCAGGTCGACGCCCTTGTTGGCCTTCACCATCTTGATGGCGTCGTCCATGATCGTGAGGTTGCGCAGGCCCAGGAAGTCCATCTTGAGCAGGCCCAGCGACTCGCACTGGGGGTAGTCCCACTGGGTGATGGTCACGCCGTCGGTGTGCCGCACCCAGATGGGCGCGTGGTCGACGATGGGCTCGCTGGACATGATCACGCCGGCGGCGTGCACGCCCATCTGCCGGACCAGGCCCTCGACGCCCTTGGCGGTGTCGATGACCTTCTTCACGTCCGGCTCGTTCTCGTACATCCCGCGGATCTCGCCGGCCTCGCCGTAGCGGGGGTGCGAGGGGTCGGTGATGCCGTTCAGGTCGATGCCCTTGCCGAGGACGTCGGCGGGCATCGCCTTGGTGAGCCGGTCGCCCATCGCGTACGGGTAGCCCAGCACGCGCGCGGAGTCCTTGATGGCGTTCTTCGCCTTGATCTTGCCGTACGTGCCGATCATGGCGACCTTGTCGGCGCCGTACTTCTCGGTCACGTACCTGATCACCTCGACGCGCCGACGCTCGTCGAAGTCGATGTCGACATCGGGCATGGAGACGCGCTCGGGGTTCAGGAAGCGCTCGAAGATCAGACCGTGCGGGATCGGGTCGAGGTCGGTGATGCCCATGGCGTACGCGACGATCGAGCCGGCCGCGGAACCACGGCCGGGGCCCACCGCGATGCCCTGCTTCTTGGCCCACATGATGAAGTCGGCGACGACGAGGAAGTACCCCGGGAACCCCATCTGGATGATGACGTCCATCTCGTACTCGGCCTGCTTCTGGCGGTCCTCGGGGACACCGCCGGGGAAGCGGCGCTCCATGCCGAGGCGCACCTCCTCCTGGAACCAGGTGACCTCGGTGAAGCCGTCCGGGATGTCGAACTTCGGCATGAGGTTCTTCGCCTCGAACATGCCGGTGGTGTCGATCTGCTCGGCGATCAGGAGGGTGTTGGCGCAGCCCTCCTGCCAGGCGTCCGAGGAGTCGACGGCGTACATCTCGTCCGTCGTCTTCAGGTAGTAGCCGGTGCCGTCGAAGCGGAAGCGGTCCGGGTCCGAGAGGTTCTTGCCGGTCTGGATGCACAGCAGGGCGTCGTGGGCGGTCGCCTCGTGCGCGTACGTGTAGTGCGAGTCGTTCGTCACCAGGGGCGGGATGCCGAGCTTCTTGCCGATGTCCAGGAGCCCGTCGCGGACCCGGCGCTCGATCTCGATGCCGTGGTCCATCAGCTCGAGGAAGTAGCGGTCCTTGCCGAAGATGTCCTGGTACTCGGCGGCCGACTTCAGTGCCTCGTCGTACTGGCCGAGGCGCAGCCTGGTCTGGAGTTCTCCGGAGGGGCAGCCGGTGGAGGCGATGAGCCCCTCCGACCACTGGGAGATCGTCTCCTTGTCCATCCGGGGCCACTTCTGGAGCCAGCCCTCGGCGTACGCGTCCGAGGAGAGCTTGAAGAGGTTGTGCAGGCCCGTCCGGTTCGACGCCCAGATCGTCTTGTGCGTGTAACCGCCCGAACCGGACACGTCGTCGCGCTTCTGGTGCGGCTGGCCCCACTGGATCTTGCGCTTGTTGCGCCGGGACTCCGGGGCGACGTACGCCTCGATGCCGATGATCGGGGTGACACCGGCCTTCTTCGCCGTGTGGAAGAAGTCATAGGCCCCGTGGAGGTTGCCGTGGTCGCTCATCGCGATATGGGTCATGCCCATCTCGTTGCACGCGTCGAACATGTCCTTGAGCCGCGCGGCACCGTCCAGCAGCGAGTACTGGGTGTGGACGTGCAGGTGCGTGAACGGCGGCTTCGACACGGTTTCGGCCTCCAGGAAGAACCATCGGTTACAGGCTGCGGACAGTCTGGGGGGTCAGCGTCGAAGTCTATGACGCTGGACTGACACTCCGCGGAGGATCACCCGTACCTTCATGCGGGGGCCGGGGTCACGGGCGTGGATTCGCCGCCGGAACCCGGGCACTCCCGCGTATCTTCGTCCGTTGGAAGTGGACGGACCCCTTGTCCCCGGGGCGGCGCGCCCGCCCTGTCAGCCACGCACCACCTGCACCAGGAGGCACCCAGCGATGTCGGTCCCGCAGCTCAGCGCCGAGCAACGCGGCGAGCAGATCCTCGCCGTCTTCGACACCGCCTTCGGCGAGCTCCTGGCCGCCGACCCGGCCGCGTTCCGTGTGAAGTTCCGCAAGATGGCGGCCTCCGCCTTCGCGTTCTACCGCGGCACCGCGGCGCTCTTCTACCACGACCTCGACCAGGACAGGCGCGGCGGCCCGTACCTGGACGAGCGCACCTCGCGCGTGTGGATCCACGGCGACCTGCACGCCGAGAACTTCGGCACGTACATGGACGCCCAGGGCCGTCTGATCTTCAACGTGAACGACTTCGACGAGGCCTATGTGGGCCCCTTCACCTGGGACCTCAAGCGCTTCGCCGCCTCCGTGGCCCTCATCGGCTACGCGAAGGCGCTCAGTGACGAGCAGATCACCGAGCTGGTGCGGGTGTACGCGGCCGCGTACCGCGAGCGCATCCACGCGCTGGCCACCGGCGCCAAGAGCGACGAGGTGCCGCCCTTCACGCTGGACACCGCCGAGGGCCCGCTCCTGGACGCGCTGCGCGACGCCCGCTCGCTGACCCGCTTCGGGCTCCTGGACTCGATGACCGAGATCCGCGACTTCGAGCGCCGCTTCGCACCCGGCGGCGGCTCCATCGAGCTGGACGCCGCCACCCGCTACAAGGTCCTCGCGGCCTTCGACGGCTATCTGGAGACGCTCCCGGAGTCCTCGCTGACCCGCCCGGACTCGTACCGCGTGAAGGACGTCGTGGGCCGCCGCGGCATCGGCATCGGCTCGGCCGGCCTGCCCTCGTACAACATCCTTCTGGAGGGCAACAGCGACGCCCTGGAGAACGATGTGGTGATCTACATCAAGCAGGCCCAGACCCCGGCCGTCTCCCGGCACGTCACGGACTCCGCGATCCGCGGCTACTTCCAGCACGAGGGCCACCGCACGGTGATCTCGCAGCGCGCCCTGCAGGCGCACGCCGACCCGTGGCTCGGCTGGACCGAGCTGGACGGCGCCGGCCAGCTCGTCGCCGAGGTCTCGCCGTACGCGGTGGACCTGGACTGGGGCGACATCGACGACCCCGAGGAGATCGCCGCGGTGGTCGCGGACCTCGGCCGCTCCACCGCCACGATGCACGCGGCGGCGGACGACGAGAGCGGTCACTCGGAGCTGGTGCCGTTCTCCACGGAACGGGCCATCGACGCGGCCATCGCGGCCGACGAGGACGGCTTCGCCGACCTCCTGGTGGACTTCGCGCACAGCTACGGCACCCGTGCGCGCGGTGACCACCAGATCTTCGTGGACCTGTTCCGCAACGGACGGATCCCGGGCCTGTAGAGCACGCGCCCTGGTCGCCTCACAACGCTCCCGTAACGCACAGGAACCGTTCCTAGGGACTGAGCGGGAGTGAGTCCTGTTGCCAGGACCCGTGCTCAGCCGAACGCCCCGGACGGTGTTGGGCGTTCTGGTCGCCCGCGTTCGCTCCGCATCCGGGCGGCACGGATCGTGTCCGTGGTCCGGGAACGCGGGGGCGGGTTTCCTCACGCCCCGGGGAGCCCGGTTCGGCCTGGACGGTCCGATGCCCGTACCCATCGCTCTGGTGGGTACGGGGCGGTGCCGTCCGTCGCCGGATCGGGTGCCCCAGGGCGCGTCTTCCGATGGCCACGGCGGCAGCGTCGTGGCGGGTGGTCTTGCGTTTGGTGCTGGTGAGGGGTTTCTGCCAGTGCTGGGCACCCCAGCGGGAGGTGTAGGCGGGGTCGACCGCTACCAGCGGGATGCCGAGCTCGGTGGCCATGGAAACCAGACGGGCGCGCAGCCGGGCGACGGGCATGCCGGAGATCAGCTTGCGGAACTTCTTCCGCCGACCGTGTCTCTCCCGGCTGGTCTCGGCGGTGAAGTCGAGGTCCTCGACCGCGATGGCGAGACGGTGGCGTCCAGCCCAGTGGAGCAGGCGGGTCAGCGCGTGGCGCACCTGTGCGTCGCGGTGGTCGGCGGTGCCGGTCAGGTCGTAGGCGAAGCGGCGCGGGGCACCGACCGGGTTGCCGTGCTGGTCCAGCCGCCAGGCTGCCAGGTGGTCGGCGTTGGTGTCGACGCCGACCAGGCCGCCTGCCCGGACTGCGGCCAGGGGCACAGTCTGGGCGGGTGGGATGGCCCAGGAGGCGGTCAGGTACCAGCGTTGCCGCTGGACGTCTTCGTGGATGCGGTAGGCCACCGCCCGGTCCGCCTCGACCCGGTCGCGCCACGCCTGGCCCCGGTGCGCAAACGACACCCGCGCGGTGAGGACATAGCGACTGTGCGGGGCATTGGCGAGATGAGACAGCGGGGCCGGGAGCCTGATGCTGACCTCGCTGTCGGGGCTGATGCGGATGGTCTCGTTGCCGTACCGCTTCCCGGACTCCCCGTCCGCCTGCAGGAACCGGCGCGAAGCCTCCCACCGGGCACGCCACGTGTCCTCGGAGAGGTGGGCCTGTTCCAGATGGTGGCGGCTGTTGAGCAGCTGTTTCCCACCCCGCGCCACCCACACCCGACCGACCGCCCAGTCGGCCCGCGCCCGCTCCAGCCGGTCCTCCAGCACCCGCAGCCGACGCGTCTTGGCATGCCACTCCCGCCGACTGCGATAACCACCAGCCGTCCGCTTACTGCCCTTCTCCCCCAGAGGCAGCGCCAGCCGGTGCCGGATCGTGTTCACCCCGGCTTCGAGCTGCCGGATGTGCGCCTGCTGGCCGCGCCGGGCCAGCGCCCACAGGTCATGCGTGGCCTTCGTCAACGATCCCGCCCACCGCGACGACGACAACCCCGTCAGCTCCCGCTTACGCGCCGCCCAGCTTTCGCTGTCGTGGTCCAGGCCAGCCGCGCACCGCGCCTTCAGATCCCCCGACGACAGCGAACCGAGATGGTCGCCGACCAGCCGCAACACACCCTCGTCCTCGACCGTCAGACCCTTGAGCCGGTCACGGACCGCCACACCCGACGGACCGGGCACCACGAACGACACCCCCACCGCCCGCAACCCACCCGCACCGCCCAACCCGCTCACCCTCGACCCGAACCCCCGACGAACAGCCTGCCACCCCACCCAACGACCACCATCCGCCCTGGTCACTCCTTCGAGACAAGAACTCCCGTTCCCGCCCGCACCCTCATGCGGACGAACGTCGCCGACACTCACCCATGCACGCCAGAACACCCCCATAAGCAGTCAAGAGCAGCAGTTGCCAACCCTTTAGGGGACGCTTACGGGAGCGCGTGGGAGACTCACCTCCGCTATGGACATATCCGGGACCCAGCTCAGAGCCGCGCGCGCGGCCGTGTTCACGGCTGTCGTCGTGACGCTCTCCGCCGCGTCGCACGTGCTGCTGTCCCAGGTGCCGCTGCCGCTGACCACCGTGGCCGCGATCAGCGCCGCCGTCTTCGCCCTCTCCTTCGCCCTCGCGGGCCGCGAGCGGGGCTTCGGCCGCATCGCCGCCCTGCTCGTCCCGCTGGAACTGGCCGCCGACACCGTGTTCACGACGGGCCAGCACGTCTGTTACGGCAGAGCGGGCGGCCCGGTCGCGGGCCCGCTGCGCTCGGTCGGCCTCGACGTGCTGTGCGGCGGCAGCGTGGGCGCCCCGCTGTCCCGGGTGACCGGCGGCGCCCCCGACCGCGCCGCCGCCCTGCTCGCGCACGCCGACCCGGCCGCCGCCTGGCTGCTGCTCGGCGCGCATGTGGCCGTCGGCCTGCTCGCGGCCGCGTGGCTGCGCCGGGGCGAGCGCGCCCTGGACCAGCTGCTGCGCGCGGTGGCCGCCTCGACCTTCCGGCCGCTGCTGCTCGCGGTCGCCGCGGTGACCGTACGACTCGCTCCGGCCCGTCCGCTGCCGCGCACCGCGCCCCGGCCGGCCGTCGCCCGCACCCGCCTGTTCACGCACTCCCTGGGACGCCGCGGACCGCCCCGCCGGGCCGTTCCCGCCTGAGCCGGCCGACGCGGGCGCCCGCCCGCCACGGCTCACCGGTCACCGCTTCCGGGCCACCGCGGGCGAACGGACGTTCCTCCCGACAGCCCTGAGCATCAGCAGTCCCCCTTACGTATTCCGCGCACCACGTTGTGCGCGTCCCCGATGGAGAACACCACTATGAGCAAGCGGAACAACCAGGCGTCGAAGACGGCGGCACGCGAGAGGCTGCGTCTGGAGCGCGAGCGCCAGGCCAAGCGCGACAAGGTCAAGCGCCAGGCGATCGTCGCCGGTTCCCTCGTCGCGGTCCTCGCGATAGCGGGCGGCATCGGCTATGCGGTCGTGCAGAACAACAAGCCGTCCCAGTGGGAGGCCGTCGCGAGCGACAAGGTGGTCGCCCCGGCCAACACCACGGGCAAGGACGGCACGACGGTCGTCATCGGCAAGAGCACCGCGAAGAAGACCCTGAAGCTGTACGAGGACCCGCGCTGCCCGATCTGCGCCACCTTCGAGCAGACCGTCGGCCCGACCGTCACGAAGGACCTCGACGCCGGCAAGTACAAGATCCAGTACATCGGCGGCACGTTCCTCGACGGCGACTCCGACGAGAAGGGCAAGATCCAGATCGGTTCCCGCGGCGAGGGGTCGAAGAGCGCGATGAGCGCCATGGGTGCCGCGCTGAACGTGAGCCAGGAGGCCTTCCTGGAGTACAAGAGCGCGCTGTACTCGGCGAAGTACCACCCCGACGAGACGACCGACAAGTTCAAGAGCGACGACTACCTGATCAAGGTGGCGAACACGGTCGACGCGCTCAAGAACAACACCACGTTCCAGAACGCCGTCAAGAACGGCACGTACGACGCCTGGGCGCTGGCCATGTCCGAGACGTGGAGCACCAACAAGGACGGCGTCAACGGCACGCCGAGCCTGGTGATGGACGGCAAGAAGGTCACCACCTCGGACGGCAACGCGCCGATGACGGTCGCCGACTTCACCACGGCGATCGACGCGGCCCTCAAGGCCTGACCGGCGCCGCGGCGGCCCCCGAGCCGTCCGGAGCGACAACCCCGGTGACGCGAGCGGCCCTTGTGGCCGGTGCGACCTGAGCGGCGAAAAGCCTAAGAGC
This sequence comes from Streptomyces sp. NPDC002698, assembly GCF_042888945.1. Classification (NCBI taxonomy): domain Bacteria; kingdom Bacillati; phylum Actinomycetota; class Actinomycetes; order Kitasatosporales; family Streptomycetaceae; genus Streptomyces; species Streptomyces sp. NPDC002698. The sequence goes on from NZ_JBIAQM010000017.1 coordinate 111,544, forward strand.
GGGCGAACTTTTCCAGTTCGCCCGCTCTTGGCGTGTACCGATCGGTAACCTCATCGCCCGTGACCAGTCGACAGAGATCATCCGACTTCGCGGGAGACCTCAACTCCCGCGCCCCGCGCCGCCGTACGGTCGTCAAGGCCGCGGCCGCCACCGCCGTCCTCGCCGCCCCGCTCGCGGCCGCCCTGCCGGCCCGCGCCGCCGAGGCACCCGTCTTCCTGCACGGAGTCGCCTCCGGCGACCCGCTGCCCGACGGCATCCTGCTGTGGACCCGGGTGACGCCCGTCTCCCAGGCGATACCCGGCTCCGGGCTCGGCCCGGACACCGAGGTGAGCTGGACCGTCGCCAGGGACAAGGCCTTCACCACGATCGTCGCCAAGGGTTCCACCATCGCGACGGCCGCCACCGACCACACCGTCAAGGCGGACATCCGCGGCCTCCAGCCCGCCACCGACTACTGGTTCCGCTTCTCCGCCGGCGGCACCGACTCGCCCGTCGCCCGCACCCGCACCACCCCGGCCGCCGACGCGTCCGTGGCCGGGCTGCGCTTCGGCGTGGTCTCCTGCGCCAACTGGGAGGCCGGCTACTTCTCGGCGTACCGCCATCTCGCGGCCCGCAACGACCTGGACGCCTGGCTGCACCTCGGCGACTACATCTACGAGTACAAGTCCGGCGAGTACGGGACCCGCGGCACGGTCGTACGGCCGCACGCCCCCGCGAACGAGATCCTCACCCTCGCCGACTACCGCACCCGGCACGGCCGTTACAAGACCGACCCCGACCTCCAGGCCCTGCACCACAAGGCACCGGTCGTCGCGATCTGGGACGACCACGAGTTCGCCGACAACTCCTGGCCGGGCGGGGCGGTCAACCACACCGAGGGCGCCGAGGGCGCCTGGACGGACCGTCAGACAGCGGCCAAGCAGGCCTACTTCGAGTGGATGCCGGTCCGCCCGGCCATCGCCGGAACCACCTACCGCAGGCTGCGCTTCGGCAAGCTCGCCGACCTCGCGCTGCTCGACCTGCGCTCCTTCCGGTCGCAGCAGGCCTCCACCGCCAGCGGCTCGGTCGACGACCCGGACCGTACGCTCACCGGCCGCGCCCAGCTCGACTGGCTGAAGTCCGGGCTCAAGTCCTCGGACACCACCTGGCGTCTGGTCGGCAACTCGGTGATGATCTCGCCGTTCGCGGTGGGCTCCCTCTCCGCCGACCTGCTGAAGCCGCTCGCCAAGCTGCTCGGACTCCCGCAGGAGGGCATCGCCCTCAACACCGACCAGTGGGACGGCTACACCGACGACCGCCGCGAACTGCTCGCGCACCTGCGCTCCAACGCCATCCGCAACACGGTCTTCCTGACCGGTGACATCCACATGGCCTGGGCCAACGACGTGCCGGTGGACGCCGGCACGTACCCGCTGTCCCCCTCCGCCGCCACGGAGTTCGTGGTCACCTCGGTCACCTCCGACAACCTCGACGACATCGTCAAGGTGCCCGAGGGCGTCGTCTCGGCCGTCGCCTCCCCGGTCATCCGCGCGGCCAACCGTCATGTCCACTGGGTCGACACCGACCGGCACGGCTACGGGGTCCTGGACATCACGGCCGACCGCGCGCAGATGGACTACTACGTGCTGTCCGACCGCACGAACCCGAACGCGACCTCGTCCTGGGCCCGTTCGTACCGCACGCGCAGCGGCACGCAGAAGGTCGAGCGGACGTACGACCCGGTGTAGTCCCCCGGGCTACAGCGAATCGAGGAAGCCGAGCGCCACCTTCCAGGTGGCCTCGGCCGCCTCGGCGTCGTAGTCGGGCAGGTCGGGGTCGGTGTAGATGTGCCCGGCGCCCGCGTACCGGTAGATCTCCACGTCCGCTCCGGTTCTCCGCATCTGGAGATACCAGGCGCTCAGCCAGTCGTCCGTCTCGAACTGGTCGGGCTCGGCGACATGCAGTTGGACCGGCAGTTCGTCCACGGACGCGCTCTCGGCGATGTCCGACGTGCCGTGCAGCAGGAGCAGCCCGCGGGCCTTCTCGTCGCCGAGGGCCAGGGTCTGCGCCACGGAGGCGCCGAGGGAGAAGCCCGCGTAGACCAGGCCGCGGTCGGAGTAGGGCGCGGCGGCCAGGACCGCGCGCTTGAGCAGCTCGTCCTTGCCGGTCTCGTCGCTGAAGGCCATGCCCTCCTCGACGGTCTCGAAGGTGCGCCCCTCGAAGAGATCGGGGGTCCACACCTCGTGTCCCGCGGCCCGCAGCCGGTCCGCCGCCGCGCGCACCGCCGGCCGCAGTCCGTAGGTCGAGTGAAAGAGCATGATGTTCATGGACTCCATGGTGCCAGCCGGTACCGACAGCACCCGTCCGGCCGTCATCGGCGGCGGCCCCTGGGATACCCGGATCCGCCCCGAGAACACATGTTCATGACGCCGGTGGCCGGTTACGTTCTCAGACATGGAGAACGTACTGCGCCCGGTGATCGTCGTCGGTGGCTCGGTCGCGCTCACCCTGCTCATCGGATGGTCCGTGGACCGTCTGTTGCGCCGGGCTGACGACCGGCACAGCGAGACCTCCCTGTGGGGTCTGCTCCGCCGCGGCCGTGTCCCCTTCCATCTGGTCCTGTTCGCGGCCCTGCTCAGAGGGTCCTACGACCAGGCGAAGCTCCTGGTCGAGCACCGGATCGGCATCGGCCGGACCCTCACCCTGATCCTCATCGGCGCCGCCGCCTGGCTGGTGGTGAGCATCGCCACGGCGGTCGTCGAGACCTCGTACAGCCGCTACGCGAACGCGCACCGCGACCCGGCCCGGATCCGCCGGGTCCGCACCCAGGTCACGTTGATCCAGCGGGTGGTCACCGCGGTCGTCGGTGTCGTCGCGGCCGCCGCGATGCTGCTCACCTTCCCCGCGATGCGCGCGGCCGGTGCCTCGCTGCTGGCCTCGGCCGGAATCCTCGGCATCGTCGCCGGTGTCGCCGCCCAGTCCACCCTCGCGAACCTCTTCGCCGGACTGCAGATCGCCTTCGGCGACATGGTGCGGCTCGGCGACACGGTGGTGGTCGACGGCGAGTGGGGCACGGTCGAGGAGATCACCCTGACGTTCCTGACGGTACGGACGTGGGACGAGCGCCGGATCACCATGCCGGTCTCGTACTTCACCTCCAAGCCCTTCGAGAACTGGTCGCGCGGCACTCCCCAGATGACCGGCATCGTCTTCCTGCACCTCGACCACTCCGCCCCGGTGGAGGCGATGCGCGGGAAGCTGCGCGACATCCTGCGCGAGTGCCCGGCCTGGGACGGCCGCGACTACGGCCTCGCCGTCACCGACTCGACGCCCAACACCATCCAGGTGCGCGCCCTGGTCACCGCGAAGGACGCGGACGACATCTGGACGGTACGGGTCACGGTCCGCGAGCAGCTGATCCGCTGGCTGGCCGAACAGCACCCCTACGCGCTCCCCCGCGTCAACACCGCCGAGGCGGCGCTGCTCCCCGGGCAGAGCCCGCGCACGGGGCGCCCTGAGCCGGACGCGGCGGCCTCCCGCCCCCACACCCGCCACGCCCACGAACCACCCCGCACGGGCCCGGGCCGCGGCTGACCCCGCGCCCCCGGTGCCGGACACGGCGGACCGCCCGGACCCGGGGGCCGGGGGCGGAATACGCAGGCGGAACAGGCCGCTCGCCCGGCGCAGATGACCGAGGCGGTGCGCCCGGCGCCGGTGGCTCAGGGGCTCCGGTGGACGCGCCGGCGGGCGTCCGGCGTCAGCGGAGGCTGCGGACGTCGAGGTGTCTGAGGACGCGGTCCACGATCTCCGGGTCGGCCCCGGGCTCGCTCCGCGCGGACAGCACCTCGTGCCGGGCCGCGCTCATCATCTCCCCCTGGATCCGCCGCATCCGCTTCATCCGCCGGACCCGCTGGAGATGCGCCTCGCGCCGCTCCTCGTCCCCCATGTCGGGACTGATCCGCACACCGATCTCGAAGGCCCGGCGCAGCAGTTGCTCGGAGAGTTCCTCCGGCAGCTCCTCCACCTCCTCGATCTCCCGCAGCCTCCGCTTCGCGGCCTTGGCGGCCCGTACCGCGAGCTCCTTCTCGAAGGCCTTCTCGACGTCCTCGTCGGCCCGCACCCCGAGTCTTCTGACCAGCCACGGCAGGGTGAGCCCCTGGAGCACCAGGGTCGCCATGATCACCCCGAAGGCGATGAACACGATCTCGTCCCGGTCGGGAAAGGGCGACCCGTCGTCCATCTCCAGCGGGATCGCGAGCGCCAGGGCCACGGAGGCGACCCCGCGCATCCCGGCCCACCACATGACCACGGTCTCCCGCCATGAGGTCGGGATCTCCTCGTCGTAGTCCCGCTTGGCGTGCAGCCGCTTGGTCAGCCAGGTCGCGGGCAGCAGCCAGGCCAGGCGTACGAGCACGACCACCGCCACGATCGTGGCGGCCCAGCCGAGCATCTCGCCCCAGCGTCCCGACGCCGTGCGGATCGCGTTGTGGAGTTCGAGGCCGATGAGCCCGAAGGCGACGCCGGTGACGAGCGTGTCCACCACGTCCCAGACGGTCGACCCGGCGAGCCGGGTCATGACGTCGTCGGCGTCGGTGGCGTACTCCGCGAGGAACAGGGCGGTGGTGAGCACGGCGAGCACCCCCGATCCGTGCAGTTCCTCGGCCAGCACGTACGCGGCGTACGGCACCAGCAGGGTCAGCCCGATCTGGAGGGTGGCGTCGCCGACCAGCGTCATCAGCCTGTTCGCGGCCCACCCGAGGGCCACCCCGACGACGAGCGCGACGACGGCGGAGAGCACGAGGTCCAGTCCGGCCCGCCAGGGCGAGAAGGTTCCGCTGACCGCGGCGGCGATCGCGACGTGGTACAGCACGATCGCCGTCACGTCGTTGAAGAGCCCCTCCCCCTCCAGGATCGACACGAGGCGGCGCGGCAGCCCGAGCTGTCCCGCGACGGCGGTCGCCGCGACGGGGTCGGGCGGTGCCACGAGGGCGCCCAGCGCGAAGGCGGCGGCGAGCGGCAGGCCCGGCACGATCGAGCTCGCGACGGCCGCGACCGCCAGCGTGGTGACGAACACCAGGGCCACGGCGAGCAGGAAGATCGGGCGTTTGTTCGCGGTGAACTGTCTCCACGAGGTGCGGCGCACCGCGGCGTACAGCAACGGCGGCAGCAGCGCGGGCAGGATCAGGTCCGGCGGGATGTCCACGTTCGGGACGAAGTCCAGCACGGCCAGCAGTATGCCGAGCAGAGTCATCAGGACCGGTGCGGGAAGCCCGAACCGCTCTCCGACCGGGACACTGACCACGGCCCCGAGCAGCAGCACGAACAGCAGGGCCAACTGATCCACGGTCAGCGCTCCGGCGGGGTCTAGACGATCACGGGCGAACCAGACCTCAAGCGTGCCACGCCGCTGCGGCGATCCCCCGGCTCACAGCGCCTTGCGCATCGCGCGGTGCGGCATTCCCGCGTCCGCGAACTCCGGACCGTACGCCACGTATCCGAGCCGTTCGTAGAAGCCCAGCGCGTGGGTCTGCGCGTGCAGGTCCACGGCGGCCAGGCCACGCGCGCGTGCCGCGGTCTCGATGGCCCGCACGAGCGCGGCGCCGACGCCGAGCCCGCGTGCCTCGCGCGTCACGGCGAGCCGTCCCAGCGAGCCGACGACGGGATCCCCGCCGACCTTCGCCGCGGCCGCCTCGCCCTCCAGCAGGCGTCCGGTGCCGAGGGGCACGCCGTCCTCGCGGACCGCCAGCACGTGCAGGGCGCCGGGGTCGTACGCGTCGTACTCGATGTCCTCGGGGACGCCCTGCTCGCCGACGAAGACGTCCTTGCGCACCGCGAAGCAGGCCTCACGGTCGCCGGCGTGCTCGGCGACCCGCACCTCGTAGGCGCCGTCCCTCGGTGCGGAGGGGACGGCGGCCGCCCCGTCCGGACCGTCGCTCACGCGTTGCTCTCCTCGCGGACCTTGTCCAGCGCCCGCTGGAGGTCTTCGGGGTAGCCGGCCTCGAACTCCACCCACCGGCCGTCCGCGGGGTGCTCGAAGCCGAGCCGCACCGCGTGCAGCCACTGGCGGGTGAGGCCGAGACGCTTGGCGAGCGTGGGGTCCGCGCCGTAGGTCAGGTCGCCGACGCAGGGGTGGCGGTGGGCGGACATGTGGACGCGGATCTGGTGGGTGCGCCCGGTCTCCAGCTTGATGTCGAGCAGGGAGGCGGCACGGAACGCCTCGACCAGGTCGTAGTGCGTGACCGAGGGCTTGCCCTCGGAGGTGACGGCCCACTTGTAGTCGTGGTTCGGGTGGCGTCCGATGGGCGCGTCGATGGTGCCGCTGGTCGGGTCCGGGTGTCCCTGCACGAGCGCGTGGTAGCGCTTGTCGACCGTGCGCTCCTTGAACTGGCGCTTGAGCGAGGTGTACGCGTACTCCGACTTGGCGACCGTCATCAGGCCGGAGGTGCCCACGTCCAGGCGGTGGACGATGCCCTGGCGCTCGGCGGCGCCGGAGGTCGAGATGCGGTAGCCGGCGGCCGCGAGACCGCCGATGACGGTGGGGCCCGACCAGCCGGGACTGGGGTGCGCGGCCACGCCGACGGGCTTGACGATCACGAGAACGTCGTCGTCGTCGTGGACGATCTCCATGCCCTCGACGGGCTCGGCGACGATCTGGACGGGCGCGGGGGCCCCGGGCATCTCGACCTCGAGCCAGGCGCCGCCGTGCACGCGCTCGGACTTGCCGACCACCGAGCCGTCGACCGTGACCTTCCCCGCCGCGGCGAGTTCTGCGGCCTTGGTACGGGAGAAGCCCAGCATGCGGGAGATGGCGGCGTCGACGCGCTCGCCCTCAAGGCCGTCGGGCACGGGCAGGGTGCGGATCTCGGGAACGGTGCTCACCCGTCGAGTATGCCGGACGGCTCGGACACCGCCGGACCACCGCCCGAACGCCAGTGCCCGGCCGGGACCGTCCTAGGGGCGTCGTACGGGCCGTGAGACGGTCCGTACGACGGGCCGTGAGACGGTCCGTACGACGGGCCCGGGACGGGTCTCAGTCCTTGTGGACCGTGCCGTCCGGGTCCAGGCCCCGGAAGGACAGCAGCACGATCAGGATGCCGCCGCAGACGATCGCCGAGTCGGCGAGGTTGAAGACGGCGAAGTGCTTGGGTGCGATGAAGTCCACGACCGCGCCCTGGAAGACGCCGGGCGAGCGGAAGATCCGGTCGGTCAGGTTGCCGAGCGCGCCGCCCAGCAGCAGGCCGAGCGCGATGGCCCACGGCACGCTGTAGAGCTTGCGGGCGAGCCGCGCGATGACGACGATCACCGCCGCCGCGATCACCGTGAAGATGATCGTGAAGGCCTGGCCGAAGCCGAAGGCGGCGCCCGCGTTGCGGATCGCCTCGAACTTCAGCCAGTCCCCGAGGACGTCGATCGAGTCGTGGTGCTCCAGCTTCGCCACCACGATCATCTTGCTGACGAGATCGAGGGCGTACGCCAGTACGGCCACCGTGAAGAGCACGGCGATCCTGCGCTTGCCCCTGGGCCGCTCGGCCGGGGCCGGCGCGTCGGCGCCGGCCCGGTCGCCGGACGCCGCGTTCCCGCCGGACTGTTCCGGTTCGGCCCCCGCCGCCCCCGGAATGTCCGGCGTACCGATGATGCGCTCCGCCTCTGCCACGTGAGTGAGTCCCTCGACCTAGGTTCCTGACTGAGGACGAGAGTACGTCACACGCTCGCGGGCCCAGGTGCTCAGGATCACTCCCGGCCGCGAGGCGGTCGCGCTCCCGTGCGGCGCCCGGGACTCAGTGCCTGCGTTCCTGCTTCTGCTTGCACTCGACGCACAGGGTGGCGCGCGGAAAGGCCTGCATACGTGCCTTCCCGATGGGGTTGCCGCAGTTCTCGCAGAGCCCGTAGGTGCCCGCGTCGAGGCGGTCCAGGGCGTGCTCGGTCTGTTCCAGCGTTTCGCGCGCGTTCGAGTTGAGCGCCATCTCGTGCTCGCGTGTGATGTTCTTCGTGCCGGTGTCCGCCTGGTCGTCGCCCGCGCCGTCGCCGGAGTCCCGCATCAGGCCCGCGAGGGCCTCCTCGGACGAAGAGATCTCGGTACGCAGCCGCAGCGCCTCCGACTGGAGCTCCGCGCGGGCCGCCCCGACCTCCTCCGGTGTCCAGGGGTCCTCTCCGGGCCGCACCGCGAGCTCTCCGGGCTCCACCGCGGCGATCCTCGCCTTCGGTACCGCGGTGGCCTTCTTCGCGGCCGTGGCCGCGCCACGGGTCTTCTTCGCAACCACCGTCGTGGCTCCCGTCGTCTTCGCGGCCTCGGCCGCGCCCTGGGCCGCCGAAGCGGCGGTCTTCCTGGCCGTACCGGTGCTCTTCCTCGCCGTGCCCGTGCTCTTCCTCGCCGCGGAGGTTGCGGAGGCCGCCGATCTCCCGGACGCGGACTTCCCCGCCGTCGCCGCCTTCCTCGCCGTGGTCTTCCCTCCGGCCGTCTTCTTGGCCGCGGCCCCGGCGGACGCGGTCCCCGAGGAGGCCGCCTTCGTCCCGGCCGTCTTCGCGGAGGCCGCCCGCGCGTTCTTCTTCCCGCCCGGGTCCTTGGCCGCCGCACTCGTGGATCTGCCCGACGCCGACTGCTGTACGGCGGTCTTCTTCGCCACCATGGCCGCGGCCCCTTCACATATTGTGATCTTGCTCGCGAATCGTGCTGGGACGATAAATCGACTTCCGGCCCGCGGCAACGGGGCCTGCCCACGATTCGCCCGCCACGCGAGCCCCGCGCGGCGAGTCTGCCTGCGTTGTGCCCAGCTCCCCGCCGGGTAATCCGCCGGGACCCGCGCCACGGGATCCGGACGCGCGCACCTCGCCATTCGGGTCACCGCGCGGGCCGCGGCGGTGACCGGGAAAACCGGTCGGCCGCCGTCCCCGGGGCGCCGTACACTGGGCGCAGCGAGAAGCGTGGATGGGGACGAGTAGCGGCGTACGCGGCCAGGAGCGACCCGGGGACGGTGGAAGCCCGGGGGCGAGCGCGACGCGAAGATCACCCCGGAGCCGCCGGAAGAACACCCCTGAGGGGCCAGTAGACCCGGCATCGCGACCCCAATGAGGGGGCTCACCGACACGAACGGCGCGTCGGAGGGCCAAGGAGGGTGGTACCGCGGGAGCGCGCCGCACACGGCGTCCGTAGCAACACGGCTCTCGTCCCTCCGACGGAAGGCAGAAAGTCCGTTGGAGGAAGCTCGCCGATGACAGCGCCGACGTACCGCCAGGTGCCCGCCCAGGTCGACCTGCCCGCCCTCGAGCACGCCGTGCTCGACTTCTGGCGTGAGCAGAAGATCTTCGCCAAGAGCCTCGAGCAGTCCGAGGGCCGGCCGGAGTGGGTGTTCTACGAGGGTCCGCCCACCGCCAATGGCATGCCGGGCGCCCACCACATCGAAGCGCGCGTCTTCAAGGACGTCTTCCCGCGCTTCCGCACCATGCGCGGCTACCACGTGGCCCGCAAGGCCGGCTGGGACTGCCACGGCCTGCCGGTCGAGCTGGCGGTCGAGAAGGAGCTCGGCTTCACCGGCAAGCAGGACATCGAGGCGTTCGGCATCGCCGAGTTCAACGACCGGTGCCGCGAGTCCGTGACCCGTCACACCGACGCGTTCACCGAGCTGACGAACCGCATGGGCTACTGGGTCGACCTCGACGACGCCTACCGGACCATGGACCCCGAGTACATCGAGTCCGTGTGGTGGTCGCTCAAGCAGATCTTCGACAAGGGCCTGCTGGTCCAGGACTACCGCGTGGCGCCCTGGTGCCCGCGCGACGAGACGGGCCTGTCGGACCACGAGCTGGCCCAGGGCTACGAGACGATCGTCGACCCCTCCGTGTACGTCCGTTTCCCGCTCACCTCCGGTCCGCTGGCCGGCCGTGCCGCGCTCCTGGTGTGGACGACCACGCCGTGGACGCTGGTGTCCAACACCGCGGTCGCCGCCCACCCGGGTGTCACCTATGCCGTCGTGACGAACGGCGAGGAGCAGCTCGTCGTCGCGCAGCCGCTCGTGGAGAAGGCGCTCGGCGAGGGCTGGGAGGCCACGGGCGAGTCCTTCACGGGTGCCGAGATGGAGCGCTGGACGTATCAACGTCCGTTCGAGCTCGTCGAGTTCCCCGAGCCCGCCCACTTCGTCGTCAACGCCGAGTACGTGACGACCGAGGACGGTACGGGTCTGGTCCACCAGTCGCCCGCCTTCGGTGAGGACGACCTCAAGGTCTGCCGCTCGTACGGCCTCCCGGTCGTGAACCCGATCCGCCCGAACGGCACCTTCGAGGAGAGCGTCCCCCTCGTGGGCGGCGTCTTCTTCAAGAAGGCGGACGAAAAGCTCACCGAGGACCTCCAGAACCGCGGCCTGCTCTTCAAGCACGTGCCGTACGAGCACAGTTACCCGCACTGCTGGCGCTGCCACACCGCGCTCCTGTACTACGCGCAGCCCTCCTGGTACATCCGCACCACCGCGGTCAAGGACCGTCTCCTGGAGGAGAACGAGGGGACCAACTGGTTCCCGGAGTCCGTCAAGCACGGCCGCTTCGGCGACTGGCTGAACAACAACATCGACTGGGCGCTCTCGCGCAGCCGTTACTGGGGCACCCCGCTGCCGCTGTGGACCTGCGAGGAGGGCCACCTCACCTGTGTCGGCTCGCGCGCGGAGCTGTCCGGGCTGACCGGCACCGACCAGTCGGAACTCGACCCGCACCGCCCGTACATCGACGCGGTGACCTTCCCGTGCCCGCAGGGCGGCTGCGGCCTGACGGCGACCCGCGTCCCCGAGGTCATCGACGCCTGGTACGACTCGGGTTCGATGCCGTTCGCGCAGTGGGGCTACCCGTACAAGAACAAGGAGATCTTCGAGAGCCGCTACCCGGCGCAGTTCATCTCCGAGGCCATCGACCAGACGCGCGGCTGGTTCTACACGCTGATGGCCGTCGGCACCCTGGTGTTCGACAAGTCCTCGTACGAGAACGTCGTGTGCCTCGGCCACATCCTCGCCGAGGACGGCCGCAAGATGTCCAAGCACCTGGGCAACATCCTCCAGCCGATCCCGCTGATGGACCAGCACGGCGCCGACGCGGTGCGCTGGTTCATGGCGGCCGGCGGCTCCCCGTGGGCGGCGCGGCGCGTGGGCCACGGCACGATCCAGGAGGTCGTCCGCAAGACGCTCCTCACGTACTGGAACACCGTCGCCTTCCAGGCGCTGTACGCCCGCACCGGCGACTGGGCGCCCAGCGCGGCCGATCCGGCCCCGGCGGACCGTCCGGTCCTGGACCGCTGGCTGCTCTCCGAACTCCACGCGCTCACCGACCAGGTGACGCAGGCTCTGGAGGCGTACGACACCCAGCGCGCCGGAAAGCTCCTCTCGGCGTTCGTCGACGACCTCTCGAACTGGTACGTGCGCCGCTCCCGTCGCCGCTTCTGGCAGGGCGACAAGGCCGCGCTGCGCACGCTGCACGAGGTCGTGGAGACCGTCACGCGGCTGATGGCCCCGCTGACCCCGTTCATCACCGAGCGGGTCTGGCAGGACCTGGTCGTCCCGGTCTCCCCGGACGCCCCCGAGTCCGTGCACCTGTCGACCTGGCCCGAGGCGGACCTGTCCGCCATCGACCCGGAGCTCTCGCGCCAGATGGTGCTGGTGCGCCGTCTCGTCGAGCTCGGCCGGGCCACGCGCGCGGAGTCGGGCGTCAAGACCCGTCAGCCGCTGTCCCGCGCGCTGATCGCCGCGACCGGCTTCGGGACCCTCGACCCCGAACTGCACGCGCAGATCACCGAGGAGCTGAATGTGAGTTCGCTCGCATCGCTCTCCGAGGTCGGCGGCTCACTGGTCGACACCACGGCGAAGGCGAACTTCCGCGCGCTGGGCAAGCGCTTCGGCAAGGGCGTCCAGGATGTGGCGAAGGCCATTGCCGGGACCGATGCCGCCGCCCTGTCCCTCGCCCTGCGCGAGGGCAACGCGTCGGTCGAGGTCGGCGGCGAGACCGTGACGCTGGCCCCGGACGAGGTCATCATCACAGAGACCCCGCGCGAGGGCTGGTCCGTCGCCTCGGACTCCGGCGCGACCGTCGCGCTCGACCTGGAGATCACCGAGGAGCTGCGGCGGGCGGGCCTCGCCCGTGACGCGATCCGGCTGATCCAGGAGGCCCGCAAGAACAGCGGCCTCGACGTCGCCGACCGCATCGCGCTCCGCTGGACCTCCACGGACCCGGCGGTCGTCGCGGCGCTCGGCGAGCACGCCGGTCTCATCGCCGACGAGGTCCTCGCCACGGACTTCGCGCAGGGAGAGGCCGACGGCACCTACGGGGAGCCGTTCACCGACGAGGGCCTGTCCCTGGTGTTCCGCCTCCGCAAGGCGTGACGAGGACGCCACACCCGTAGTGAAGGCCCGGGGCCGCCAGGATGTCCTGGCGGCCCCGGGCCTTCGGCGTAACGCGTACCTTCCCGCGCCCCGGGCCCTCGGCATCACAGCCGGCCTCCCCGCGCCCCTGCCCCCGGGCCGTCGGCGTCACGGCCGACTCCTCACGCCCTGCCCCCCGGCCGTCGGCGCAACGGCCCGCCTCCCCGCGCCCCGGCCCCGGCCCCTCGGCGCGACGCGCCGCCGCACCGGGCGCCGTGAGCGGCCCGTACAGGGCGTCGGAGCCCCGCGGGCCTCCGATGGACCCGCGCACCCGTACCAGCGCCTCCTGACCCCCGCGCAAGCCTTTGACGGGCACGCAAAAGGGCGGGGCCCCCGGATCTCTCCGGGGGCCCCGCCCTGAATGCTGCCGACGCCTATGGCGTTCCGGTGGCCGTCAGTTGTCGTCCTCGTCGATGAGGAACCCGCGCATCGGCGAGGGCGCCTGCTGCATCGGCGACGGGCCCTGGGGCCGCACCGGAGCCATCGGCTGGGTCATCGCGGGCGACATCTGCTGCTGCCCGCCGTAGGACGGTCCTCCCTGCGACGGCCCGCCCATGCCCGGGTTGCCGCCGTAGGACGGCGCACCGGCGCCCGCGGGAGCCATCGACGGCGCGGAGGCCGCGGGCAGGGACGCGGCGGCCGGGGTGCGCGGCGGAGCGAGCGAGTCGTCCGCCTGCGTCTCCAGCTGGCGCAGCTGCGACTCCAGGTAGGACTTCAGACGCGTGCGGTACTCGCGCTCGAAGCCGCGCAGGTCCTCGACCTTGCGCTCCAGCGTGGCGCGGGCGGACTCCAGGGAGCCCATCGCGACGCGGTGCTTCTCCTGCGCGTCCCGCTCCAGGGCGTCGGCCTTGGCACGGGCGTCGCGCTCCAGACCCTCGGCGCGGCTACGGGCCTCACCGACGATCTTGTTGGCCTCGGAGCGCGCCTCGGCGATCGCCTGGTCGGCGGTCTGCTGAGCCAGCGAGAGGACACGCGCGGCGCTGTCGCCACCGGGGCCCTGCTGCTGCATCTGCTGACCGGGGCCGCCCATGGGGCCACCCATCGGACCGCCCATGGGACCGCCCATCGGGCCGCCCATCTGCTGCATCTGGCCGGGACCCTGGCCCATCGGGCCACCCATCTGCTGCATCTGGCCGGGACCCTGGCCCATCGGGCCACCCATCTGCTGCATCTGGCCGGGACCCTGGCCCATGGGGCCCTGGCCCATCGGACCCTGGCCCATGGGGCCCTGGCCCATCGGACCCTGACCCATCGGACCCTGGCCCATGGGGCCCTGGCCCATCGGACCCTGACCCATCGGACCCTGACCCTGCGGGCCGCCCTGGCCACTGGGGCCCGCGGGCAGCGCGGGAGCACCGCTCGGCAGCTGAGGCGGACCACCCATGGGGCCGCCCATGCCCTGCGGCGGACCTGATATCCCGGCGGGCACAGGAGCGCCGGGCCCTCGCATACCCTGCGGCGGGCCCTGCTGGTCCTGCTGCTCGGGCGGTTTGCGCATACCCTGCTGCTGCTGGTTCTGCGCGGCCGCGCGCGTGGCGGCGGCCAGCTTGGCGCGCAGGTCCTCGTTCTCGCGGAGCAGGCGAGTCAGTTCGGCTTCGACCTCGTCGAGGAAGGCATCGACCTCGTCCTCGTCATAGCCTTCTCGGAGGCGGACGGTCGTGAACTGCTTGTTCCGCACGTCCTCGGGGGTCAACGGCATCTCTTCACCTCAACGTAGTCGTCGGCATTCGGCAAGACCGTATCGTTCACATCGCTCACATCATGTTCTGCGTAAGTCTGATCAAGATGAAGACGATGATCATCAGCACGAAGAAGGACAGGTCAAGCGCCACGCCCCCGAGACGCAGCGGCGGAATGAACCGCCGCAGAAGCTTGAGCGGTGGATCGGTGACAGTGTAGGTGGCCTCCAGAACGACCACCATCGCCTTGCCGGGTTGCCATGAGCGGGCGAACTGGAAGACGTAGTCCATGACCAACCGGAAAATCAACACGATGAGGAAGCACGTCAGCGCGATGTAGAAGACCTGCCCGACCACGCTCATGATCCGTGCTTCCCTCTCCCCTGTTTTCCATACGGTGTTCCCGGTCCTGCGTCTCAGCTCTGGTTGAAGAACCCGCCCTCTGCGATGCGGGCCTTGTCCTCCGCCGTGACATCGACGTTAGCAGGCGACAACAGGAACACCTTCTGCGTCACCCGCTCGATGCTGCCGTGGAGACCGAACACCAAACCGGCGGCGAAGTCGACAAGTCGCTTCGCGTCGGTGTCGTCCATCTCCGTCAGGTTCATGATCACCGGGGTGCCCTCGCGGAAGTGTTCCCCGATGGTACGGGCCTCGTTGTAGGTCCGGGGGTGCAGCGTGGTGATCCGGTACGGCTCTCGTTCCGACACGACCTTGGGCATGATCACCGGGGCGTTCTTCTCCAGGCTCTGACGTTCTTGTGTGATGGACGCCACGGGGGCGATGCGCGCCGGACGCCCGGACTCCGAGGCGAGCGAGGCGGAATGCGGCACCGGGTCACGCGGCGCCGGAGGCTGCACCACTCGTACCGGTTCGTCCCTTTGGGACAAGTGCGCCTGATGTGACTGGTGCGGCGGCTCATGCCGTCGCCGGTCCCGCTCGGGCTCCGGGTCGAGTTCGGGCTCGAAGTCGTCGTCGGGGTCGAATCCTCTGCCGTCGTACCCATCGTCCTCCACGAGGCCGAGGTAGACCGCCATCTTGCGCATCGCGCCGGCCATGCTCTGAGTCCTCCGCTCTGTGGTGGATCGGCTGACGAATTGCCAAGTGCCCGCGATCCACGAGGTCGTTATGCCCGCATTTGGCGGTAATGACCATATTTTCTGCTGTGGTCCGACTTCTTGGCGACGTTACCGGAGGCCGGGTCGGACTCCGAGTACCGCAGTACCGACGCGTACATGTGTCGCTCCGGCCGCCACGGCCTGTTCGAGATCCGAGCTCATCCCTGCCGAGACCATGTTCGCAGCCGGATGGGTCCGGCGCAGGACAGTCGACAAATCCATCAGCCGCTCGAACGCCTGTTGTTGACGTCCCTCGTACGCGCCGGCGAGCGGAGCGACGGTCATCAGCCCGTCGAACCGGAGCCCCGGGGACTGCGCGACGAGGTCGGCCAACTCCTCCACCCCGCCGACACCCACGCCTCCCCGCTCGCCCCGGCCGCTCTCCTGCGCGTCCAGCGCGACCTGGACCAGGCACCCCACTTCGCGTTCCGCCAGCACCGCTTCCTTCGAGAGGGCCGTGACAAGCCGGGAACGGTCGACGGACTGCACGAAATCCGCGTAACCGACCACAGAACGCACCTTGTTGGTCTGCAACTGACCGACAAAATGCCACAACAGGGGCAGGTCCGAGCACTCCGCCTTCTTGGGCGCAGCGTCCTGGTCCCGGTTCTCGGCCACGTGACGCACACCGAGTTCCGACAGGATCCGCACATCACCGGCGGGATAGGTCTTGGTGACCACGATCAGGGTCACCTCTTCGCGCTCGCGCCCGGCGGCCGTGCACGCCGCCGTGATGCGCTCTTCCACTTTCGCCAGATTCGCGGCGAGTTGAGCCTTACGGTCCGTCATGCCCCATCAGTCCAACCAGACGTAACCGGCGAGCCGCCCGGTCGTTCGGTCCCGTCGGTACGAGAAGTGGTCCCCCGATTCGATCGTGCACACCGGCGACTGCTCCCGGTCGCGCACTCCGAGCCGTTCGAGCTGAGCGTGCACCCCGGCGGTCACGTCGACCGCGGGCGTCCCCCACCGGGTCTCGGCGTAGGCCGCGGGTTCCACGGCGGCGACCTCCGCGCGCATCGCGTCCGGCACCTCGTAGCACCGCCCGCAGACGGCGGGGCCGGTGCGGGCGACGATCCTGGCCGGGTCGGCGCCGAGTTCCACCATGGCCCGTACGGCCGCGGGAACCACGCCGGCGACCATGCCGGGCCGTCCCGCGTGCGCTGCGGCCGCCACCCCGGCGACGGGGTCGGCCAGCAGGACGGGCGTGCAGTCGGCGGTGAGGACGGCGAGCGCGAGCCCCCGCCGCGCCGTGACGATCGCGTCGACGGCGGGGATCTCCGAGGCGCCCCAGGGCTCCTCGACGACCGCCACGTCCGGCCCGTGCACCTGGTTCATCCAGACGACCCGGGCCGCGTCGAGCCCGAGCGCCTTGGCGGCCAGTTCCCGGTTGGCGCGTACGGCGCCGGGGTCGTCGCCGACCGCCCCGCCGAGGTTGAGCTCCTCGTACGGAACGGCGCTCACCCCGCCCCACCTGTCGGTGAAGGCGAAGTGGGCGCCGCTCACGGTGCTCGCAGCGGAGCGCTGTCCTATCACTTCAGGAAGTCCGGCACGTCCAGTTCCTCGGCCGCGCTGTCCGAGTAGGAGCGGGACGGCGGGACCGGCGGGGACACCGGCAGCTCGCTGACCGGCTCCGGGGCGGGCTCCGGAGCGGGCTCCTTGGGGGTGACGCTGCCGAGCGACCCGAAGGACGGGCGGCTCTCGGCGGGACGCGACGGGACCGGGTCGTCGCGTCGGGCCGCGGCCGAGCCGAGGACGTTCTCCCGCTTGGCCGGCGGCTGCCCGCCGTCGAAGCCGGCGGCGATGACGGTGACCCGCACCTCGTCGCCGAGGGCGTCGTCGATGACCGCGCCGAAGATGATGTTGGCCTCGGGGTGCGCCGCCTCGCTGACCAGCTGGGCCGCTTCGTTGATCTCGAACAGGCCGAGGTCGGAGCCGCCGGAGATGGACAGCAGGACGCCGCGGGCGCCGTCGATGGAGGCTTCGAGGAGCGGCGAGGAGATGGCCATCTCGGCCGCCGCCACCGCGCGGTCGTCGCCGCGGGCGGAGCCGATGCCCATGAGGGCCGAACCGGCTTCGGACATCACGGACTTGACGTCGGCGAAGTCGAGGTTGATCAGACCGGGCGTGGTGATCAGGTCGGTGATGCCCTGGACGCCGGAGAGCAGGACCTGGTCCGCCGACTTGAAGGCGTCGAGGACGGAGACCTGGCGGTCCGAGATGGACAGCAGCCGGTCGTTCGGGATGACGATGAGGGTGTCGACCTCTTCGCGGAGTTCCGCGATGCCGTCCTCGGCCTGGTTGGCGCGGCGCCGGCCCTCGAAGGTGAACGGGCGGGTGACCACGCCGATGGTGAGGGCGCCCAGCGAGCGGGCGATGTTGGCCACGACGGGCGCGCCGCCGGTACCGGTGCCGCCGCCCTCTCCGGCCGTCACGAAGACCATGTCGGCCCCCTTGAGGACCTCCTCGATCTCCTCGCGGTGATCCTCGGCGGCCTTGCGGCCGACTGCCGGGTTGGCTCCGGCCCCGAGGCCGCGCGTGAGTTCCCGGCCGACGTCGAGCTTGACGTCGGCGTCGCTCATCAACAGCGCCTGCGCGTCGGTGTTGATGGCGATGAACTCGACGCCCTTGAGACCGACCTCGATCATCCGGTTGATGGCATTGACACCACCGCCGCCGACACCGATGACTTTGATGACTGCGAGGTAGTTCTGCGGTGCTGCCACGTCGAAGGCCTCTCGCCTCGAGTTACGTGTCGTCGCCTCGCACGATCGCGATCCGACGACTGATGCCGAATGGGACGGTCCGAACGCCGACCCGAACCCTAACGCTGAAGTTTAGGGTTACCAGTGTGTCTGTTCCTTGGACTCTTCCGAACAGGACACTAAGTCGACAAGTGGCGCGCGTTCAACGAACACGCCGAACCTCCCGTTTTTCTTTTCACCCTATGTGATCAGGCTCGACACTGCCCAACCAGGGTGCTGGCCTGCATCGATGCGAGTCAACTGCCCGACGATGCGGGGGCTGTGGGGGCACTTACGTCGAAGTGCCGGGCCCCGGAATCGGCTTTCATGAGAGCAAGGAGCGTCCTGGCCTTCGCCCGGCCCTTCTCGGCGCTGCCCCACTCGACGGTCCGGCCGCCGCCCAACTCCAGCGAAACGGCGTCGTAGGAACGGACCTTGACGATACGGGTGTCACGGGCGATTTCGTCGGGGATGTCCCCCGCGATCCGCACCGCCTCGCGCACGAGCCGGTCGGTGGGGAAGCGGCGCGCCGCGGCGCGCTTCGACACCGTCAACTCCAGGACGGGCACACCCTTCAGGGCGGCGGAAACGGTGGCGAACCGGACACCCTTGGCGTCCACTTCGACGAATTTCGCGCCTTTTCTGACCATCAGGACCGGAGTCCGTTCGGTCACGCGCAGACCGATTCCGTGCGGCCAGGACCGGACGACCTCGACCGAGTCGATCCGGGGCAATTCCCTCAGCAGCCGCGCCTCGATCGCGTCCGTGTCGACGGAGACCAGCGGGGATCCGACCGGTACACCGGCCGCCTCCCGCACCTGCGCGACGGTCAGCACCCGCGTCCCGGAGACGGACACCCGCTCCGTGCGCAGCCAGGCGGAACCGTAGAGGACCCACACCGCGGCGGCCCCGGCCAACACCACGGCGAGCAAAAGGACGATGAGCCTACGAAGGCGACGGAGCCGCCCGGCGAGGGGCGGCCGGGGCGGGCCGGACTCCAGCTTCTGCCGTTCACCGCGCTCGGCGGTCGTCGGTCCGGCCACGCTCCCTGCCTTCCCTCGTGCGGTCCTAGCGGTGACGCGAGGCGATCGCCTCGTACACCATGCCGACGAGCAGGTCGTCGGCGTCGCGGCGGCCGAACTCGCTGGCGGCGACGGACATCTCGTACAGCTTGTGCGGGTCCGCGAGCACGGGCAGCACGTTCTGCTGCACCCACTGCGGGGTCAGCTCCGCGTCGTCGACCAGCAGTCCGCCGCCGGCCTTGACCACCGGCTGGGCGTTCAGCCGCTGTTCGCCGTTGCCGATGGGCAGCGGGACGTAGGCGGCGGGCAGTCCGACGGCGGAGAGCTCGGCGACGGTCATCGCGCCCGAACGGCAGAGCATCATGTCGGCCGCGGCGTACGCGAGATCCATCCGGTCCACGTACGATACCGGGACATACGGGGGCATTCCCGGCATCTGGTGCACCTGTGGCAGTTCGTTCTTCGGACCCACCACGTGCAGGATCTGGATCCCGGCCTGCTGGAGGTACGGAGCCGCCTGCTGGACCACCTCGTTGAGGCGGCGGGCACCCTGCGAGCCGCCCGACACGAGCAGCGTCGGCAGGTTCGGGTCGAGCCCGAACGCGGCGCGCGCCTCGGGCCGTACGGCGGCCCGGTCGAGGGTGGCGATGGAGCGGCGCAGCGGGATGCCGATGTAACGCGCCCCGCGGAGCTTGCTGTCGGGCGTGGAGACGGCCACCTGGGCCGCGTACCGCGATCCGATCTTGTTGGCGAGGCCGGGGCGGGCGTTGGCCTCGTGGATGATGATCGGCACGCCGAGGCGCTTGGCCGCCAGGTAGCCGGGCAGGGCCACGTAACCGCCGAAGCCGACGACCGCGTCCGCCTTGGTCCGCTCCATGATCTGCTCGACGGCCTTGATCGTGCCGCGCAACCGTCCCGGGACGGTGATCAGTTCGGGGGTGGGCTTGCGCGGCAGCGGTACGGCCGGGATCAGCGCGAGTTCGTAGCCGCGCTCGGGTACGAGCCGGGTCTCCAGTCCGCGTTCCGTGCCCAGGGCCGTGATTCCCACGGTCGGGTCCTGCCTGCGCAGGGCATCCGCGAGGGCGAGCGCGGGCTCGATGTGGCCGGCGGTCCCCCCGCCGGCGAGTACGACATGCACCGAAATTCACCGCTCTCCGGACGAACGCGCCGCAGAGGCACGCCGTCGCATCGTGTTCCATCTCCGGGGCCCCGCGGCCCTTGCGGACTCTCTCACCGCACCCCGCTTTCTGCCAAAGCGGGGTTGCCGCATCGCGAGAGCCGCCCGCGCAGCGGGGTCCTCACGCGCGAAGGCGATCAGCAACCCGATGGCGAACATGGTCGGCAGCAGGGCGGAACCCCCGTAGGAGAACAGCGGGAGCGGGACACCGGCGATCGGCAGCAGACCGAGCACCGCACCGATGTTGATCACGGCCTGCGCCGTGATCCAGGTGGTCACGCCTCCCGCGGCATACCTCACGAAGGGGTCCTCCGTGCGTCCGGCCACGCGGATACCCGCATAGCCTAGAGCCGCGAACAGGGCGAGCACCGACAGCGTCCCCGCGAGGCCCAGTTCCTCCCCAGTGATGGCGAAGATGAAGTCGGTGTGCGCTTCGGGCAGTTGGCCCCATTTCTCCACACTGGCCCCGAGGCCGGAGCCGAAGAGCCCGCCGGAGGCGAGGGCGTAGATGCCGTGCACGGCCTGCCAGCACGTGTCGTTCGGCCCCGGCTCGGTGGCGCCGATGCAGGCCAGCCTGGACATGCGGTTGGGGCTCGTCCTGATGAGGAGGAAGCCGATCGCCAGCGCGACGGAGAGCACGCCCACGAACAGCCGGGTGGGCGCCCCGGCCAGCCACAGCAGCCCGAACAGGATGGCCGTGAGGATGATCGCCGTGCCCATGTCGCCGCCCAGCATGATCAGGCCGAGCAGCATGAAGGCGGCGGGCACGAGCGGCACCAGCATGTGCTTCCACTGGGTCAGCAGCCGCTTGTCCTGTTTGCGGGCGAGCAGATCGGCACCCCACAGCACGAGCGCGAGCTTGCCGAACTCGCTGGGCTGGATCTGGAACGAGCCGCCCAGCGGGATCCAGTTCTGGTTGCCGTTGACCGAGAGACCTATCCCGGGCACCTGCACCAGAATCATCATGAAGACGGCGCCGGCCAGGATCGGGTAGGCCAGCGCCCGGTGCAGTTTCACCGGCATCCGGGAGGCGGCGAACAGCAGCGCACCGCCGATCAGGGCGGCCAGGAACTGCTTGCGGAAGAAGTACGACCCGGGCAGCGAGAGCTGGAGCGCCGTGATCTGCGAGGCCGAGTAGACCATCACGAGCCCCAGCACGGTGATCAGCAGGCTGCCGCCGAGGATCAGGTAGTACGCCGTCAGCGGGCGGTCCCAGGCCTTGCGGGCACGCAGGTGGAAACGGCGTACGGGGTTGTCGCGCGGCACCCCGGCGGCGGGACGGCCGGCCCGCCGCACGGGAGGACGGCCGGTGCGGCTAGTCGGCATCGGAGTCTTCGGTCCACAGCGATGTCACGCGTGCGTCCCTCCCTGGTCCGCCCGGCCAGGCAACCGGGTCAGGCGCCGAGTTCGCGGACCGCCTCCGCGAACGCGTCACCGCGCTTGTTGTAGTTGGCGAACATGTCCATCGAAGCGCAGGCCGGGGCCAGCAGCACGGTGTCCCCGGGCCCGGCGAGCCTCCTGGCCTCCTGGACAGCCGCGAGCATCGCCCCAGTGTCGGTCCGGTCGAGGTCGACGACCGGTACCTCGGGGGCGTGTCGCGCCAGGGCTTCACGGATCAGCGCGCGGTCCGCGCCGATCAGGACGACGCCCCGCAGCCGCTTCGCCGACCGGGCGACGAGCTCGTCGAAGGTCGCGCCCTTGGCGAGCCCTCCGGCGATCCACACGATCGACTCGTAGGCCGCCAAGGAGGCTTCCGCGGCATGCGTGTTGGTGGCCTTGGAGTCGTCGACGTAGGCGACCTCGTCCAGGTCGGCCACGTGAGCGATGCGGTGGGCGTCCGGGGTGAAGGCCCGCAGTCCGTCCCGTACGGCCTTGGGAGGCACCCCGAAGGCACGCGCGAGGGCCGCCGCGGCAAGGGCGTTGGCGACGTTGTGCGGGGCGGGCGGAGTGACGTCGGAGACCTCCGCCAGCTCCTGGGCGTTCTTCTGCCGGTTCTCGACGAAGGCGCGGTCGACCAGGATGCCGTCCACGACGCCGAGTTGGGAGGGCCCTGGGGCGCCGAGGGTGAAGCCGACGGCGCGGCACCCCTCCTCGACGTCCGCGGCGCGCACCAGGTCCTCGGTGGCCTTGTCGGCCACGTTGTAGACGCACGCGACCCGATTGCCCTCGTAGATACGGCCCTTGTCGGCGGCGTACGCCTCCATGGAGCCGTGCCAGTCGAGATGGTCGGGCGCGAGGTTCAGCACGGCCCCGGAGTGGGCGCGCAGCGAGGGCGCCCAGTGGAGCTGGTAGCTGGAGAGCTCGACCGCGAGGACGTCGTACTCCTGCTCGCCGAGGACGGCGTCGAGGAGGGAGACGCCGATGTTTCCGACCGCCGCCGTGCGCAGGCCCGCCGCCTTCAGGATGGAGGCGAGCATCTGGACGGTCGTGGTCTTGCCGTTGGTGCCGGTGACCGCGAGCCAGGGGGCCGGCTCCCTGCCGTCCAGTCCCCGCAGCCGCCAGGCGAGTTCGACGTCGCCCCAGACCGGGACGCCCGCCTCGGCGGCCGCGGCGAACAGCGGCTTGTCCGGCTGCCAGCCGGGCGCGGTCACGATGAGCTCGGTGCCCTCGGGCAGGGTCGCGCCGTCACCGAGGCGCACGGTGACGCCGAGCGCCTCCAGTTCCGCGGCCTGCGCACGGGCCCGGTCGTCGTCGCCGTCGTTGACGACCGTGACGAGCGCTCCGAGGCCGTGCAGGACCTTGGCCGCCGGGATTCCCGAGACGCCGAGACCGGCGACGGTGACGCGCTTCCCCTGCCAGTTGGTCACTTCTTGGCTGCCCATCCTGCGTAGAAGAGGCCGAGTCCGACGATCACGCAAATACCCTGGATGATCCAGAATCGGACCACCACAAGGACCTCGGACCAGCCCTTGAGTTCGAAGTGGTGCTGGAGCGGTGCCATGCGGAAGACGCGCTTGCCGGTGAGCCGGAACGAGCCGACCTGGATGACGACCGACATGGTGATGAGGACGAACAGGCCGCCCATGATGGCCACCAGCAGCTCCGTGCGGGAGAGGATGGCCAGGCCGGTGAGGACACCGCCGAGGGCGAGCGAACCGGTGTCGCCCATGAAGATCTTCGCGGGTGAGGTGTTCCACCACAGGAAGCCCAGGCAGGCACCCATCAGCGCGGAGGCGACCACGGCCAGGTCGAGCGGGTCGCGCACCTCGTAGCAGGCGCCCGGGTTGGTCAGGGTCGTCGCGTTGGCGCAGGACTCCTGGAACTGCCAGACGCCGATGAACGTGTAGGCGCCGAAGACGAGGACGGAGGCGCCGGTGGCGAGACCGTCGAGGCCGTCGGTGAGGTTCACGCCGTTCGACATCGCGAGGATCATGAACAGCGCCCAGAGCACGAACAGCACCGGGCCGATCGTCCAGCCGAAGTCGGTGATGAACGACAGCTTGGTGGAGGCCGGGGTGTTGCCCCGGTTGTCGGGGAACATCAGGGCCAGCACCGCGAAACCGATGCCGACGATGAGCTGCCCGGCCATCTTCGCCTTGGCCCGCAGGCCGAGCGAACGCCGCTTGACGATCTTGATGTAGTCGTCGAGGAAGCCGACCACGCCCATGCCGAACATCAGGCCGAGGACCAGCAGACCCGAGTAGGTCGGCGCGTAGCCGGTGATGAGCTTGCTCAGGAAGTAGGCGGCGATCGTCGCCAGGATGAAGGCGATACCACCCATGGTCGGCGTGCCGCGCTTGCTGGCGTGCTCGCGCGGGCCGTCGTCGCGGATGTACTGGCCGTAGCCCTTCTTGGCCAGCAGCTTGATCAGCAGCGGAGTGCCGGCCAGGGTCAGGAACAGACCGAGGACTCCCGCGAACAGGATCTGCTTCATCATCGGGCGGAAACCTCACCCTCGGTACCGTCGGCGAGCAGCGCGAGCGCCACCCGTTCCAGCCCGACGGACCTGGACGCCTTCACGAGCACGACGTCCCCTGGGCGCAGCTCGCTGCGCAACAGGTCGACAGCCGCCTGTGCGTCGGACACGTGCACCGACTCCTCACCCCACGAACCCTCGTTATATGCGCCCAGTTGCAGCCAGGACGCTTCCCTGCCCCCGACCGCGACGAGCTTGCCGACATTGAGCCGGACGGCAAGCCGTCCGACCGCGTCGTGCTCGGCGAGCGCCTCGTCCCCGAGCTCGGCCATCTGACCGAGCACCGCCCACGTACGACGTCCCTTGCCCATTGCCGCGAGCGCGCGCAGGGCGGCCCGCATGGACTCGGGGTTCGCGTTGTAGGCGTCGTTGACGACCGTCACGCCGTCCGGGCGCTCGGTGACCTCCATCCGCCAGCGGGAGAGGGAGCCCGCATCGGAGAGCGCGCGGGCGATCTCGTCTGCGGACATGCCCAGCTCATGGGCGACGGCGGCCGCGGCGAGCGCGTTCGACACGTGGTGCTCACCGTACAGGCGCATGGTCACATCACTGCACCCGGAGGGTGTGCGAAGACTGAAGGAAGGCTGTCCGCTCTCCGTGAGTCGGACGTTCTCGGCCCGTACGTCCGCTTCGTCGGACTCTCCGAAGAGGATCACGCGCGCCTTCGTGCGCGACGCCATGGCGCGGACGAGGGGATCGTCGGCGTTCAGGATCGCGGCGCCGTCCTCGGGGAGGCTCTCGACGAGCTCGCCCTTTGCTTGCGCGATCTGTTCGCGGCCGCCGAACTCGCCGATGTGGGCGGTGCCGACGTTGAGGACGAGACCGATCCTCGGCGGGGTGAGCTCCGTCAGATAACGGATGTGGCCGACGCCGCGGGCGCCCATCTCCAGCACGAGGAACTTCGTCTCCTCGGTGGCGCTGAGCGCGGTGAGCGGCAGTCCGATCTCGTTGTTGAGGGAACCGGGGGTGAAGACGGTCGGCGCCTTGCTCCGCAGCACCTGGGCGATCAGGTCCTTGGTGCTGGTCTTGCCCGCGGAGCCGGTGAGGGCCACGAGGGTCGCGCCGAGCCGTTCGACGACATGGCGGGCGAGGGCGCCGAGGGCCGTCTGCACGTCGTCGACGACGATGGCGGGCACGCCGACGGGGCGGGACGCCAGGACGGCGGCCGCGCCGGCCGCGATCACCGCCCCGGCGTAGTCGTGCCCGTCCACGCGTTCGCCGGCGAAGGCGACGAAGAGGCTGCCGGACTCCACCTCACGGGAGTCCCTGACGACCGGTCCGGTGACCTGTAGGGCCGGATCCGGTATGTCGTACGTCTGCCCGCCGACGACTGCTGCGATCTCGGCGAGAGAAAGGGCGATCACAAGTTCATCCCTGGGTCTGCTGGATAGCTTCGCGAAGCACCTGGCGGTCGTCGAAGGGACGCACCACCCCGGCGATGTCCTGGCCCTGCTCGTGGCCCTTGCCCGCGACCAGCACGGTGTCTCCCGGCTTTGCGCGCGCGACGACCGCGGCGATGGCGGCGGCCCGGTCCTCGAAGACCTGGACCTCGCCCCGCTCGTGGGCCGGTACCTCGGCGGCTCCCGCGAGCATCGTGGCGAGGATCGCGAGCGGATCCTCGGAACGGGGGTTGTCGGAGGTGAGGACGGCGGTGTCGGCGAGCCGGGCCACGGCCGCGCCCATCGGCTTCCTCTTGGTCCTGTCACGGTCGCCGCCGCAGCCGAGCACCACGTGCAGTCTGCCCTCGGTCACCTTGCGCAGGGCGCGCAGGACGGATTCGACGGCGTCCGTCTTGTGGGCGTAGTCGACGACGGCGAGGTAGGGCTGGCCCTCGTCCACGCGCTCCAGCCGGCCCGGGACCCCGGGGACGGCGGCGATGCCGTCGGCCGCGGTCTGCGGGTCGATCCCGGCGGCGGCGAGGGCGACGATCGCGGCGAGCGTGTTCGCCACGTTGAAGGGGCCGGCGAGCGGCGAGCGGGCGGTGATCCGCTCGCCCTTGGGGCCGACCGCGGTGAACGTCGAGTCCATCGGGCCGACCTCGACCTCCTCGGCGCGCCAGTCGGCGTCCGGGTGGCCCTCGGCGGAGAAGGTGACGACGGGGACGGTGGCCTCCCCGGCGAGCCTGCGGCCGTACTCGTCGTCGAGGTTCACGACGCCGAGCCGGCTGCGCCTGGCCGTGAACAGCTGGGCCTTGGCCTGGAAGTAGTCCTCCATGCCCGTGTGGAACTCCATGTGTTCCGGGCTGAGGTTGTTGAAGACGGCGACGTCGAAGACGCAGCCGTCGACGCGGCCGAGGACCAGCGCGTGGCTGGAGACCTCCATCGCGACGGAGTCGACCCCGCGCTCGCGCATGACGGCGAACAGGGCCTGGAGGTCGGTGGCCTCGGGTGTGGTGCGCTCGGACTTGATGCGCTCGTCGCCGATGCGCATCTCGACGGTGCCGATCAGGCCGGTGGAGCGGACCGTCTTGAGGCCGCCCTCGACGAGGTAGGCCGTCGTGGTCTTGCCGGAGGTGCCCGTGATGCCGATCTGGAGGAGATCGCGCCCCGGGTGGCCGTAGATGGTGGCCGCCAGCTCTCCCATCGATCCGCGCGGGTTCTCGACGACGAGGACCGGCAGACCGGTGGCCGCGGCGCGGTCGGCGCCGGTCGGGTCGGTGAGCACGGCGACGGCGCCGAGGCCGGCCGCCTGGGTCACGAAGTCGGCTCCGTGCAGACGGGCGCCGGGCAGGGCGGCGTACACGTCGCCGGGCCGCACCGCCCGGGAGTCATGGGTGATGCCCGTGACCCCGGCGCCGCTCGCCGGCTTCTCGGCGCCCAGCTGATCGGCCAGCTCCGCGACGGGGATGGCGGAGACGTGAACCGGACGCGGCGGCCCCGGATATGTCACAGGGACGCCCTTCTGGGTGGTTTGGGACTGATCAGCTTGTGGCACGGCGGTGAGCGTACCGGGCTCACCCCCGCCGGGGCGAAGCGAGGGCGCGGACGGGGTGTGAGGGGTGGGCTGGTTCCCGGGGTCCGGGGTGATCGTTGTCACGAGTGGTTCCTGGTCCGTTGTGCGTGAGGGCTGATCAGGGCGTGCGGTCGGGGGCGGTCACGGCTTGAACTCCACGGGCAGACGGGCGGCGGGCGCGCCGGTGGGCGGGACCTGAAGGGTCTTGAGGGCGAACTCCATCACCTGCTTGAAGACGGGTCCGCAGATCTGGCCGCCGAAGTAGCTGCCCTTCGTGGCGTTCTGGATCGCGCAGTAGACGGTGATCCGGGGCTTGTCGGCGGGGGCGAAGCCGGCGAAGGAGGAGGTGTAGCCGTGGTACTTCCCGGTGGCCGGATCCACGCGGTTGGCCGTACCGGTCTTGCCCGCGACCCGGTACCCGGGGATGCGCGCCCTGATGCCGGTGCCCTGCTTGTCGTCCACCACGGACTCCAGCATCTGGGCGAGTGTCTTCGCCGTCTTCTCGCTCACGACCCGGGTCTTCCTCGGCTCGGCGGCGGGTGTGAAGCGGCCGTCGGGCCCCTTCGTGCCGCGCACCAGGGTCGGTTCGACGCGGACGCCGCCGTTGGCGATCGTCGAGTAGACGGAGGCCGCCTGCATCGCGTTGATCGACACGCCCTGGCCGAAAGGGATCGTGTACTGCTGCGAGGTCGACCACTTGTCGGCGGGAGCGAGGATGCCCGCCGTCTCGCCGGGGAAACCGAGCCCGGTGTGGCTGCCGATGCCGAACTTGCGCAGATACGAGTAGAGGACCTGGTTGGCCTGTTTCTGGGTCTTCCCGAGCTGGCCGGTCGCCAGGATGGTGCCGATGTTGCTGGACATGGCGAGCACGCCGTTGAGCGTGAGGTTCCAGGTCTTGTGGTCGACGTCGTCCTGGAAGAGCCGGTCGCCGCGGTGCAGCCGGTTGGGCACGACGACATGGGTCGCGGGCGTCGCGGCGTTCTCCTGGAGGACGGCGGCCATCGACATCAGCTTGGCGGTGGAGCCGGGCTCGTACGCGTCCTGGAGCGCCGCGTTGCCCATGGCCGCCGCGTCGGCCTGGGTGAGGTCGTTGGGGTCGAAGCCGGGAGCGTTGGCCATGGCGAGGATCTGGCCGGTCCTGGTGTCCTGCACTATCACGTAGCCGCGGTCCGCCCTGGACTTCTTCACCTGCTCGGTGATGGCGTCCTGCGCGGCCCACTGGATGTCCCGGTCGATGGTGAGCTCGACGTCGGACCCGGCCACGGCCGGGGTCTCGGTGGAGCCCACGGTCGGCACCTGACGGCCCCCGGACTGGGCGTAGCGGATCTTGCCGTCCTTGCCGGTGAGCTCCTTGTCCAGCTGCTGCTCGATGCCGCCGCCGCCCTTGCCCTCGGCGTTGACCCAGCCCAGTATCCCGGCGGCGAGGTCGCCGTTCGGGTACACCCGCTTGCTGGCCGGTACCGCGAGGACGCCCGCGAGGACGTTGACCGTGCTCCGGTCGGTCTCGGCCTTGGTCCCGAGGGTGCCCTTCAGGTCCTTGATCTGCTGCCAGACCTGGGGGGTGCGGCGGTGCGCGAGGAGGACGTAGCGGGTGTTCTCCGTCCGCAGCTTCCTGGCGACGGTGTCGACGTCCTGGCCGATGATCGGGCCGAGGAGCGCGGCGGCCTGTTCGGGCGCGTCCCCCACCTCGGTGGCCTCGCGGGTGAACATCGTCGGGTCCGCGGTGATGTCGTAGGCGTCCACGCTCGTCGCCAGTTCGACGCCGTCCCGGTCGGTGATCCCGCCGCGCTCGGCGGCCAGGGTGCGCCCGACGTAGCGGTTCTGCTCGGCCTTGGCGGCGTAGGTGCCCGCGTCCACGGCCTGCACCTGGAGGAGCCGTACGACGAACGCGATCATCACCAGCGTCAGGGCGAGGCTGACCATGCGCAGACGGGGGCGCGGGCTGCCGAGCCGGATGAGACGCGGGCCGTCGGAGCGGTTCGCGGCCGGGCGGCGTACCGGGCGGGCACCCGGCCCCGGACGGTTCCGGCCGGGGCGGCGCGCGGGCCCGGCGGGGCCGGGCGGCCGGCGGCGCGGCGGTTCCCTGTCGGACACTTCCGTCACCTGCCAGGGGTCGTGGGGGGCTGTGTGGACGCTCCCGCGGCCCGGCTCGGGGTGCGGGCCGGGGAGGGGGCGAGGACCTCGGGCGGGGGAACCATCGGGGCGCGCGCGGCGGATCCGGCGGCTCCGGGAACGCCCCTGACCTTGCCGTCGGGGCCGAGGAAGGCCGGATCGCCGCCGGGGACCATGCCGAGTTCGCGGGCGCGGCGCTGGAGGGCGTCGGGGGCCGAGTAGGCGTCCACGTCCCGCTGGAGGGCCTGTTCCTCGTCGGTCAGGCTCTTGGTCTCCTTCTGGAGGTCGTCGAGCCGGAACGCGCCTTCGCTGAGCGCCGAGTTCAGCACGAGGAGCCCGATGAGGCCGCCGCCGAGGAGAAGGACGACCAGGAGGACGAAGGGGGTGCGGGCCGCCTGCCCGGCCCCGGACGGGAGGAGCCGCGCGAGCCGGGCGGCCCGTCCCCTGAGTTCGGGTCTGCCGCTCACGCGCCCTCCCTGTGGCTCTGGTGCGCCGCCTTCACGGCCGCTCCATGGGTCCGGTTCCCCTATTCACGAACCCGTCGTGCGTCCGGTTCCCGGTCCCGGGGAACCGGCGCGGGTCCGGATGCCCGGTCCCCGCCGTCCGGCGGGTCCGGGAATCGGGCCCACGGCGTCGCGCGAGCCCGGGTTTCCGCCTCACGGCCCCTCCTTCTCCCCGCGCCTCACTCGGCGGACTCCTCGCGGATGCGCTCCGCTCCCCGCAGCCGGGCGGGAGCGGCCCGCCGGTTCTCGGCGACCTCTTCCTCGGTGGGAAGTTCGGCACCGCGGGTGAGGAGCTTGAGCCGGGGCTGGTAGCGCTCGGGGACCACCGGCAGTCCGGGCGGCGCGGTGTTGGCGGCGCCGGCCGCGAACACCTGCTTGACCAGCCGGTCCTCCAGCGAGTGGTACGACAGCACGGCGATGCGGCCGCCGACGGCGAGGGCCTTCACGGCCGCGGGAATCGCCCTCTCCAGGACACTCAGTTCGCCGTTGACCTCGATGCGCAGCGCCTGGAAGGTGCGCTTGGCGGGGTTGCCGCCGGTGCGCTTGGCCGCCTGGGGCAGCGCGTCACGGATCAGCTCGACGAGCCGCGCGCTGTTGGTGAAGGGGTCCTTCTCGCGCTCGCGCACGACCGCGGAGACGATCCGCTTGGCCTGCTTCTCCTCGCCGTACGCCCGCAGGATCCGCACCAGTTCGCCCGGCGGGTAGGTGTTGAGCACCTCGGCGGCGCTCATGCCCGTCGTCTGGTCCATGCGCATGTCGAGCGGGGCGTCCTGCGCGTACGCGAACCCCCGGTCGGCCTCGTCGAGTTGCATGGACGAGACACCGAGGTCGAACAGGATGCCCTGGACGCGCGGGATGTCCAGGCGGTCGAGCACGTCGGGCAGTTCGTCGTAGACGGCGTGCACCAGCGCGGCGCGGTCACCGTAGGGGGCGAGCCGCTCTCCGGAGAGGCGCAGCGCCTCCTTGTCACGGTCCAGGGCGACGAGCCGCACTCCGGGGAACCGGGTGAGCAGTGCCTCGCTGTGACCGCCGAGCCCGAGCGTGCAGTCGACGACCACGGCTCCCGGCTCGGCGAGGGCCGGGGCCAGCATGTCCAGGCACCGCCGGAGCATGACCGGGACGTGTCGGCTCTGTCCCTCCGGTCGCCCGCTGTCACCCTCGTCGGGAAGCGCTTCGCGCCCTTTCATTCCGGGCCCTCTCAGGTCCGGCGCGGCCGTACGCACCGCCGGGTCCCCACCCGCTCGGGAAGGGGAGGCCTGCCGGCGCCGGATGAAGGGCGTCGGCCGACCGGGAGCAGGAGGAGGCCGAGCCGTACGTACGCGCCGCGCACGCGGGGAAACTCCGGAAAGTCGCCGGGTCTCCTGGGGAAAACAGTCCAACGGGGAGAGCCTCGCCTCCCGCTTCGCGTCACTTTAGTCCACGGTGTCGCGCGGTCAACCAACCGGCTTGCGCGTCGCGGACGGCGCTCGGACCGAAGCCGCGGATCCGGAAGAATCACCCGAACGGGCACGTCGTCACCGCCCGTGTGGATTACCTCACAACAAGCCGCGATGACATTCTTTGTCCCCTCTCACAACAGGACCGGCCCAGGCGTGACCAGTAACGTCACAGGTATGTCGACTTCCGCATCTGTTCCCACCGAACCCGAAGACGCCATAGACGAGGGACGCACGGTCACCGACCGACTCGTCGACGCGAACGGGAAATACGCCGCCGCCTTCTCCGACCCGGGAATGGACGCCCGCCCCGTGCTGCGGGTCGCCGTGGTCGCGTGCATGGACGCCCGTCTCGACCTGCACGCCGCGCTCGGCCTGCAGCTCGGCGACTGCCACACCATCCGCAACGCGGGCGGCGTGGTCACCGACGACGTGATCCGCTCCCTCACCATCAGCCAGCGCGCCCTCGGCACCCGCAGCGTGGCCCTCATCCACCACACCGGCTGTGGCCTGGAATCCCTCACGGAGGAGTTCCGGCACGACCTGGAGATGGAGGTCGGCCAGCGCCCCGCCTGGGCGGTCGAGGCCTTCCGGGACGTCGAACAGGACGTACGGCAGTCGATGCAGCGCGTGCGCACCTCCCCTTTTCTGGTGCACACCGACGACGTACGGGGCTTCGTCTTCGATGTCACGACGGGCCTGCTGCGGGAGATCGACCCCTCCTGACGGGCCCCGCGGGAGCCCCCGGTCGCCGGTCCTCCGCAGCTCGTGGGACCCTCTCTGCACCAAAACCCCGGCTGTCCGGTGCCCAAAGAGCCGTAAGAACTGACATATCGCGGCCACTTGTCCACAGGCGGATGACACGAACCGGTAACGGCAACAAGAATGCGGGTGTGGCGTCACGCGGAACCTTTCGCGCGTGGTGCCCGTGTTTCGGGGTGGGCCGGTCCGCACAGGGCGTCGGCCCGAACGGGCCTAGGAGGGCCGGGTGACGACCTATGACGATCGAGCGAGCCTCACAGATCTGACCGCCACTGCGGAGCGTGTCCGCGGTTCGGTGGAAGGAGTGATCGAAGGCAAGCCTGAGGTCGTACGGCTTTCGCTGACCGTGCTGCTCGCCGAGGGACATCTTCTGATCGAGGATGTCCCCGGCGTCGGCAAGACCATGCTGGCCAAGGCGCTGGCGCGTTCCATCGACTGCTCGGTACGGCGCATCCAGTTCACGCCCGACCTGCTGCCCTCGGACATCACGGGTGTGTCGATCTGGGACCAGCAGCGCCGGGACTTCGAGTTCAAGCCGGGCGCGATCTTCGCGCAGATCGTGATCGGCGACGAGATCAACCGCGCCTCGCCCAAGACGCAGTCCGCGCTCCTGGAGTCGATGGAGGAGCGCCAGGTCACCATCGACGGGCAGACCTACGAACTGCCCAGCCCGTTCATGGTGGTGGCCACCCAGAACCCGGTCGAGATGGAGGGCACCTACCCTCTGCCGGAGGCCCAGCGCGACCGCTTCATGGCCCGTGTCTCCATCGGCTACCCCAGCGCGGAAGCCGAACTGCAGATGCTGGACGTCCACGGCGGCGTGAGCCCGCTGGACGACCTCCAGCCGGTCGCCCACGCGCACGACATCGTGAAACTGATCGACGCGGTCCGCACCGTCCATGTCGCCGACCCGGTGCGCCGCTACGCGGTGGACCTCGTGGCCGCCACGCGCACCCACCCCGACCTGAGACTCGGTGCCTCACCGCGTGCCACGCTGCATCTGCTGCGCGCGGCGAAGGCGTCCGCCGCTCTCAGCGGCCGGGACTTCGCCCTGCCGGACGATGTGCAGGCGCTCGCCTCCGCGGTCCTGGCCCACCGCCTGCTGCCCACGGCCCAGGCGCAGTTGAACCGCCGCACGTCCGAGCAGGTCGTGCAGGAGATCCTCCAGCGCACCCAGGTGCCCGCCGCTCCCCAGCAGTCCGGCCTCTCGATGGGCCGGGGCGCGCCCACGTTCGGTCAGCAGCCGCCCCGGAGGCTGTGATGAAACAGGCGAGCACGGAGCACACCGCCGAGGGGGACAAGGGCGGGCTGCGCACCGCGCTCGCCGGGCTCACCACACGCGGTCGCTCGTTCCTGGCCGCCGGTGTGGCCGCGATCATCTGCGCGTACGTGCTGGGGCAGAACGATCTGCGCCGGGTCGGCCTGCTCCTCGCGATCGTGCCGCTGCTCTGCGCGGCCGTGCTGTACCGCACCCGCTACCGGGTCGCGGGCAGCCGCAGGCTCTCCCCCGGGCGCGTGCCCGCGGGCTCCGAGGCCCGCGTGCATCTGCGCATGGACAACATCTCGCGGCTGCCCACCGGCCTGCTGATGCTCCAGGACAAGGTTCCGTACGTCCTCGGTCCACGCCCGCGCTTCGTGCTGGACCGGGTGGAGGCGGGCGGCCGCCGCGAGGTGTCCTACCGGGTCCGCTCGGACCTGCGCGGCCGCTATCCGCTGGGCCCGCTGCAACTTCGGCTGACCGACGCGTTCGGCATGTGCGAGCTGACCCGCGACTTCTCGGCGTACGACACCCTGACCGTCATACCGCGCGTGGAGACGCTGCCACCGGTGCGGCTGACCGGCGACGCGAAGGGGTACGGCGACGGACGGCAGAGCTCGCTCACCCTGGCCGGCGAGGACGACATCATTCCGCGCGGGTACCGCTACGGCGACGACCTGCGCCGTGTGCACTGGCGGCTGACCGCCCGCTACGGCGAGCTGATGGTCCGCCGCGAGGAACAGCCCCAGCGCTCCCGCTGCACCGTGCTGCTGGACACCCGGGGCATCGCCTTCCAGGGCGTGGGACCCGACTCGGCCTTCGAATGGGCGGTCTCGGGAACGGCGTCCACGCTGCTGCACATGCTCGAACGGAGCTTCTCGGTACGCCTTCTGACGGACACCGGCAGTTCGGTGCCCGGCGAGGGCTCCGACGGGTTCGCGGGCACGAGCCAGGAGTCGGCGGACGCGGCGGGGATGATGATGGACACGCTCGCCGTCGTCGACCACTCGGACGGCACGGGCCTGTCCCGGGCGTACGAAGTGCTGCGCGGCGGCGACGAAGGACTGCTGATCGCCTTCCTCGGCGATCTCGACGAGGAGCAGGCGGACGTGCTCGGCAAGATGCGCCAGCGCAGCGGCGGGGCCATCGCGTTTCTGCTGGACAGTGAGTCCTGGGTGCGGGAGCCGGCCGAGGCGCCCGGCCCGTCGGAGGGCACGGACCCGGTGCGCATGCTGCGCGAGGCGGGCTGGACCGCCGTGAGGGTGCCGCGGGGGGCGTCGCTCGCCGGGCTGTGGCGCGAGGCGGACCGTCAGCGCACGCATGTGGCGTCGACGGGTACTACCGCGGGGGATGGTGGCGTATGAGCGGGCGGGCCCGATTGGCGCTGTGGGCGGCGGCGGCCACGGTGATGACGTCGACCGCTCTGCTGCCGCTGGTGAGTCCGGAGACGTGGATCTTCCAGGCGGCGTTCCTGCTGGCCGTGCAGACCGGGGTCGGGGCGCTGACCCGGAGGGTCCCGCTGGCCCGGCCTCTGACCGTGGCGGCCCAGGCGCTGGCGACGCTGATGCTGCTGACGCTGATCTTCGCCCGGCAACAGGCCCTCGCCGGGATCGTCCCCGGGCCCGAGGCCTTCCAGCACTTCTCGGCACTGCTCCAGGCGGGCGCCGACGACATCGGCAGGTACTCGATCCCGGCTCCGCTGTCGGACGGGATCCGGCTGATGATGATCGGCGGCGTCCTGGTGATCGGGCTCCTGGTGGACACCCTCGCGGTGACCTACCGCAGCGCCGCGCCCGCCGGCCTTCCGCTGCTCGCCCTGTACTCGGTCGCCGCGGGCCTCAACGGCGGCGCGGGCTGGCTGTGCTTCCTGCTCGCGGCGACCGGCTATCTGATGCTGCTGCTGACCGAGAGCCGGGACCGGCTCTCGCAGTGGGGCCGCGTCTTCGGCGGAGCGGCCCGGGCACCCGGCCAGGAGTCCGCGAGCGGTGTCGTCGCGCCCGTCCGCTTCGGGCGGCGGATCGGGGCGGTCGCCGTGGTCGTCGCCCTGTTCGTGCCGTTCGCGCTGCCCGGGCTCGACGGCGGTCTGCTGGACGGCGCGGGCCGGGGCATCGGCAACGGCACCGGGGGCGGCGGCACGATCGCCGCGGTGAACCCGTTGGTCTCGCTCCGCGACAGTCTGAACGTGGACGAGGACCGCACGGTCTTGACGTACCGCACGGACACCGCGGACACACAGAACCTGTATCTGCGGATCGTCTCGCTGGACGACTTCGACGGCACGGCGTGGAAGCCGGCGCAGCGCCACATCGTGGACGTGCCGAAGACGTTCCCGGCGCCGGTCGGTCTGGACGGCCAGGTCAAGCGGGCGGCGATCCGGACCCGGATCGCGGCGGCCGACTGGTACGCGCAGGACTGGCTGCCGATGCCGTATCCGGCCAGCAAGGTGGACATCAAGGGCAGCTGGCGTTACGAACCGGTGGGGCGCACCCTCGTCGGCGACCACGGGCAGAACACCCGTGGCGTGCGGTACGAGGTCACGAGCCTGATGGTGGTACCGACGGCGCAGCAGCTGGCGGGCGCCCCGGAGGCCTCGCCCGCGATGAGGCGCGAGTACACCCAGGTTCCGAGGTCGCTGCCCGCGGTGGTGGCGAAAACGGCCCGCAAGGTCACCGCGGGCTCGGCCAACCACTACGAGCAGGCGGTCAAGCTCCAGGACTACTTCGCCGTCAGCGGCGACTTCCGGTACAACACCCAGGTGCAGGCCGGCAGCGGCTCCGCCGCGATCGCGAACTTCCTGAAGAAGAAGGAGGGCTTCTGCGTCCACTTCTCCTTCGCGATGGCCTCGATGGCGCGCACCCTCGGGATTCCGGCCCGCGTGGCGGTCGGCTTCACGGCGGGGACCCCGCAGGCGGACGGTTCGATGGCGGTGGGGCTGCGGGACGCGCACGCCTGGCCCGAGCTGTACTTCGAGGGCGTGGGCTGGACCCGTTTCGAGCCGACCCCGAGCCGGGGGTCGGTGCCGTCGTACACCCAGACGAACACACCGGGCGAGGCCGAGTCCGCGGCCCCGAAGCCGACGCTCTCGACGTCCGCGGCGCCCTCGGCCGAACCGTCGGCGAGCGAGAGCTGCTCGCCCCAGCTGCGGAAGCTGGCGGCCTGCCCGGAGCAGTCCGAGGCGGCGGCGCTCGGCCCCGCGGACGACGACGGGCCCTGGACGGCGATCCTCCTGCTGACGCTGGCCGGGCTCCTGGTCCTGGGAGTGCTGCTGCTGCCCATGCTGTGGCGGCTGCGGGTACGGGCGGTCCGGCTCGGCGGCCACGGCCGCACCGAGGCGGACGTGGCGGCGTACACGCTGGGGGCCTGGTCGGAGGTGACCGATACGGCGTGGGACTACGGGATCGGGCCGACGGAGTCGCAGACACCGAGGAAGACGGCCGAGCGGATCGTCGGGCTCGGGGAACTGGATCCGGAGGCCGCGGCGGCGGTGTACCGGCTGGCCGTGGCCGTGGAGCTGGTTCTCTACGCTCCGCACCCCCGGCCGATGGCGGGCCTCGCGAACGACGCGCGCCGGGTCGGGGAGTCCTTCAGGACGTCCGCGAGCGGTCCCGCGCGCCTGCGTGCTCTCTTCCTCCCCCGTTCGGCCGTCCGGGTGATCTGGATGGCCTCTGCCGCCTGGACAGCTCTGGCAACCCGGCTGTCCGCCCGTCGGCAGGCCCTGTTCCACCGTCCGTCGCGCCAGAACGGCTGACGCGGACCGCCCCAGGTCCCTCCCCCTCCGCCAGGCTTGAGCAGTTCCCCGGCCTGGCGGGGGCCCGCCTGGCGGGGGCCGACGGGGAACGGCATAACGGACCCGGCACCACGAGGCGGGCACTTCGGGCTTGGCGCGTCGGGCTTGGCGCGTCGGGCTTGGCGCGTCGGGCTTGGCGCGTCGGGCTTGGCGCGTCGGTCCTGGTACTTCAAGGGCCAGCGTTTCCGGGGCTTCGGCAGCGCATACGCGTGAAGGGTCGTCCACCCGGATGTGGGTGGACGACCCTTCACACGTATGTCGGCTGCGGCGAAGCCGGAGGCTCAGTTGCCGCCCTGCTCGTCGCGACGACGCTGCCAGCGCTGTTCGATGCGGTCCATCATGGAGCGGCGTTGTCGGCTCTGCCGACGAGCTGCGGGCGAGCCCGGCACGGTCGGCTGCTCACCCGGCTTGGGAGCTTTGCGCCAACCGGTGACGGCGAGCACCGCACAGCCCAGCATGACGAGGAAGCCCACCACGCTCAGCCAGATCTGAACCGCGACCATTCCAGCCATGAGGAGCGCAATACCAACCAGGAAGCCGACGACCGCCTGGTAGACCCGTCGCCGGGTGTACGTACGCAGCCCGCTTCCCTCAAGCGCTGTCGCGAACTTGGGATCTTCGGCGTACAGCGCTCGCTCCATCTGCTCGAGCATTCGCTGCTCGTGCTCCGAGAGCGGCACGGAGTCCTCCTCATCGTGCAGTCGCCGGGGCGACCGGGGGTCCCCTTCAGGATAGGCAGGGAATCGGCCCCGTGAAACCCGCCCTCTACGCCAATTCGCCGCCCGGAACCCTTCGCGGCGTCCCGATGCGCTGAGGCGTGCATTCCCCAGCGAACGGTCCGTCATGCCGGACGGTCTCCCCCGATCATACGGCGCCGAGCACTCGATCGGGTGGTCTGTGGTGTACTCCGTCTGCCGCCAAGCCCCTGATCAGCGCCGCACCACGGGTCCGCTCAGTCCTCCGTGGCCCCTCGGGCCTCACCGAGCACATGGAGCTGCGTGGCCACGGAGTGGAACGCGGTGAGCTCGGCCGCCGCCGCCTCCAGCTTCAGCAGGGCCTCCAGCGCACCCGGCTCGGTGTCCACCAGGACCCCCGGCACCAGGTCCGCGAAGACCCGTACGCCGTGCACGGCGGCGACGTGCAGGCCGGCGCCCGCGACCAGGGAAGTGAGCTGGTCGGCGGTGAACCGGTGCGGAACGGGATCACTCTCGCCCCAGCGTCCGTCCGGGTCGTCGAGCGCGTGCCGGGCCTCCTTGAAGTGCCCGGCGAGGGCGCGGGCCAGCACGGCACCGCCCAGGCCCGCGGCGAGGAGGCTGAGCACGCCCTCGGGGCGCAGCGCGTCCACGACGTTGCGGACGCCCTCGGCCGGGTCGTCCACGTATTCGAGGACGCCGTGGCACAGCACGGCGTCGTAGCGGCCCCGCTCGACCACGTCGAAGAGGCCGTGGGCGTCGCCCTGGACACCCTGCACGCGGTCGGCGACGCCGGCCTCGGCGGCACGTCGCTCCAGCGCGAACAGCGCGTTCGGGCTGGGGTCGACGACGGTGACCCGGTGGCCGAGGCGGGCCACGGGCACGGCGAAGTTGCCACTGCCGCCGCCCGTGTCGAGTACGTCGAGCGACTCCCGCCCGGCGGCCTTGACCTGACGGTCCAGGGCGTCCTTCAGGACCTCCCAGACCACGGCGGTACGGAGAGAAGCGCGGGGGCGCATCGGGTCCGACACGGCAGTTGACTCCTCGGCGCGGCACCGCCTGTCGAACGGCGGAGCGATCTTCGGGCCTCCCGGCGGGGAGGCAGCAGGCGCCTCCACCCTATTGCCTCCGCCACCGTGACCGGCCCCCTGTCTCACGCGCGCCGGATCACACCAGGCGCGCGCGCCGGATCGCCCGCCCGTCCGGGGTTCCCTCCCGTCAACCCGCGTCCGGAACCTCCCTGTCCGTGCCGTCCACCCGGTCCCGGCTCCGGTCCCGGTCTCCGTCCTGGCGCGGCTGGGGCAGCACGGGCTGCAACGCCAGCATCCGCTCGACCAGGCGCAGGAACATGGCGACGTCGCGTATCAGGTCGTCGGCGTCACGGGTCGTGGCCGCTCCCTGGATGCCGGCCTCCGCGCGGGCACGGCGGGTGGCCCCGGAGGCGAACAGCGCGCTCCACTCGGTCAGTTCGGGAGCGATCTCCGGGAGGACTTCCCAGGCGCTGCGGATTCGGGCCCTGCGCCGCGACGCGGGCTCCGGGCGGGCACGCGCGGCGAGGACGGCGGCGGCGGTGCGCAGCGCGGCCAAGTGGGCCGTCGCGTAACGCTCGTTGGAGGTCTCCAGTGCCGTCGCCTCGTCAAGTCCGGCGCGGGCCTGGGAGAGCAGGTCGAGGGCGGCGGGCGGGGCCGTGGCCCGGCGGAGCACGGGGTGGACGTCGCCCGCCGGTCCGGTGGTCAGTGAGGGGGCAGGGCCGGTGGCGCGGCGCCGACGGGCGGCGGCTGCGGAAGTGTTGGCCATGACGAACCTCCTGTCGTCGTGTGACGGCACTGTGGCCGTATGTGCCCATCGTGCGGTATGCCACTGACAATCCGTTCTGACCTGCGCTTTTGCTTCGATCGAAAGTTCGGGTTAGTTTTTGCACTGACCAGTCAGTTCAAAAGTAGTTCGATGTGTTCCAGAGGATGGGGGAGCTGTGGACGGTCCGCACGGACTGCGTGTCACGGCAGAGGACTTCGGACTCGAAGGACCCCGCGGGTGGGCTTTCCGCGGGGTCCGTCTCGACGCGGAACCCGGATCGCTCGTCGCGATCGAGGGGCCGTCGGGATCCGGCCGCACCTGCCTGCTGCTCGCCCTCACGGGCCGGATGAAGGCCACCGAGGGGACGGCGGCCGTGGGTTCGGCGAGGCTGCCGAAGCAACTGGCCGCGGTGCGCCGGACCAGCGCGCTCGCGCACGTGCCCGGCGTCACGGACCTCGACCCCGCGCTGACCGTCGGGGAGCACCTGCGGGAACGGGCCCTGCTCCAGCGGCGGTTCGGGGGTTCGCTGCGCGCCCTGCTGCGGCCTCGCGGCGAGCGGGCGGCAGAGGCCTCGTCGCGGATCGGCGCCGCGCTGGCCGCCGCCGGGCTCGACCCGGACACCCTGCCCAAGGGACCGAGGACCGCGGTACGCGATCTGGAACGGGTCGAGACGCTGCGGCTGTCCATCGCGCTGGCCCTGATCGGCCGCCCGGGGCTGCTCGGCGTCGACGACACCGACCTCAAGCTCTCGGACGCCGAACGGTCCGAGGTCTGGGCCCTGTTGACGTCTCTCACCGAGTCCGGAACGACGGTCGTGGCGGTGTGCAGCGAGGCTCCCGAGGGCGCCGTCGCCGTCTCCACCGCACCGGCCGCCACACCCACCGAGCCGTCCGAGCCGTCCGAGGACGGTGCCGACACCGCCGACACGACCGCCGACGCGGACGTAGACGCGGACGTAGACGCGGACGCGGACGTAGACGCGGACGCGGACGTAGACACGGACGCGGACGTAGACACGGACGCGGTCGCAACCAAAGACGCAGACACCGCCACCACCCCCGCCGCCGACAGCGACAGCGACAGCGACAGCGGGAACAGCGACAGGAAGACGGCCGATGCGCTCGCCTGAACTGGCCTTTCTCGAACTCCGCCGCTTCGGCCGGGGCAAACTCCCGCGCGCCGCCCTGGTCGCGCTCCTGCTGCTGCCCCTGCTCTACGGCGCCCTCTATCTGTGGTCGTTCTGGGACCCGTACGGCCGTCTCGACCGCATCCCCGTGGCACTGGTGAACGCCGACGAGGGAGCGACGGCCGACGGCCGCAGGGTCACCGTCGGGGACACCATCACCAAGGGGCTGCGCGACAGCGACACCTTCGAGTGGCACGAGGTGAGCCCGGCCGAGGCCCGCCGGGGCGTGGAGGACGGCACGTACTACCTGTCGCTGACCATGCCGGGCGACTTCAGCAGGAGGATCGCGTCCAGCTCCGGGACCTCTCCCGAGACGAGCGCTCTCCAGGTGCGGACCAACGACGCGAACAACTACATCGTCGGACAGATCTCCCGCACGGTGTTCAGCGAGGTACGGACGGCCGCCTCCACGAAGGCCTCGCGTTCGTTCCTCGACAAGATCTTCATCTCGTTCTCGGACATCCACGGGAAGACCGTGCAGGCGGCCGACGGCGCCGACCGGCTCAGCAGTGGCATCGGCAGGGCCAAGAAGGGCTCCAAGGATCTCGCCGACGGTCTGCAGGAGGCCAAGAAGGGCAGTGGAAAGCTCTCCGGAGGCCTCAGGAAGCTCACCACGGGCGCGGGCGACCTGGAGGACGGTTCGCAGCAGGTCGCGGACGGCACCCGGGCGCTGGCCGACAAGGTCGACGGGGTCGCGGACAAGGTGGGCCCCTTCCTGGAGGACAACGAGAAGTCGATCGGCGACACCGCCCGGCTGGTCGCCGACTCCGCCGCGGGGATCCGCCACAACCTCGGCACCCTGGTGAAGACCGCTCCGGCCGCGGCCAAGGGCGCGCGCACCGCTTCCGACGCGCTGAACGCCGTCCACCGCTCGCGGTGCGAGACCCTGCCGGTCCCCGACCCTGCGTGTCCCGAGCTGACGAAGGCGGCGGAGGCCGCCTCGGACGTCGTCAAGGTCGCCGACGACGTGAACGCCCTGATCGGCGACCAGGACGGCGACCTCGTCGAACTGGACAAGAACCTGGCGACGCTGGAGAAGCAGGCGCGCGCCCTCGCCGATCGCTCGCCGCATCTCTCCGAGGACCTCGACGACGCCGTCTCCAGGATCGACAAGCTGAACGAGGGCGCCTCCGCGGTCGCCCGGGGCGCGAAGCGTCTGCACTCCGGGCTCGGCACCGCGAAGACCGGCGCGGCGACCCTCGACAAGGGCGTCGGCCGGCTGAAGACCGGCGCGGGCGACCTCGACGGCGGCCTGTACAAGCTCGTCGGCGGCTCCGGGAAGCTGGCGGGCGGCCTGCACGACGGCGCCGAGCGGATCCCCGACTACGACAAGCCCGACCGCGACCTGCGGACCGAGGTCATGGCCGACCCGGTGCGCATGGCCTCCAGGGACCTGCACAAGGCGCCCAACTACGGCACCGGTTTCGCCCCCTACTTCATCCCGCTGTCCCTGTGGGTCGGCGCGATGGTGGCGTACATGCTGATCCAGCCGCTGAACCGGCGCGCGCTCGCGGCGGGCGCCTCGGCGTGGCGCATCGCGCTGGCGGGCTGGCTGCCGGTCGTCGTCGTCGGCATCCTTCAGACGGCCGCCCTGATGGCGGTGCTGCACTGGGCGATCGGGCTCCAGATGGTCCGTACGGCGGGAACGGTCGGCTTCCTGTTCCTGGTGACGGCCTGCTTCGCGGCGATCGTGCAGTGGCTGAACGCCCGCTTCGGAGCCGCGGGCCGGATCCTCGTCCTGGCCTTCCTGATGCTCCAGCTGACGTCGGCGGGCGGCACGTACCCCGTCCAGACCAGTCCGGGCTTCTTCAACGCGATCCACCCCTTCCTGCCGATGAGTTACATCGTCGAGGCCCTCCGCAGGCTCATCACCGGCGGCGGACTGGAGCCCGTACGGACCGCGTGCCTGGTGCTGACCGCCTTCACGGTGGGCGCGCTCGCCCTGACCGCCCTGACGGCCCGCCGCAAACAGGTGTGGACCCTCGACCGGCTGCACCCGGAGCTGAGCCTGTGACCACGCGCGCGGGTGCTCCTGTGACAATCGGAGCCATGGAAAGCAGCAGCACCACGGCGGGCGGCGGCAGCCGTCGCG
Organism: Streptomyces sp. NPDC002698; assembly: GCF_042888945.1. Taxonomy (NCBI): domain Bacteria; kingdom Bacillati; phylum Actinomycetota; class Actinomycetes; order Kitasatosporales; family Streptomycetaceae; genus Streptomyces; species Streptomyces sp. NPDC002698. The sequence continues at coordinate 154,145 of NZ_JBIAQM010000017.1, forward strand.
AGGCGACCCGGCAGAAGCTCTACGAGGCGGCCGTCACCCTGATCGCCGAACAGGGCTTCTCCGCCACCACGGTGGACGAGATCGCCGAGCGGGCCGGGGTCGCGAAAGGCACGGTCTACTACAACTTCGCGAGCAAATCGGTCCTCTTCGAAGAGCTGCTGCGCCATGGCGTCGGGCTCCTCACCGCCTCGCTGCGGGAGGCGGCGGAGAAGACCGACCGGGACGGCGGCAGCAAGGTCGACGCACTGGACGCGATGATCCGGGCCGGGCTCGAATTCATCAACCGCTATCCGGCGTTCACCCAGCTCTACGTGGCGGAGCTCTGGCGTACCAACCGGGCCTGGCAGTCCACCCTGATGGTGGTGCGGCAGCAGGCGGTGGCGGTCGTCGAGGGCGTTCTGCGCGACGCGGTGGCGGGCGGGGAACTCAGCGACGAGATCGACATTCCGCTGACCGCGGCGGCGCTGGTCGGGATGGTCCTCGTGGCCGCCCTGGACTGGCAGGCCTTCCAGCCGGAGCGCTCCCTGGACGACGTGCACGCGGCGCTGTCCCGGCTGCTCCAGGGGCGGGTGAGCGGCCACCGCTGACACCGGGCGCGCCTTTCCGCCGCGCCGCTTCACACCGTGCGCGCGAAAGCGCCGGTCCGGTCGGCCGCTTCCCCCGCGGGCCGTCCGTACCGGCGCTTTCGTCGTGCTCCCCCGTGTCCCCCGTGCCCCCCGTTGGGCCCCCGTTCGGTCGTCCCCCGGGTTCCCCCGTGTCTCGCTCCCGCCGAGCGGGCCGGCGGAAGGAGCGGACAAGGGCGCGAGGTCCGTTCCGCCGCCCCGTGTCGGCGGTGCCGGAGCCGCGCCCCCTTCCGTGTCTCCACTCTCCCGTTCGCGCAGGTCGGACCCATCCGTGCGCCTACTCATCTCACCCAGTAGGTACGGATACTCAGACATACGTGCTCAACCCCAGGACGCCCCCGCCGCCCCCTGGTTACGATCCCCTCCGTGTCCGTACTCCCCCTGGTCCTCACCAGCGGCTGGGCCAGCGGCGTCAACGCGTACGCGGTGGTGCTGCTCCTCGGCATATTCGGCGCCACCGGGCTGAGCGACGACGTCCCGGAGGCCCTGCAACGCCCTGAGATCCTGGTCACAGTCGGCGTTCTCTTCCTCTGCGAGGCGGTCGCCGACAAGATCCCGTACGTCGACTCGGTGTGGGACTCCGTGCACACCGTGATCCGGCCGGCGGTGGGTGCCTGGGTCGGGGCGCTGCTCGCCGGTCAGAGCGGCTCGCTCTCGGATCTGACGGCGGCCCTGCTCGGCGGTTCCACGGCGCTGGCGAGCCACACGGTCAAGGCCGGGACGCGGATGGCGGTCAACACCTCGCCGGAGCCCTTCAGCAACATCGCCGTGAGCACCGTCGAGGATCTCGGGGTCGCGGGTGTCGTCACGCTGGCGGTCTTCCACCCCTGGGCCGCGGCGGTCGTAGCCGGTGCCCTGCTCTTCACCGGGCTCGCGGTGCTCTGCTTCCTTCTCTCGCGCGTCAGACTGTTCCTGCGCCGCCGGGCGCGGCGCCGGGAGGAGCGCCGGACGGCCGCGGCGGTGGAGCGGCCGCCCGGCGGGACGCCGTACGCGGACCGGGACTGACGGGACTGTCGGTGGCGGCGGATAAAGTCGCCGCCATGGGACGGATTGCGGTGATCGGCGCCGGGATGGGCGCGATGGCGGCCGCCGCCCGGCTGGCCGTCGCGGGCCACCGGGTGGTGGTGTACGAGCGGACGGAGACGTACGGCGGTGCGGTGCGCCGCTTCGAGCGGGACGGGTTCGTGTTCGACACGGGCCCGGGGCTGCTGCCGGTGCCCGCGGTCTACCGCGACCTGTTCGTCAAGACCGGGAAGCGGCCGCTGGAGGAGTGCGTCGAGCTGGTGCAGGTCGACCCGTCGGCCGGCCATGTCTTCGCCGACGGCACCCGGGTGTCCCTGCCGAACGCCTCGCGCGCGGGTGTGCTCACCGCGCTGGACGAAGCGCTCGGCGACGGTGCGGGCGCGCGGTGGGGCGAGTTCCTGGTGCGGGCCCGGGAGGCGTGGGACCGCTCGCGCCGGCCGCTCCTGGAGGAGCCGCTGTGGCCCAACTGGACGGTGCTGGCCGAACGCGAGCCCTATCCCTCGGTGCCGCACAAGAAGCTGCTGCGCACCCGCCGGGCCGGGACCCTCGCCGAGGTCGCCGCCTGGGAGCTGCGCGACCCGCGCCTGACGGCCCTCCTGGAGAGCCACGCCCTGGTGTACGGGCTGGACCCGCGCGCCACCCCGGCGAGCGCCGCCGTGCTGCCGTACATGGACCACGCCTTCGGCAGCTGGTACGTACGCGGTGGCATCCGGGAGCTGGCGCGCGCCGTGTACGAGCGGTGCCTCGAGCGCAGGGTCGAGTTCCGTTTCGGGATCCCCGTCGGACGGATCGTCGAGAAGGACGGCCGGGTCGTCGGTGTGGAGCTCTCCCGGGACGGCTCCGCCGCTTCCGGTGCCGGGAGCGGCCCGGACTCCTCCGGATCCGGGGAGGACACGTTCGAGCGGGCCGACTTCGTGGTCGCGGGCGTGGCGCCCGGCGCCCTGGACGGCCTCGTCGCCGGGGCGGCGCTCCGCGTCGGTGACGAGGTGCCGCCGCGGGCCGGCACGTCCAGCAGACTGACGCTGCTGCTCGCGCTGCGTGGCGGACGGCCCGCCGGGACGGCGCACCGGACGGTGGTCCACTCGGCCGACCGCGAGGGTGAGCTGGACCGGCTCTTCGGGGAGCGTCCAGGCGTGCCCGCGGCGCCGACCGTCGTGGTGGTACGTCCTGACGACCCGGCGCTCGTCCCGGACGCGGCGCACGAGGCCGTCACGCTGACCGTCACGGTCCCGTCCGGCGCTCAGGTGTCCGGGCAGGACGTGGAGCGGGTTCTCGACGCCGCCGAGCGGGCCCTGCCCGGTCTGCGGGACCGGCTCCTGTGGCACGAGGTCCGCACCCCGGCCGACGTCGCGGAGGCGACCGGCGTGGAGGGCGGCGCGGTTCCCGCCCCGGCGCTCGCCGCGGCGGGCGGCCGGCTGCTGCACCCGTCGAACACCACGCGGATACCGGGGCTGTTCGCGGCCGGGGGCTGGGCACACCCCGGCGGCGGTCTGCCGCACGCCGGCATGTCGGGCGCTCTGGTGGCCGGACTGATCGTGGAGGGGCCGGAGTTCCAGGGCTCGCAGTGAACGTGCCGGCGGGCAGCGGTGCGGGAGGCCGTCGCCTCGGCCTGCCGGTCAGTAGCGGTACTGCTCGTCGTACCCGGCGCTGCCGTTGCCCTGGTACGGGTACTGCTGCTGCTCGGGCGGGACTTCGGCGCCGTACTCGTCGGTGCGCTGCTGCGGCACCCAGACGCCCTCGGCCGGGGTCTCGCCGCCGTACGTGCCGGTGGCGTACTGGTCCTGGCCGTAGTTCTGCTGCTGTGCGTACTGCTGGTCGCCGCCGTTGTAGGCGGTCTGGTCGTACGTGGCGCCCGTGTACGTCTGCTGGCCGGTGTACGGGTCCGTGTAGGTGGTGTACTGCTGCTGGCCGTTGCCGTAGCCGTACTGCTGCTGCTGGTCGTAGCCCGTGTAGCCGTCGTACGCGTAGGCCTGCTGGTTCTGGCCCGTGGCGTAGGCCTGCTGGTTCTGACCTGTCGAGTAGGCCTGCTGGTCCTGGGACTGGGACGCGCCGGCGTAGGACTGGTCGGTGGCGGCGGCGTACGCGCCGGAGTCGTAGACACCGTAGGAGCCGGTGTCCTCGGGCAGCGGCTGCGGCTCGTAGACCGAGGTCGACCCGGTGGCCGCGGGATCGGCCTGCTCCGGGGGCGCGAACCGGTCGGACGGGGCGGGCGTGAAGACGTCGTCCTCGTCGGCGTACTGGTCCTCGCGACGGTAGGCGGCCACCTCGACCTCTTCGAGGTCGGAGTTCTCCTCCGACGACTCCGCCGCCTCGTCCGGCTCACCGCGGCGGCGCTTGCTGAGCTTGCCGAGCTTGCCGGGCTTGTCCTCCATGGCGGGGCCCTTGATGGCCCAGCCCTGCGCGAAGCCCTGGCGGAACGACAGCGTCACATAGGTCTGGCCGACCGTGAAGGCGGCCGCGCCCAGGCCGATGACCACGACCGAGTGCATGAGCACGCCGAGGACCACACCGAGGAAGCCGACGAAGGCGAGCAGCCGGAAGCGCAGCCGCGCCTTGTACTGCAGCAGCACCTCGCCGAGCAGCCACAGCGCGACAATGCCGAATGCCAGATAGAGGACCGTCAAGCCCATGTACGCCCCTCTCCCAGTGGCCGCTACGCAGTGTGTCGTACGCGGGTGCGACCGGTCTAGGCCTGCTGCGGGTGGTGCAGGCCCAGGTTCTCGTAGATTTCCAGCGTCGCCGTGGAGTTGTTGAGCGTGATGAAGTGCAGCCCGGGGACTCCCTCGGTCAGCAGCCTCGCACAGAACTCCGTCGCGAACTCGATCCCAATGGAGCGTACAGCCGCCGGATCGTCTTTGACTGTGAGGATCCGCTCTTTCAGGGCGTCCGGGAACGAAGCGTTCGAGAGTTTGGGCAGCCGTTCCAACATCTTCACACTTGTCACGGGCATGACTTCGGGGATGACCGGCGTCGCGCAACCCGCCGCGTCCACGCGGTCACGCAGACGGAGGTAGGACTCCGGCTGGAAGAACATCTGCGTGATCGCGTAGTCGGCGCCGGCGCGGCACTTGTCGACGAAGTGGGAGACGTCCAGGTCCCAGTCCGTGGACCGGGGGTGCATCTCGGGGAAGGCCGCGACCCCGACGCAGAAGTCGCCGGATTCCTTGATGAGGCGCACCAGTTCGGCCGCGTAGGCCAGACCCTTGGGGTGGGGCACCCACTCGCCCATGGGGTCGCCGGGCGGGTCGCCGCGCACGGCGAGCATGTTGCGGATACCCGCGTCCGCGTACTGCCCGATGATGTTGCGCAGTTCCGCGACGGAGTGATCGACCGCGGTGAGGTGCGCGACCGGGGTGAGGGTCGTGTCGAGGACGATCTGCTCGGTCTCCTTGACCGTGCCGGCCCGCGTGGAGCCGCCCGCCCCGTAGGTCACGGAGACGAAGTCGGGAGCCACGGCCTCGACCCGCCGCAGGGCGTTCCACAGGTTCCGCTCGCCCTTGGGAGTCTTCGGCGCCGAGAACTCGAAGGAAAAGGTCTGTTTGCCGGTCGCGAGCATGTCGCGCACGGTGCGTGCGCGATCAGTCCTGGTGGAAGCAGATCCGAGGGCCATACCCGCAGGTTAGCCAGAGGGCGTCGGTCACCCAACCGAACCGCTGCCTTTTGTCCGGTCTGTCGAGTTCTTGTCCACCCCTCGGACAGCGGCCCCGCCGGGACTCTCCACGCGGGCGGCCGGCGGCCTACGCCGTGCGCAGCCGCTTCGCGAATTCCGCCGCCGCCGCGCCCGGGTCGTCCGCCTCGGTGATCGCCCGTACGACGACGACGCGGCGGGCGCCCGCTTCGAGCACCTCGTCCAGCCGGCCGAGGTCGATGCCGCCGATCGCGAACCAGGGACGGCCGGTGCCGAGGGCCGCCGTGCCGCGGACCAGGTCGAGGCCGGGTGCGTGGCGGCCGGGCTTGGTGGGGGTGGGCCAGCAGGGGCCGGTGCAGAAGTAGTCCACGCCCTCCTGGACGGCGGCGGCGCCGGCCTCGGAGGCGGAGTGCGTGGAACGGCCGACGATCACCTCGTCGCCGAGGATCGCGCGGGCCGCGGGAACCGGGAGGTCCCCCTGGCCCAGGTGCAGGACGTCGGCGCGGGCGGCGTGGGCCACGTCCGCCCGGTCGTTGACCGCGAGGAGCTTGCCGTGCCGGGCGCAGGCGTCCGCGAAGACCTGGAGGTGCTCCAGTTCCTCCCCCGCCTCCATGCCCTTGTCGCGCAGCTGCACGATGTCGACGCCGCCCGCCAGGACCGCGTCGAGGAACTCGGCGAGGTCGCCCTGACGTCTGCGGGCGTCCGTGCACAGATAGACGCGGGCGTCGGCGAGCAGGCCCCGTGGGGTCGTGGCGGCGTTCTCGGGCATGCGTGGGTCCCCCGTTGGTCGGTGCGCGGGGAGTGCGGCGGCCGGGATGGTCCCGCCGCCGCACTCCCCGTGCCGGACGGTCGCGTTCAGGTCAGACGGCGAGCGCCTGGGCGCGGCGCTTCACCTCCGTGCCGCGATTCTCGCTCAGAGCCTGTGCGGGGGTGCCGGGCAGGCTCGGGTCGGGGGTGAAGAGCCACTCGAGGGCCTCTTCGTCGGAGAAGCCGTCGTCCCTCAGGAGCGTCAGGGTGCCGGCCAGGCCCTTGACGACCTTCTGTTCGTCCGCGTCGATGAAATCGGCGGGGACGTGCAGCGCGCGGTTCTCACCACGGCGTACGGCGATCAGCTGGCCGTCCTTGACCAGCTGCCGGACGCGCGTCACCTCGACGCCGAACTGTTCGGCGATGTCGGGGAGGGTGAGCCAGGCGGGGACGAGAGCATCGATCTTTGCGTCAATCTCGGTCACGGGACAAGCGTGCCATCCCGGACCGACAGTCGGAAGCCGAGGGCGTCCGGCCTGGGGTGACGGATCAGACCGTGGCGCCCTTCAGCGGCCTCGACGCGTCCGTGAGCAGCTCCGGATCCATGGCGGCGCCCGCCTCGATCAGCCTGCGGCCCTGGGCGAGATCCCTCGGGCGGCCCACCGCCAGAAGGGCGACGAGCCGTGTCTCGCGCAGCCAGCACACCGACCAGGAGGCTCCCGAGGGGTCACCGCGCCAGACCAGGGTGTCGGCGGGCGTGTGGTGGCCGGCGTACTGGACGAAGCGGCCGAACTGCTCGGACCAGAAGTACGGCACGGGGTCGTAGGCGGCGGGCGTCTGTCCGACGATGTTCAGGGCGACCGTGCGCGGGCCCTGGAGGGCGTTGTCCCAGTGGTGGACGAGGAGGCGTTCCTCGTAGCGTCCGGACGGGAAGGAGGCGCAGTCGCCGACCGCGTAGACGTCCGGCAGGGAGCTGCGCAGGTGGTCGTCGGCGACGATCTCGCGGTGGGCGCCGAGTTCGATGCCCGAGCCGGCGATCCAGGCCGTGGCGGGCCGCGCGCCGATCCCGACCACGACGGCGTCCGCGGGCACCCGGGAGCCGTCGTCCAGGACGACCGCCCCGGGCTCGACGCGCTCCACGCGCGCGCCGGTGCGCAGCGAGGTCCCGCTGTCCGCGTACCAGGCGGTCATCGGGGCGGCCACCTCGGCGGGCAGCGCCTCGGCGAGCGGCCGGTCGGCGGCCTCGACGACCGTGACCGCGCAGCCCGCCTCGCGCGCCGCGGTGGCGAACTCGGCGCCGATCCAGCCCGCTCCGACCACCACGATGTCGTGCTGCCGGGTGAGAACGGGACGCAGCCGGTCGGCGTCGTCCAGGGTGCGCAGCAGATGCACGCCCGGCACGCCTTCGGCGCCGGGGAGCCGGATCGGTTCGGCGCCGGTGGCGACGACCAGGACGTCGTACGGGACGGGCCCCGCGTCCGTGTCCAGTTCGTGGTCGCCGGGGCGCACACCGAGCGCCTCGCTGCCCAGTCTGAGGTCGATGTCCAGGGCCTCGAAGTCGATGTCGAAGGCGGAGCCCTCGGCCTTGCCGAGCAGGACGGCCTTGGACAGCGGCGGCCGGTCGTAGGGCTGATGCGGCTCCGCGCCGATCAGCGTGACGGTGCCCGTGAAGCCCTGTTCGCGCAGGGCGACCGCGGTCTGCACCCCGGCCATGCCCGCGCCCGCCACGACGACCCGTCGGACCGCGGGCCTCTGCGACGGGGACTGTGCCTGCGTCTGATCGCTCACCTGATCACCATAGACACGTGACGATCCGTCAGTCAGCGGACGTGCTCGGTGACCTGTTCCACACGGCCGGTCGCGCGCGGTTCCTCCACCACGCTCGTCCCGGCGCCCGGCTGCGACTCCCACGTCCAGCTCTCCTCCAGCCGCAGGCGCCCGTCGGGCAGTTCCACGACGAGCGACACGCAGTGGCCGGACGCGGTGGTCCCGTCGCGCCTGAGCTGTACGTACCGGAAGTCGAGGCGGTCGCCCTCGCGGGTGCCGACGAGATGTCCGCGGACGACGTCGCCGCCCGCGTAGTCGGCCCAGACCACGCCGTCCCGCTCGTGGTACGTGAACCGGGTGCCGGTGCCCACCTGGCCCGGGGCCTGGTCGGCGACGGGGGCGAGCACGAGGCCGTCGAGCGGTCGCGCCATGGCGGAGGCTCCCTTACTGAGACGGAGGGGGCGGGCTAGGGTGGCCAACGTAAAGCACTCGCGGGAGCCCGGACGCACCGGGCTGAGAGGGAGGCTGGGCGGCCTCCGACCGTACGAACCTGATCCGGGTCATGCCGGCGAAGGGAGGGGCTGGACGCCCATGCCGTCTGCACGTTCGTCGGACGTCCTCGTCGTCGGGGGCGGAATCATCGGTCTGGTGACGGCCTGGCGGGCCGCGCAGCGCGGGTTCACGACCGCGCTCGTGGACCCCGAGCCGGGCGGCGGGGCCGCGCAGGTCGCGGCCGGGATGCTGGCCGCCGTCACCGAGCTGCACTTCGGCGAGGAGACCCTGCTGGGCCTCAACCTCGCCTCGGCGCGCCGCTATCCGGACTTCGCCGCCGAGCTCACCGAGGCCACCGGACAGGACCTCGGCTACCGCCGCAGCGGCACGCTGGCCGTCGCGCTGGACGCCGACGACCGCGCCCATCTGCGGGAACTGCACGCGCTGCAGGTCCGGTCGGGGCTGGAGTCGGAGTGGCTGAGCGGCCGTGAGTGCCGCCGCCTGGAGCCGATGCTCGCGCCCGGCGTGCGCGGGGGCCTGCGGGTCGACGGCGACCACCAGATCGACCCGCGGCGCCTCGCGGCGGCCCTGGTCACGGCCTGCGAGCGGGCCGGGGTGGTCATGCACCGGACCTGGGCGGAGCGTCTGAGCGTCGTACGGGAACGGGCCACCGGGGTCGTCACCGCGGACGGCACCGGGCTCGGCGCGGGTCAGGTGGTGCTCGCCGGGGGCAGTCTCAGCGGCCGCCTGGCGGGCGTCCCCGACGACGTCGTGCCGCCGGTGCGCCCCGTCAAGGGGCAGGTGCTGCGGCTGACCGTGCCGGGGCGGTACGCGCCCTTCCTCCATCGCACCGTGCGGGCCGTGGTGCGCGGCAGCCACGTCTACCTGGTGCCGCGCGAGAACGGCGAGCTCGTGGTGGGCGCGACCAGCGAGGAGCTGGGCTGGGACACCACCGTGACGGCGGGCGGCGTGTACGAGCTGCTGCGCGACGCCCACGAGCTGGTCCCCGGGATCACCGAGCTGCCGCTCACCGAGACCCGCGCGGGGCTGCGCCCCTGCTCGCCCGACAACGCGCCGCTGCTCGGCCCGAGCGCGCTGGACGGGCTGCTGCTGGCCACCGGGCACCACCGCAACGGCGTGCTCCTGACGCCCGTGACCGGAGACGTGCTGGCCCACGTCCTGACCACCGGCGAACTCCCCGCCGAAGCCCGCCCCTTCACCCCCCTGCGCTTCGGCGCCACGGCCCGCACGGAGCTGCACGTATGAACATCGTCGTCAACGGGGAGCGGCGGCTGATCGCCGCGGGAACCGCTCTCGACGCGCTCGTCGCGACCCTCACCCCGTCGTCGTCCGGGGTGGCCGCCGCCCTGAACGAGACCGTCGTCCCGCGTGCGCAGTGGCCCTCCACCCCGCTCGCCGAGGGCGACCGCGTCGAGGTCCTCACCGCCGTCCAAGGAGGCTGACCCATGGCAGACGACCCCTTCGTCCTCGGCGGTACGACCTACGCCTCCCGGCTGATCATGGGGACGGGCGGCGCGCCCAGCCTCGACGTGCTGGAGCGCTCCCTGGTGGCGTCCGGCACGGAGCTGACGACGGTCGCGATGCGGCGCGTGGACGCGTCGGTGCACGGCTCGGTCCTGTCGGTGCTCGGCCGGCTGAACATCCGTGTCCTGCCGAACACGGCCGGCTGCTACACCGCGGGCGAGGCCGTGCTGACGGCTCGTCTGGCGCGCGAGGCGCTGGGCACCGATCTGGTCAAGCTGGAGGTCATCGCCGACGAGCGGACCCTGCTGCCCGATCCGATCGAGCTGCTCGACGCGGCGGAGACGCTGGTCGACGACGGCTTCACCGTGCTGCCCTACACGAACGACGACCCGGTGCTGGCGCGGAAGCTGGAGGACGTCGGCTGTGCGGCGATCATGCCGCTCGGCTCGCCCATCGGGTCCGGGCTCGGGATCCGCAACCCGCACAACTTCGAGCTGATCGTCGAGCACGCGCGCGTGCCGGTGATCCTGGACGCGGGAGCGGGCACGGCGTCGGACGCCGCGCTCGCGATGGAGCTGGGGTGCGCGGGGGTGATGCTGGCCTCGGCGGTGACGCGGGCGCAGGAGCCCGTCCTGATGGCGGAGGCCATGCGGCACGCGGTGGAGGCGGGGCGTCTGGCGCGGCGGGCCGGACGCATCCCCCGGAGGCACTTCGCCACGGCGTCCTCTCCCGTGGAGGGCATGGCGGCACTGGACCCCGAGCGCCCGGCGTTCTGACCGAGGGCCGCCGGCCGTCGGTCTCCGCGCCGGTCTCCGCGCGGCTTCCGCATCGGCTTCCCTGTCGGTTTCCGGCCGGGCGGGCGTGCGGGTTGTCGCGTTGTGGCCTTGCGGTGACAGACGGGCCATGATCGGACATCTGCTCGACGAACAGACATTCGTACGTGCGATGCGCGTCACAGGTCGGCTGCAGTCGGGCCCCTGTATCGGCCGAACGTGACCTCGTGACAGTGGCGGCTCGTAGACTCACCTGCGTGGATACGACCCTTCAGGACCCGCTTGTCGGACACGTGCTCGACGGCCGCTATCGCGTCGACGCACGGATCGCGGTCGGCGGGATGGCCACGGTCTACAGGGCCTTGGACACCCGTCTGGACCGCGTGCTCGCGCTCAAGGTGATGCACCCGACGCTGGCCGCGGACGTCTCGTTCGTCGAGCGCTTCATCCGCGAGGCCAAGTCGGTGGCACGGCTGGCGCACCCCAATGTGGTGCAGGTCTTCGACCAGGGGGCGGACGGGTCGTACGTCTATCTGGCCATGGAGTACATCGCCGGGTGCACCCTGCGCGACGTGCTGCGCGAGCGCGGCGCCCTCCAGCCCCGGGCCGCGCTCGACATCCTGGAGCCGGTGCTCGCCGCGCTCGGCGCGGCCCACCGCGCCGGGTTCGTGCACCGCGACATGAAGCCGGAGAACGTCCTGATCGGGGACGACGGCCGGGTCAAGGTCGCGGACTTCGGTCTCGTCCGCGCCGTGGACACGGTGACCAGCACGACGGGCACCGTCCTCGGCACCGTGTCGTACCTCGCCCCCGAGCAGATCGAGCACGGCACCGCCGACACCCGGGTCGACGTCTACGCCTGCGGCGTCGTCCTCTACGAAATGCTCACCGGCGCCAAGCCGCACACCGCGAACTCCCCCGCGCAGGTGCTCTACCAGCACCTCCACGAGGACGTGCCGCCCCCGTCGGCAGTCGTGCCGGGCCTCGCGTACCCGCTCGACGAGCTGGTCACCGCGGCCACGGCCCGCAACCCCGAGCTCCGCCCGGCCGACGCGGTGGCCCTGCTCGGCCAGGTCCTCGAAGCCCGCGCCGGTCTCACCGCCGAGCAGCTCGACGCGGTCCCGCCGGGCGCGCTGTCCGTGGGCCACGACAACGCCGACGACCGTACGAGCGTGATCCCGCGCTCGCTGTCCGTCCCCCGGCTGCTGCCCGTGAACGAGGACGACAGCGCCCTCGACCGGACCAGCCGGTTCGAGCAGAGCAGCCCGTTCACCACCGCACCGGTCGGGCCGCCGCGGGTTCCGGGGACGCGTCCGCGGCCGCGGCGCGGGGTGATGCTGGTCGTCGCCGCGATCGTGCTGGTGCTCGGCCTCGGCGCCGGTGTCTGGTACATCAACTCGGGCCAGTTCACCAAGGTCCCGCCCGTCCTGGCGAAGACGGAGCAGCAGGCCAGGACCCAGCTCCAGGGTGCCGGTCTGGACGTCAAGCGGGTCAAGCACGCCTACAGCGACACCGTGAAGCGGGGCACGGTCATCAGCACCGACCCCGGTGTCGGCGAGCGGATCCGCGACAACGACTCCGTGACCCTGACCGTCTCCGACGGCCCCCAGACGGTGAAGGTGCCGGACCTCAAGGGCCTCGCCCTGTTCAAGGCGAGAGAGGTGCTCAAGGGCGACGGGCTCGCCGCGGGCATGGTCACGCGCGAGTTCAGCCAGGACGTGACGAAGGGCTTCGTGATCGGCACGGATCCGGCCGCGGGCACCGAGCGGCACTCGGGCTCGGCGATCGCGATCGTCGTGAGCAAGGGCGCCCCGGTGGAACTGCCCGACGTGACCGGCTCGTCGGTCGAGGACGCCACCGCGCAGCTCGAGGACGCGGGCCTGAAGGTGAAGATCGCCGCGGAGCGGGTCAACTCGGAGTTCGACAAGGACCAGGTCGCCCAGCAGACGCCGCGCGCGGGCCGCGAGGCCGCCACGGGGGACACGGTGACGCTGACCCTCTCCAAGGGCCCCGAGATGGTGGAGGTCCCGGACGTCGTGGGCGACAGCGTGGACGACGCCACGAAGGCTCTGGAGGACGCGGGGTTCCAGGTCCACAAGGACCGCGGGCTGCTCGGGCTCTTCGGCGACACGGTCAAGAAGCAGTCGGTGGACGGCGGCGACACGGCGCCCAAGGGCTCGACGATCACGATCCAGATCCGCTGAGCGGATCCGCCGCCGGGCCCCGGCGGCGTACGGCCTCCGACCGGGCAGCCGCTCGGAGGCCGCTCCCCCGCGAAGTCCGCGTACAGGTCCGCGTACAGGTCCGCTCACGGGTCCCCCACGGGTCCGCCCGCGGGGGACCCGACGGCACGTGACACCCTGGCGGGCGTGACCAGCAAGCAGCTCCGCAATCCCGTCGGCGGCCATGTCCCCGTGGCCGGCGGCCTCAACTCCGTCGGCCTGGCCTACGCCCGTGATCTCGCGGCCGAGACCGTCCAGGTCTTCGTCGCCAACCCGCGCGGCTGGGCGACGCCTGCCGGGAACCCGAAGCAGGACGAGGACTTCCGCGCCGCGTGCGCCGCCGGATCGATCCCCGCGTACGTCCACGCCCCGTACCTGATCAACTTCGGTTCGCACACCGAGGCGACGGTCGAGAAGTCGGTGGAGTCGCTGCGGCACTCGCTGCGGCGCGGACGGGAGATCGGCGCCCTGGGCGTGGTCGTGCACACCGGGAGCGCCACCGGCGGCCGGGAGCGGTCCGTCGCCCTGAAGCAGGTGCGCGACCGTCTGCTGCCGCTGCTGGACGAACTGACCCATGACGACGACCCGTTCCTGCTGCTGGAGTCGACCGCCGGGCAGGGTGCCTCCCTCTGCTCACGCACCTGGGACTTCGGCCCCTACTTCGAGGCCCTGGACGCCCACCCCAAGCTGGGCGTCTGCCTCGACACCTGCCACATCTTCGCGGCGGGCCACGATCTGACCGGGCCGAGCGGGATGCACCAGACCCTCGATCTGCTGGTCGACACCGTCGGCGAGGGGCGGCTGAAGCTGATCCACGCCAACGACTCCAAGGATGTGGTCGGCGCGCACAAGGACCGCCACGAGAACATCGGCTCCGGCCACATAGGCGAGGACCCGTTCCGCGCCCTCATGACGCATCCCGCCACGGAGGGCGTCCCGCTGATCATCGAGACCCCCGGCGGAAAGGAAGGGCACGCGGCCGATGTGGAGCGGCTGAAGAAACTCCGCGACGGATAGGGCCGCGTGGTCCCGCGACCGGTCCCGCAACCGGTCCCGCAATCTTCGGGAATACCCCAGGGGGGTATGTGGTTCCTCCTGTGCGAAGGAGCAGTGACTCGACACTGGGGGATCCCATGCGGCACGAGGCACACGCGGACAGGCCCGCGGACACGGACACGCACACGGACACGCACGAAGACCCGCACCACGCCCACCACCACGGGCCGGCCGCGGCCACCTGGTCCCTGGCCGCCCTGGCCACCCTGCACTGCCTCACCGGCTGTGCCATCGGCGAGGTGCTGGGCATGGTCGTGGGCACGGCGTTCGGGTGGGGAAACCTGCCGACGACGGTCCTGGCCGTCGTGCTGGCCTTCTTCTTCGGCTACGCGCTCACCCTGCGCGGAGTACTGAGGGCGGGCGTCGGCTTCCGCACCGCCTTCCGGGTGGCGCTGGCCGCGGACACGCTGTCCATCGCGGTGATGGAGCTGATCGACAACGGCGTCATCGCGCTGTGGCCGGACGCGATGGACGCGCAGCTGGACGACCTGCTGTTCTGGGGGTCGCTGCTGATCTCGCTCGTGGTGGCCTTCGTGGTCACGACCCCGGTCAACAAGTGGACGATCGGCCGGGGCAAGGGGCACGCCGTGGTGCACCGGTACCACCACTGACCTGCCGGGACACCGGCACCGGGGACGCGCGCCGGCACTCGGGCCGGCGGCTCAGAGCTCGGGGCCGTCCCCGGGTTCCTCCTGGTAGGAGTACCGCTGCTCGCGCCAGGGGTCACCGACGTTGTGGTAGCCGCGCTCCTCCCAGAAGCCGCGGCGGTCGGCGGTCATGTACTCGACGCCGCGCACCCACTTGGGCCCCTTCCACGCGTACAGATGCGGGACGACCAGGCGCAGCGGGAAGCCGTGCTCCGCCGTCAGCAGTTCGCCGTCCTTGTGGGTGGCGAAGATGGTGCGCTCGGACGCGAAGTCCGCGAGCCGCAGGTTCGAGCTGAACCCGTACTCGGCCCACACCATCACGTGGGTGACGGTGGGCGCGGGCGGGGCTATCTCCAGGATCGTACGGGCGGGAACACCCCCCCATTCGGCCCCCAGCATGCTGAACTTCGTGACGCAGTGCAGATCGGCCACGACGGAGGCGTACGGCAGGGCGGTGAACTCGTCGTGGGTCCAGCACTGCTTCCCGCCGTCGGCGGTGGCTCCGAAGACCCGGAACTCCCAGCGCTCGGGGCGGAACTTGGGTACGGGACCGTAGTGCGTGACCGGCCAGCCGCGCTGAAGTCGCTGTCCCGGCGGAAGCTCCGACTGTGCCGTTTCTCCAGATTCGCGCTCCACCGGCTGACCCATGACTCCATCCTGACAGACCCGGAACAGTGCCCATGACCAGCACGGCCAGGATCGGGGCAATTCGGAGTAAGCATGCACTTACTGGACGCTCCCGGACACCGGTGCAAAGATGCGGCGCAATCTGCCCAGTCCCCCGCACGGAAGGAGCCTCTGCGATGCAGGGCGACCCCGAGGTCATCGAGTTCCTCAACGAGCAGCTGACCGGTGAGCTGACCGCGATCAACCAGTACTTCCTGCACGCGAAGATGCAGGAGAACTTCGGCTGGACCAAGCTCGCGAAGTACACCCGGCACGAGTCGTTCGACGAGATGAAGCACGCGGAGGTCCTCACCGACCGCATTCTCTTCCTGGACGGACTGCCGAACTACCAGCGGCTCTTCCATGTCCGGGTGGGGCAGACCGTCACCGAGATGTTCCAGGCCGACCGGCAGGTGGAGGTCGAGGCGATCGACCGCCTCAAGCGCGGGATCGAGGTGATGCGCGCGAAGGGCGACATCACGTCCGCGAACATCTTCGAGTCGATCCTCGAGGACGAGGAGCACCACATCGACTACCTGGACACCCAGCTGGAACTGGTCGAGAAGCTCGGCGAGGCGCTCTACCTCGCGCAGCTCATCGAGCAGCCTGAGAGCTAGGCGGGTTCAGGGCCGGCCGGGTTCAGGGCCGGCCGGTTTCGGGGCTAGGCGGCCTCGCGCGCCGCGGTCTCGTACCCGACGGCCTCGCGCCGATCGGTCTCGGCCTCCGCGAGGACCTCGGAGAGCACCGGCATGCCCTGGTCGGCCAGCTCACGGCGCGGACACGAGCCCCTGCCCAGCAGCGCCTGGATCCGGCGTACGCACGAACCACAGTCCGTGCCCGCCTTGGAGGCCGAGGCTATCTGCCGAGGAGTGCACGCGCCGTCCGCCGCGTGCTTCTTCACCTGCTGTTCGGTGATCCCGAAGCAACTGCAGACGTACACCCGGTTCACCTCCCGCCGGAATCGTTGGGTCACGCCGTCCCGATGATCGGTGAGGCTAACCTAACCTTACCCGTCACACAGGAACCACAAAAGTGGCGTGGGGGGGGGGGGGGGGGGGGGGGGGGGGGCCGCCCCCCCCCCCCCCCCCCCCCCACCCCGCCCGGGGGGGCGGGGGCCCGGGGGGCGGCGACAGCGCCCG
>NZ_JBIAQM010000018.1:0-153307 GCF_042888945.1 Streptomyces sp. NPDC002698
TACCGCAGCTCACGTGTCTCCACCCCGCCAGCCTAACCGGGACGACCAGGAGCGATACCCGGACGGTATCGCCGTCCACCCAGTCGGTCTTGGACGCCCTGCCCGGCGGGGGAGAAGTATCGATGTCATGAGTGAGACGAACACCGTGAACCATCACAAGGTCGCGCTGGTGACCGGGGCCAACAAGGGCATCGGGTACGAGATCGCCGCCGGGCTCGGCGCCCTCGGCTGGTCCGTCGGAATCGGCGCGCGGAACGAGGAGCGGCGCGAGGCCGCTGTGGACAAGCTGCGCGCGGCCGGAGCCGACGCGTTCGGCGTGCCGCTGGATGTGACCGACGACGCTGGCGTGACAGCGGCGGCTCGGCTGATGGAGGAGCGGGCCGGGCGGCTCGACGCGCTCGTCAACAACGCGGGGATCACCGGCGGCGGACCGCAGGAGCCCACCACGGTCGACGTGAACCGGGTACGGGCGGCCGTGGAGACCAACGTGATCGGCGTCATCCGCGTCACCAACGCCCTGCTCCCCCTGCTGCGCCGCTCGCCGTCGCCGCGGATCGTGAACGTCTCCAGCAGCGTCGGCTCCCTCACGCTCCAGACCACGCCCGGCGCCGAGATGGGCCCCATCGCCATCGCCTACGCTCCGTCGAAGACGTTCCTCAACGCCGTCACCGTGCAGTACGCCAGGGAACTGGCCGGCACCCACATCCTGATCAACGCCGTCTGCCCCGGCTACGTCGCGACCGACCTCAACGGCTTCCGGGGAGTGCGCACCCCCCAGCAGGGCGCAGCCGCCGCGATCCGGCTGGCCACCGTATCGGCCGACGGGCCGACGGGCCGCTTCTTCGACGACGAGGGAGAGGTGCCCTGGTGACGCGTGTGACCAGGATCGATAGTTGGCATTTTGGTACAGCGCAGGTCACAAGGAGTGCCACCACACTTGGGCATCCAATCCAACTAGGGGGTGTCCGGCGGATCAAGGTCGGAGCCATAAGGCGTTGGACTGCGACCCCCCGCTGGCCGCTCTGCACCGCCGGGTGTGGGAGGCGGTCGCCTCGGACAGCCCGCCAGAGACCCTCCATCCCTTTCACGCCCCGGGGCGGTGGAGCCCGCACGTCACTCTCGGCCGGACGCGGCGTGCCGGTGCCTTCGCCGGTCGGCGGGTGCCCGAACTGCTGCCGCCACCGCCGCTGTCGGCCCAGCTCACCACTCTGCGCAGCTATGACACCGAGTCGGGCGTAGTGGAGATGCTGGAGCCCCGTCGCTGAAAGGTGCCGTCCCGGCGTGGGTGGCGGATCCCGCCGTGCCTGGCGTGCACCTGTCTGCTGACAATGACTGGGGGCGTCCGCCGGCACACGTCGTCGTCGCCGTACTCAACGAATGAACGGAGGACACCTTGGCCACCGCCACACGTCTCCTGGGCCGGTTCGACGGGACCGGTCGCCCATGAACCGTGTCCTCGGCTCCGGGAGACGGCCGTCGCGGCTGCGTTTCGACGGCTGGATCGCAGGCCTCGGCACGGCCTCCGGGACGCGCGTCGTGCTGGGGCACTGGCCCCGGTCGCCGTTCGGTCCTTTCAGCGACGTGATGCTCGAGCGGCCCGACGGGGAACGGCTCCTGCTGGCCCCCACCCGTGAGACGGCGGACTTCATCAGCGGGACCTACACCTTCGACACCGTGCTGGTCGTTCCCGTCGACGTACGGGCCGAGGGCGACATCTGGACCGTCGCCGCGGGCTCCCTCCACCTGCGCTTCACCACCGGGCGGCGTGGACTCCTGGGCCTCCTGCTGCGCGCGGTGCCCGGCGTGATCAGCCGCCGTCCGGCGTGGAGCGCGCTGACCGACCTGCCCGCGCGTGCACTGTTGCGCGGTGTACGCACGCGTGGCAGCGCGGGCGGTGGCCGCAGGGAGTGGTACGGCGCCCGTGATCTGCGGCCCATCCGCACGGTGTCGGCAGTCTTCGAGGACACGGACCTTGGCACGATCGCACCGGTCGCAACGCCCGTACGGTTCGGTTTCGGCTCGGTGCCACGGTCTCCCGCGCTCACGCGGGTCACGACGACAGTCGAGGTCGGTCCGGAATGAGGACGCTCGGTCAGGGAAGGGGGCGTGCTCCCTCGGGGGTGCTGCCAGAGTTGTTGAGACCGTCTGCCGGACAGGTAGCGGAGCGGTGGATGCATGGGCGGACTCAGGCATGCAGGGGGCCTGTCAATGAGTTCTTGGATGCGGCCGTCGAACGTCCGGCTTTTAGATCAGCTCGACATCGAAATCGTCCGCTTCCTGGAAGGCGGGGCGCCCGGAGGCGGGGGCTGTTCCGGCCCGACACCGTGCGCACCTGGATGCGCGGCGGGGGCACGCCCCACCAACTCGCGCCACGGCGCGAGCAGCCGCTCGGCGAGGTCGGGTCGGCCGACAGACAGCGCCCGCACCGGCTCAGCGGCTGGACCCAGCAGCCCGACCAGGTCCTCGTCCGCGTACGCGTGCAGCGTCGGCCACGACACCACCGGCAGGCATCCCCGGCCTCCCCGTGCGCGGCGGACACCAGGCGGCACAGCCGCGCCCGCCCCTACAGACTCTGCGCCAGCAGCGGCGGCCCCTGCACGTGCGCGCCGCCGCTGCGGGTGACGTTGCCGGCGTCCGTGAACGACCAGCAGCGGGAAGTAGGCGTTCGTGACGCCGACCTCGGCGTCGCCCCGCTCCCGGCGTCACCCGGCTCCTGGTGGTGGAGTCAGTCCGAACCGCTCGACGATGCCGGGGAGCCAGGCGGGCCGGCCCAGCTCCACTCCGTACTTCTCGGCAAGTCCGGCGACCGCGTCGGGCTCCGGCGGGCCGGCGGACACCAGTTCCGCCAGTTCGCGGAAGAAGTGCTCGAACCCGGCCGGAGTGATGATCTCGATCATCCGGGCCGGGACGGGCCCGGCGTTCCACATCGTGTGCAGCTCGCCGCGTGGCTTCGTGATGTACCCGCCGGGGCCGAGGACGGTCTCGCGGTCTCCGGAGCGGAAGCCAATTTCGCCCTCCGTGACGATCGAGTACTCGTCCTCGCGCGTGTGCAGGTGCGGCGGCACGAGTGCGCCGACAGGGAACGGGTGTTCCACGACCGACAGCGCGCCGTCGGTGTCGGCGCCCCAGAGTTTGAAGACCACCCCGATCGCTCCGATGTCGACCTCGGTACCCTCCCCGGGTCGCACGACGGTGAGCGGAGGAACCTGCGGTTCGGCCATGGCGATCACTCCTCGGCGCGAGCGCTCTCGCATGTCGAGTCACACCCCTGTCCTCCGAACGAGTGTCCAACGCCGCTCGCGGGCCCGCAACAATTGATCGGACGCAGAAACGCCGACGGGCCGCGGGGCAGGGTTTCCCCATCGCCCGGCAGCCCGTCAGACCGCGGTCATCACGCGCGGACGTACGACCCCGACACGGTGATGATCTGCCGCCTCGGTAGCACCCTCGGCGTCGCCGTAGACGCGGCCGACGTTCGACAGCGCGGCACCGTTCGAGCCGGTCGTCACCCGCAGGCGGTCGATCTGCGTGCCGTCACCGCTCGCGCAGCTAGGTTCTGTTCGGCGGATCATGTGATCGCCTCGCGTGGACCATTGTGCTGGTCGTGGGGCGGGGCGATCTTACGAACGACGAGTGGGTGCAGCTTGCCCCACATCTGCCGAAGTCCGGGCGCCGGGGTGGACGTTGGATTGATCACCGGACGGTGATCAACGGGATCCTGTTCCGGGTCCGCACGGGTGTCCCGTGGCGGGACCTGCCGGAGCGGTTCGGGAGCTGGAAAACCGTGTACGAACGCCACCGCCGGTGGTCGGCGGACGGCACCTGGGAAAGGATCCTCCAGGCCGTCCAGGCCGAGGCCGACTCGCAGGGGCGCATCGACTGGAGCATGGTGAGCGTGGACTCCACCTCGTGCCGGGCCCACCAGCACGCTGCCGGTGCACCGCGCAGAACACCCCGTATCCCGAAACGGAGATCAACGCCCCGGCAGCACCGCCCCGACGAAGGACTCGGCCGGTCCCGTGGCGGTCTGACCTCCAAGATCCACCTTGCCGGGGAGGGCAGCCGCCGTCCGCTGGCCTTCCTGATCACGCCGGGTCAGTGGGGCGACAGCCCGCAGCTGGTACCCGTCCTCGAACGGATCCGGGTCAAGCACCCCGGCGGTGACCATCCGCGCACCCGCCCCGACCACCTGGGCGGCGATAAGGCGTACAGCTCTCGCCGCAACCGCCGGTACCTGCGCAGACGGCAGATCAAACACACCATCCCGGAACCGAAGGACCAGCGGGCCCACCGCCGACGCCGCGGCAGCCGAGGAGGCCGGCCCGCTGGCTTCGGCAAAGAGATGTACAAGCGCAGGAACGAGGTCGAGCGCACGATCAACCGACTCAAGCACTCCCGGGCTGTGGCAGCGCGGTATGACAAGCGCGCCTACGTCTTCCATGGCACCGTCACCGTTGCGTCGATCCGCCTTTGGCTCAGGCCGTGATCAGTCGGATTCCAGAGCGTCGGCCCGCTTCTTGAGGTCCTCTGCAATGTGGTCCCAGTCCGGGCCGTGCATCCACAGATTCTCAGCAGCCTCCCGCAGCAGTGCCGGTTCGTCCGGCCGTTGCAAGAGCACCAGTCGATAGGCCAGATTCCGGATCCAGACCGGCAGGTAGCCGTCCGCCACGTGCGGGCAGAGTTCACGAAGCATGGCAAGGATCGAATCCGCGTCGGCGAACGTCAGCTCCTCGACGAAGTAGTGCTCCCCGTGTTCGAGCCCGCACTCCGGCGTGGGTCGGTACTCGTCTCTGTAGAGACATCGGGCGTGCTCCGTCAGGGTGCTGTGCATGGCCTGGAGCCTATGCCGCCATGATCCGCCGGACAGAACCTAGGCCGTGTATCGAAAGTGGATCAAGGTGAGGGTGTGGTCGTGGTTCGGGGCCAGGGTGCCCTGGCTGCGGCCGTAGCGGCAGGGCGCACGCCGCAGTAGCCCGTCGTCCTCCGGCGTCGCGTTCCCAGTAGGCGGACGTTTTTGTGGGGGCCAACGGCAGGAGGCGGATGCCTGCGGCTCCGTCGAGGAGCATGGCGGTGCCCGCTGCTGCGGTCAGGGCCTTGCGGTATTCGGCGGCCCGGCTGGAGAGCACGAGCGGCTGCCTGGTCGGTAGTACCTGGTTGATGGAGTGCAAGGCTTGGGCGCGCAGGCTTTCGGGAAGTTCGTCCAGGCCGTCGAGGATGGGCGGACCGTTCCGCCCGTCGCCCGGACGGAACGGTCCTGCTCGATCGCTCGAAGTCCGGAGGTCGTTCCTCCGTCTGGACCGCCGTTCAGTCACCCCCGGCGCCAGTGAGGATCCGGAACTCCGCTTCCGCGTAGCCGGGTTCGCCCTGCCCGTCATCAGCCCTGCGCCCGCGTGCGACGACGCTGCCCACCCAGCCGAGAAGGAAAGCCGTCGGTATCGACACCACACCAGGAGTTTGCATCGGATACCAGTGGAAGTCGTTGTGCGGGAAGAGCGCGAAGGGCGTGCCGGAGACCGCCGGTGAGAACACATTCAGTCCGATGGAGGTCGCGAGGCCGCCGTAGACGGTCCACAACAGCCCGGTGCGGTTGTACCGCTGCCAGAAGAGGGTGTAAATGACGGCGGGCAGCACCGAGGAGGCCGCGACGGCGAGTGCGAGGGAGGAGAGGAAGTTCACGTTGTAGCCCTGCGAGAGGGTGGCGAGGACGATGCTGAGGATGCCGACTCCCGTCCCGGACCAGCGAGCCGACCGGATCTCGCGCACTTCCGTGAGCCGGCCGCGGCGTAGTGCGTGCGCGTGCACGTCGTGGGCCAGCGCAGCGGCCGCCGAGAGCACGACACCGGCGACCACTCCGAGGACCGCGACGAACACCGCGCACGCCACAGCTGTGAACAGAGCGCCCCCCGCAGCGTTCGTGGTGCCCCCTTCCAGCCCGCCGGCCAGCAGCAGCAGTGACATCTGGCCCTTCGGGTCGACCGCGGTGATGGTGCGGTCGCCGACCAGAGCGGCCGCGCCCAGCCCGGCGATCGCTACGAGCAGGCAGAAGACGCTGATCGCAGTGAGGGCGTACCGGGAGGCACGGCGCGCGGCCGCGCCGTCGGCAACGGAGTTGATCTGCGTGATCATGTGCGGCATCACGGCAAGGCCCAGCACGACGGTCAGTTGGGTGCCGAAGAAGTCGAGCCGTCCGGCGGGGTCTTGGCCCAACTGAAGCCCGGAGTGCAGATAGACGTCTGGGCGCCCGCTGCCGCGCGCAGCGGCCGCGAGCAGTGCGTTCACGTTCCAGTGGAAGCGGTGCAGTACGAGGACGGCGACCGTGGCCACCGCGCCGAAGACGATGACGACCTTGAGGATCTGCACGACGCTGGTGCCCCGCATGCCGCCCAGCACGGGGTAGCAGATCATCAGCGTGCCGACGAAGACGATGCAGGCCTTCTGCGCGCCAGGGTTTTCCAAGCCGATGAGCAGGGCGGTTGCGCTCCCCACACCCGACAGCTGCACCACCAGGAAGGGCAGCGAGACGGCGAGGGTGGCCACCGCGGCCGCGATCCGCGGCGCCGCCCCGGGCATCCGCAGTGCGAGGATGTCGCCGATGGTGAAGCGACCGGCATTGCGCAGCGGCCCGGCGAGTATCAACAGCACACCGAGGGCGAGGCTGGTGCTCAGCACGAGGACCAGGCCGTCATAGCCGACGACGGCGACGAGTCCGGTGGTGCTCAGCAGAGTTGCCGCCGATATGTAGCCACCCACCAGGGCGATGGCGGCCTGAAACGGCGTCAGTGATCGATGGGCGGCGTAGAAGTCGGCGACCTCGTCCCGCTCGGGTGCGGCCAGCACGCACAACAGCAGCGAAAGCCCGGCGAACGCCAGAAACGAGACTAGAACGGCCGTTTGCGCGCCGGAGGCGAGGAAGCCGGCGCCGGGCCCCTCGAGAAGCGTGACCTCGCTCATCACCACGTCATCCCCGCCCGTCCCGTCGGATCGACCGGCCGGCTGCGGCCTCGCGCGTGGAGACCGCCTTGCCCTCGTGCCGTGTCTGCGCGGGCCCGCAGGAACTTCGCGCGTGTGTCGCAGCGCCGAGTGGAGAACCGGTCGTACCGCCAGGCGGTCACCAGCAGCAGCACTGCCTGCAGAAGGCCGAGGCCCATGCCGGGAGTGAGCGTGCCCGCGATCTGCCACGCCGGAAGTCCGTCTGACGAGCAGTCGATAAGTAGGGCGAGAGCGAATACGGCTCCGTTGGCGATCACGAAGCGTCGCCGCGATCGTGCGGCCAGGCGGCGGAGCCTGCCGAGTTCCGGACCGTCAGCCGTCAGGTGCTCCTCCGAAGGGAACGCCGCGGACGGGTTGACGGGGTGGTGCGAGAAGGACATACGGGTGTCCCTTCACGTGAGGAGTCTGTTCGGTTGTTGTCTGCAATGTGGAGCCGGCTCAGGGTCGACAGCCGGACGGAAGCCGCGATCGTTCGTCCGGGCGGGAACGGATCGTGAAGCCGGCACGCAGCAGCCGCAGTGGATCAGCCGCTTGTCGAGGAACCGTTGAAAGAGGGCAGGAGTTTTCGCGCGGCCCTCGGCGCCCACACCGAGAATCGTTACGTTGAGTATCGATATCTGGAGGTGGAGGGACAAGGCTCTGGCAGGAGATTTCCGAAGAGACTGGCGGGACCCGTGAGGCGTGAGCTGTCAGGCGTGTCGGCCCGCAGAGATGATCAAGGATCCACAGGTCAGGGCAAGGGCTGGCAAGCGCAGCCACGCCAGGTGCGCCCCTCGAGGCTGGGACGAGGCGGAACCCGGTACGGCACGGAGCAGCAGGTCCTGCGCATCCTGCCCTGGGAGGCTCATGTACCGGCCCACGCGTACGGCCCGTCCGCCGTCAGCCTCACGGAGAAGGCGCACGTACCGGCTGTCGAGCGCCGCTTGTACGGTCATCTCGGCGGCGGCCGGTGGCGCGGGTGACGTCTTCGTCCGGCGCTTCGGCGTTTCCGGGATCGGCGGGTGTCCGGCGTCGCCAGAGCCCTCGTGGGGACGGGCACCAGCGCGGTCTCGGGCATGTGCCACGCTCGGCCGCAGAACCGGCCGTGCCCCCTACCTCGGACTGCTGGCCGCCACGGCCTTGCGGGAGCGAGGTGGCGAGGTGACGAGGTGACGAGGTGACGAGGTGACGAGGTGGCTCAGCATGTCGCACGCCTTGTTCATCTGCCACCAGGTCCGACCCGCGGGCCGGCGGTTCACCGCGCCTCCGCTCGGAGGAGCTCGAGAGCGCAGTCCGGCTCCATCTGGCTTCCGGCTCCGCCGCCTGGCTCGTCGACCCCCTCCTCGGCAAACCTGGTCGGCGTCGTCGGGCCAGGGCGGCCGACTGGGCCCTGCGCGCGTTTCGAACACATCGTGATCGCCAGTTCAGCGCGTACGTACGCCTCGTCGCCATGGCCCTCATCGCCCACACACCGCCAGAGGAAAAGAGCGGGGTCTCTGACACAGGCCAACTGGCCCGCCGGTGCGGGACGCCACCGACGACGCTGATCACCGCAATCCAGCTGCCGGTTGAGCACTGCGCGCTCGCGGCATGGACGCTTGCCCCCCCCCAACGGGCGACCTCGCGTGGATCACAACTCCGGCAAGCGAACAGATCAGACGGCTTGAGGACGAGTCTGTCCCCGAGCACTTCGGACTTCCCATCCTGAACTGGAGGCTGCCCGAGCCGCGAACCGTAACCGGACCCGATCCCTGGACCGGCGCGGGCGTCCTGCTGCAGCAAGGTCCATCACGCCGCCCGGAACCGTGTGATCGGGGTGGGTGCTTGCCGTCACGTCAGTCGGCTTCTCATTGTGTCGGGCCAAGTACTTCGTCGGAGCTTCGGGACTCTGTGCGCGGCTGTTGGTTGAGCCTGTGGCGTTCGACGGAGGATCGTCGGTTGACCTCCTTGCGGGCCCGCATGATGTTGCCCAGGGGCGCGTGCTCGGCGGTGACCCGCCAGGGCGTGAAGGACAGCGCGTCCATCTTCTCCAGCCCCGAGGCCGGGTCGAGGTCGCGCCGGACCACCGCGGCGGCGAAGGGCGGGTCGGGGGTGATCCGCACCTTGGTGATGTAGTCCCCGTGCCGGACCGCGCCCATCGTCCAGTAGCTCGACAGCAGCAGGTTATCGCCGTGATGGCGGTCCTGTGCTTCGTCCTCGGACTGAAACTGCTCGGAGACGGCATCGGCATCCTCACCTCCTGACAGGCCTATCGGGTGGGGCGTGGCCACTACCGCTTCAGCTCGCTCCGAGCAGATCCGCGGCCCTTTCTCCGATGACGATGGCGGGGGCGTTGGTGTGGCCGCGGATGATCGTCGGCATGATCGATGCGTCCGCAATCCGCAAGCCCTCTGTCCCTCGTACGCGAAGTTGCGGATCCACGACCGAGGCATCGTCGCTGCCCATCCGGGCTGTTCCGACCGGGTGGTAGAGAGTATGGGCGTGATCGGCCAGCGCGAGGGCGTCACGCCGGTGACGGGACAGGAGCTCGCCCCCCGGGGGCATGAGGAAGCGGCCCGAGGACAGCCCCCGGGCAGTGAGCCGCTCGATGATCTGCTCGCAGACGTCCAGCCCGGCCGTCATGGCCGCACGGTCGGTCCCGCCCGCGTCCGTGAGGTAGCGCGGGTCGATAACCGGCTTGTCGAGAGGATCCGGTGAGGCAAGTTTGATCGATCCGGTGCTCTGGGGCCGGAGGAGGATCGCACCCACCGTGACACCGTGTCCGGAGGGCTTGACGAGACCTTCACCGATGAACGGCACCGGGGCGAAGATGATTTCGAGGTCGGGGAGTTCGAGTTCGGGGCGGCTGCGGACGAAGCCGTATGCCTCGCCGACGTTCGAGGTGAGCATTCCTCGGCGGCGGACGAGGTAGTTCAGGAGTTCGCGGGGCCGCTCGGCGGAGAACAGTGTCCTGTCCGGCACGTCGACGGCGAGTCCGGAGATGAGGTGGTCGGTGAGGTTGGCGCCGACCTCAGGGGAGTCCACGAGGACGTCGATTCCCCGTTCGCGCAGGTGAGTGGCGTCGCCGATCCCGGAGAGCATGAGCAGTTGCGGGGTGTTGACCGCGCCCCCACTGAGTACGACCTCGCGGTGTGCCAGCACCTTGCGTGCGACACCGCCGGTGACGTACTCGACTCCGACGGCGCGGCGGCCCTCGAAGAGGACGCGGGTGACCTGCGCGTCTGTGATGACGTGCAGGTTCGAGCGGCTGCGGGCCGGCTTGAGGTAGCCGTCCGCGGTGCTGAACCGGGCTCCGCGTCGCTGGCTCACCATCGTCTGCGAGAAGCCGTTGGGCGTCGCTGTGTTGGCGGGCTCGACGGTATGGCCGAGCTCCTTGGCGGCGTCGAGGAAGGCGGCCGTGTGCGGGTTCGGGTTGCGCTGCGGCTCGATGTTCATAGGACCGGAGCGTCCATGGTCCGGGTCGGTGGCGCCTGCGGTCCTTTCCAGGCGGCGGAAGTAGGGCAGCAGGCCCTGCCACGACCAGTCCGGCCCGCAGAGGTCGCCCCACTCGTCGTAGTCGGCGGCGAACCCGCGCACCCACATCATGGCGTTGATCGATGAGGATCCGCCGAGCATCCGGCCCCGGGGCCAGTAGACGGGGCGCCTGGAGAGTTGGGTCTGCGGAACCGTCGTGTAGTCCCAGTCGAGTTCGGTCTTGAAGAGCTGGGAGAAGGCGGCGGGTATGTGAATGGCCGCCTTCCTGTCCGGGCCGCCCGCCTCCAGGAGTGCCACCGAAACCGTGCTCTTCTCGGTCAGCCGGCCGGCGAGAGCGGCTCCGGACGATCCGGCTCCGACGACGACGTAGTCGACGCTGTCGAGCGAGGTGCTCATCGGTCCCCCTCGATCGTGCGGGCATCCGCCGTACCTGCGTCCCCTGTCTGCGTCACCGGTCGGCTGAGGGGGTCCCCGTGCGTGTCCCGGAGCTCGCGCTTGAGGATCTTGCCGGTGGCGTTGGTGGGCAGGATATCGAGGAACTCCACCAGGCGGGGGTACTTGTAACCGGCCATCTCTTCCTTGCACCAGGCGGTCAGTTCCTCCTCGGAGAGCACCGCTCCAGGGGTGAGGACCACGCAGGCCTTGATCTCCTCGCCGTGCCGCTCGTGGGGTACGCCGATGACGGCCACCATGGACACGGCGGGATGCGTGAGCAGCACTTCCTCGATCTCCCGGGGGTACACGTTGAAGCCACCGCGGATGATCAGGTCCTTGGCACGGTCGACGATGTAGTACCAGCCTTCGGTGTCCCGGCGTGCGAGGTCGCCGGTGCGGAACCAGCCGTTGCGCATGACCTCGGCGGTCGCCTCGGGCCGGTTGTAGTAGCCCTTCATGATGTTGTGCCCGCGGATGACGAGCTCGCCGACCGCGTCGGGCCCTGTGACCGGGGTCCAGTCCTCGGCGACCAGGTCCACCTCCACGCCCCAGACCGGACGTCCGATGGAGCCTGGCCGCACCTCCTCGCCGGGGGCCGAGAAGGTGGCGGCCGGGCTGGTCTCCGACAGGCCGTAACCCTCGCGGATCGTGACCGAGAACCGCTCGCCGAACCGCCGGTGGATCTCGACCGGCAGCGCCGAGCCTCCCGAGCCGGCTATCCGCAGGTTCTTGGCTATCTGTGGCAGGTCCACATCGGGCGCGTCCGCTTCGAGCAGGGCCCAGTACATGGTGGGGACGCCCGCGAAGAAGGTGACGGCATGGCGCTGCATCAGGGCCAGGGCCGATCGTGCGTCGAAGCGTGGCAGCAGCACCAGAGTCGCACGTGAGGCGAGGCCGGCGTTCATCTGCACGACCTGGCCGAAGGAGTGGAACAGCGGAAGGGCGATCAGATGTACGTCGTGCTCGACCTCGCCGAACAGCTTGTGACAGGTCAGCACATTGAGCGTCACGTTGGAGTGGGTGAGCTCGGCGCCCTTGGGCAGGCCGGTGGTGCCGGAGGTGTACAGGATGACCGCCGTGTCACCGGGTTCGGTGGCGACCGTCTCGAAGGTGGTGCTCTGGCCCGTCAGCGCGGCCGTCAGCGTCTGGGCGCCCGTGATCGGGGACTCCAAAGCGGGGGCCGCGGTCATGACGAAGAAGTGCTCGCAGCTCTCGGTGTTGCCGAAGCCGGTCCAACCCTCCTGGCCCAGTGGGAGCCCGGGGGTGCCTTCGAAGCAGAAGTAGGCCTTGGCTTGCGAATCCTTCAGGTGATACGTGATCTCCCGGCTCTTGAGCAGCACGTTGAGCGGGACGGCCACCGCACCGGCCTTGAGGATGCCGTAGTAGACGACGGGGAACCAGGGAACGTTCGGGCAGGACAGTGCGACCTTGTCGCCGGGCTCGATGCCGCGCGAGCGCAGCAGGTTGGCCACACGGCAGGCGGCGGCGTCGAGTTCGGCGTAGGTCAGCTGCTGGTCGCCCAGGACCACCGCGGCGCGGTCGGGCACGGCACGGGCGCTGCTTTCGAGCATGGCGGCGAGATTGAGCATCGGATCTCCGTAGGGGGGTGGTGGGGCGGGGTCAGCCGCGCAGCGCAGAGGCGAAGATGGCGGGCAGTTTCAGGAGGCCGGGCGCGGCGGTGAAGCGGGTGACGAGTTCCACCGTGGCCAGCGCCGTCCGGTTGGTGACGAAGTACGGCGGGCGGGGGGACAGCGACGGGTCGCCCGTGACCAGACCGCGCGGGGCGGGCGTGAAGGGTGCGCGCAGCACGGTCTTCTCGATGTCCTCGAGCATGAAGGCGTTGTGCACGAAGCCGATGCCGCTGCCGATGTCCTGGGGGGTGTGGCCGGGGAACGCGCCCCAGGGAGTGAAGCCGAGGAGGAAGCCCACCGCCGACCAGCAGTTGACGCCCAGGGTGCCGTACCGCAGTCCGGCGACGGCCTTGTCGACCGCTGCCCGGTGGGTCTTCTCTGTCCCGGGGTGGACGATCAGGGTGGCGCCGAGGGTCCCGGGGAGGCTGTCGTTGGCGAAGTCGACGGCGTGGCCGAGAAATTCGGCCGGGGTGTCGCCGGGCAGTCGTACGACGCCGAGGGCGCTGCCGAAGACTTCTCCGGTGATCAGGACGTCGTCGTGGTCGGTGATGTCGGGGACGAGGACCCGGCAGCTGTCGCCGTGGGTCTCGGCCTTCGGATGGGCCGCCAGCACAGCGGACAGGCGCTGCTCGGCGCCCGGGTAGTAGTCGGTGCGCGGCGGCAGTGCGCGCAGCACCCGCCGGATCTCGTCCAGCAGTCGCTCGGTGCCGTCCCACTCGCGGGGCAGGACCAGGATCTGGCTGGCGATGCAGTTGTGGCCGGAGTTGTTCATCTTGCTGGTGACGATGTGCTCGGCCTGGTAGCGGAAGTCCGCCGCGCTCCAGGGGCCGGGGGTCACGATGCAGGGGCTGACGCCGCCCAGCTCGCTGGTGAACGGCTTGCCGATCAGCGGCGTGTCGTCGCGGCGGCGCTCGCCCGCCTGCTCGTCGGTGCCCCACACGATGGCGTCGTGGGTGCGGTCGCTGCCGGTGACGTGGATGGCGTCGACGCCCTCGTGCGCGGCGAGGTATCCGCCCTCGGCCGCACCTCCGTCGACGAAGCGCACCCAGCCGCGCGCGACGAACTCGGCGAAGACGTGCTCGAAGTGCGGGCGGAGATAGGCGTTGACCGGGTTCATCTTCGCGACGACGACCTGGCCCTCGGCGTAGAGCTTGTGCAGGATGTCGAGCGCGGTGATGGCGGCGACGTTCCCTGCACCGAGTACCAGGGCCACCGCGGGACGACCCGGCCGGCCCCGGTACTCCCCTGCGGCGCGGCTGCGCGCCTGCTCCACGGTGATGCCGGGCCGAAGCCACACCTGAGCCGTGAAGCCGTTGAGCAGCAGCCTGTCCCAGCCGGTGGCGGGGAAGACGTCGACGTGGGTACGGCCGTCGCGGGCTCGCACGGCCTTGGCGTCGACCGGGTCCTTTCCCGCGGCGATGCGCCGTAGTACGTGCAGATATGCTGCGGCGTTCTGGACCAGGGCCCACGGCCCGCCGATCCAGTCCTCGGCGGCCCATGGGGAGGCGGGGTCGTAGCCCTTGGCGCGGGCGCCGGCAGCGGCCAGGTCGGCGGCGCCGGAGGTCAGGCGGGGGAGCAGGCGCTCCAGCAGGGCGATGCGTTCGGTGAGCGGGGTGGCGGACCAGGACACGGCGCCGATGCGCAGTTCGGCAACGGCCTGGTCGAGGCAAGAGGTGTCGAGGGCGCTGGGGTTCACGTCATTCCTCGTGGAAGGTGGATTGATGGCGGGCGGGGGCCGTGCGCTGTGCGAGGGGCGGCGGACCCCGCCCGGGGGACACGACGGTGTCGCGTCGTCAGGCCGGGAGCAGGCGCGCGTCGCGGTCCGGGTCGATCAACGTGACGGCGGCGCTGCCGCCCAGCAGGAGCAGAGCACCGGTGATCATGACCGCGTACCGGTAGCCCCCGGCTCCATGCGCGTCCACGAGGTGCCCGATCAGCGTCGGGGCGATCAGACCGGCGGTGGTCACCACGGCGTTCATGATGCCGAGTGAGCCGCCGCGGCGGTCGGCCGGCACCAGTTCCACGACGGTCGTGGCGGCGACGCTGCCCATCGCTCCGGAGAGTGCGACTCCGGTGACGAAGAGCACGACGGTCACGGCACCGGCCGGGGCCCACGGCAGGGCCAGGCATGCCGCCGCGCCGATGAGCATGAGGATGCCGCCGACCTTGCCGCGGGCCCACCGGCTTGCGGTCCCGCGGCGCAGCAGCCATCCGGTCAGGCCCGCCTGTCCGAGCACCACGATGCCGCTCATGCCCCACACCAGCATCAGCAGTTGGGCGGAGGTGGTCGAGGAGTAGCCCAGACCGTCTTGGAGGTAGGACGGGAGCCAGACCAGGGCGAAGGCGATGACCCAGTAGGTGCCGAAGTAGGCGATCGTGGCACCGATCCAGGTACGGGTCGCGAGGATCCGGCGGTACGGCGTCCTGCAGGCTGCCGGGCCGGTTGCGGTTTCGGCGCCCTGAGCAAGGGCGGGTGAGTCGGTCCCGTACCGTCCCTCTCCGCCGAAGGGGATCCACAGCAGAGCCCACACCACGCCGGCGACCGCCACCACGGCGACGGCCGAGCGCCATCCGTGGTGGTGGATCACCCAGGTCAGTACGGGAGCGGCGACGAGGACCCCCAGGGTGATTCCCAGCACGATGAGTGCCCCGGGCAGGTTGCGCCGGTGGTTGGGGAACCAGGACAGGGTGGCCTGCTGGGCCACGGGGAAGGCGGGCCCCTCGGCGGCGCCGAGGAGGACGCGAGAGGCGATGAGCACCGCGAGCCCTCCGCCCAGGGCCAGTGGTGCCTGGGAGACGGACCACAGGAGGGCCATCGCCAGCAGCAGCCACTTGGGCCGTATGCGGTCGGCGAGCAGTCCCACCGCGGCGCCGCAGATCGAGAACAGCAGGAAGAAGGCGCTGCTGGCGAGCCCGAAGGCGGATGCGGACAGGCCGAGATCCTTGCGGATCGGGTCGGCCGCCAGGCCGAGCACGGACTTGTCGGCGAAGTTGATCATCATGAGGACCACGAGCAGAGCGGTGACGACCCATGCGCGGAGTCGTGGGTCGCTCGCGGTCTTCGCAGGATCGGCGGGCACAGCTGGTACGACGTCGGTGTCGGTCACAAGGGCTCCGCGGGAGACGAGCGGGACGGGGAGGGCGGGCGAGGGGCCCTGCAGCCCCTCGCCCGTGGGCGTACGGTCCGGCGCCGCTCAGGAAAGCGGGACGCCGGCGATCGCGATGCGCTCCATGACGCGGCGCTGCGGGTAGTAGTCGTTGATCGCGTAGTGCTGGGTGGCGATGTTGTCCCAGATCGCGACGGAGCCCGGCTGCCAGCGGAAGCGCACCTGGTACTCGGGGATACGGGCCTGCAGGACGAGCTCGTCGAGCAGGTCGCGGCTCTCGTTGTCGGACAGGCCGACGATCCGGGTGGTGAAGGGCTCGTTGACGTAGAGCAGCTTGCGGCCGGTGCGCGGGTGGCGGACGACCACCGGGTGCTCGACGGGCGGCAGGGCGTCCCGGAAGGCGGCGATCTGGCTCTCCGTCATCATCGCTCCCCAGCTGGGCACCCAGTCGTGCACAGCGGTGAGCCCCTCGATACGGGCCTGCGTCTTTGCTGAGAGGTTGTCGTACGCGGCAGCCATGTCGGCCCACTGGGTGTCGCCGCCCGCGGGCGGGACCTCGACGGCACGCAGGATCGAGCCCAGGGCGGGCGCGGCCATGAAGGAGTGGTCGCTGTGCCAGATGTTCTCGGTGCCGATGGCCATGGCGTCCTTGGCCAGACGGGAGACGCCGGCGGTGTCTCCCTTGGGGAAGAAGGGGTTCACCTCCGGCTCGCCCCACAGGCCGGAGAGTGCGAGCTGGGACTGCGGGTCGAAGGCGTGCTGGTCACGGAAGAAGATCACCTTCCACTCCAGCAGGGCCTGCTTGAGCTCCTGGGCGAGGTCCTCACCGATCGGCCGGGACAGATCGACGCCGTCGATCTCGGCACCGATGTGAGGGGTGAGCGGACGGATACCCAGGTGCTGGTACTCGACCTGGGCCCAGCCCGGCGCGGTGCGCTCCAGCACACGCTTTCCGTAGTGCATCAGGGGCTTGTCGAGGGCGGGGGCGGGGGCGGTGACGACGCTGTCCATGGGCACTCCGAGGCGACGATCGGCATTTCGTTCCTGGGAGTATCGTTATTCGGGCATGGTCTGGCAAGGGCTTGACAGCACCGATGCGAAACGAGAGTGTCCGGTGTGGTCGACGCGGTCAGGACGCCGAACCGACGGCGCGCGCCACAAGATCCACCAGGGCGTCCACGAGCCTGGAGTCGGGCATCTCCTGCTCGCCGATCAGCCGGAACAGCAGCGGTGCCGCCACCAAGGTGGCCGCGGCCCGGACATCGGTGCCGGGCTGCACGTCGCCGCGGGCGATCCCGCGCTCGAGGACGCGCCTCGTCTCGCTCGTGATCCGCTCGGTGTACTCCGCGTACTGACCCCGTATCGCGCCCGTCTCGGCCGCCGCTCCGATCAGGCCCGCGATCAGCCGGTCCGACCCCGGCAGCCGGTAGGCCTCCAGGCGAGCGGTGAGCACGAAGTGCAGCTCGGCACGGAAGCTGCCCAGATCGGGCACTGCCAGGACGCCGATGCGGGTCTCCGCAGCGGCGATGATGAGGTCCTGTTTGGTGGGCCATCGCCGGTAGATGGCGGGCTTGCTCACCCCGGCCCGTGCCGCAACGGCATCCATCGTCACCGCCCCGATCCCCTGCTCGGTGACCAGGTCGACGACCGCGTCGAGGACGGCCCCGGTGGCCCGCTCCTCCCTCGGTCGCCCCGGTCCCCTTACTCTCCCGCGCGGTTGCATACCCACCATGCACAGAGCCTACGATCTCGCGGACATCATCTCCTCCGTATCGCCCTCGCACGCCGCCCGGTCCCGGAGACCAAGCAGTGCGGAACGACGGGCATTGGATCGCAACCACTGCTCGCGGAGGCCATCACCGAGCCCTATTTCGCCAGGGCGACACCGCCCGCGCAGGCCTTCGCGTCGATTTGCGGGACGTCGAACACCTCGACATCCCGTTCGAGCCGAGGGGAATTCCCGACTGTCATAAACCTGTCCAAAGGCAATGCTGTTGCCTTTGCTGTAGGCGTACTGTGCTTGGCAGTGGGTCCCGGGGGTGGTTCGGGTGGCTGCGAGCGTGTCCGACTTATCGGGTCTTGGCCTGTTGACCTAGGTGTATCCGCCCGGTTTGGTGGATCGGGTGGCGGCGTGCGGTCGCGCCGAGCGACGTCAGCGGCTGCTTCCGGCACGGCTGGTGGTGTATTTCGTGCCGGCGTTGGCCCTGTTCTCGCCTGTCCCGTATCTGGAAGTGATGCGCCACCTCGTCGAGGGCCTGCGGGGCTTGGGGCTGTTGGGCAACTGGCGTGTTCCGGCGAAGTCCTCCCTGTTCAGGGCCCGGCAGCGGCTGGGCTCCGAACCGCTCGGGTGCTGTTCGCCACGACCGCGAAGCCGATGGCGACCGAGGCGACACCCGGCGCGTTCTGGCGGGGCCTGCGGCTGCTGGCCGTCAACGGCACCTGCTGGGACGCCGCGGACAGCGAGGCCAACGAAGCTGCTTTCGGGCGTCCGGGCAGTGGCCGCGGGTCGGGCCGGAGTGCGTTTCCGCAGGTGCGGATGGCCGCGTTGGTGGAGATCGGCAGTCATGCGGTGCTGGACGCGGAACTGGCCGACTGCCGCACAGGGGAAGTCACCCTGGTGAGTCGCCTGCCGCGTTCGGCCGGCCCGGGTCAGCTCGTCCTGGCCGACCGTGAGTTCCTCGGGGCCCTGTTGTGGCGGGCGTTCACCGCCACCGGCGCTGACCTGCTGTGGCGGGTGCCCGCCAACCATGTCCTGCCGGTGATCAAGCAGTTCCGCGACGGGTCATGGCTCTCCCACATCAGAGCGAGCAGTGGGCCGGCCCGCCAGGAACCGGTCGTGGTCCGTGTCCTGGCCTACCGGCTCAAGGATCAGGCCGGTAAGGGCGAAAGCGACGATTATCGCCTGCTCACCACCCTGCTGGACGCCCGCCGGTATCCGGCCCGGCAACTGGCCGCGCTCTACCGCGAACGCTGGGAGATCGAGTCCGTCTTCGCCGAGATCAAAACCCATCAGCGTGGTGCACACGCGTCGTGCTCAGCAGCAAAACACCCGACGGCGTTTGCCAGCAGATCTGGGCACACCTGCTGGTCCACCACGCCCTGCGTGAACTCATGCTGAGAACAGCCGCCACCCGTGGCCTGGACCCCGACCGCATCTCCTTCACCGAGACCCTGCGCTCCGCCCGGCGCAGCGTGACCGTCACGCCGGGCAGTTTTTCCCCTGACCTGCTGGTCAGGGCACTGGTGATGCTGGAGCAGGACCTCCTGGAACGGCTCCTGCCCGTCAGACGGCTCCGCGACCAGCCCCGCGCCGTGAGACGCAAGATGTCCAACTACCACCTCAAACGACCTGAACACCGTGCCTGGCCACAGCCGACCCGCACCGGACCTCAAGCCGTCCTCATCACAAGACCCCCACCCACAAACCCGTAACGCAACGGCATTGGGGTTAACCTCGCGCTTTCGCGAGCGGGGCTGCACGAGGGGTGATCAGGGGAGCGAGAATAGCCGCTGACCTGGAACGATGAGATTTTCCTAAGGTCCGTTTCGTCGTCAAGAGAACTGCACTCCTCAGGTGAAGACGCGTAGAGGGTCTTGTACCCGCATGCCCCGCCGGGGGCGGTGGGTCGCGGGATAGTCCCCCAGCCCGGTGCCGTACTGCTGGTTGAGACCGCGCGCAAGGCAGGCTGGACGCGGCGCCGTCGGCGGCGCTTCAGGGCCCCTATGTCCGCTGGGTCCGGGTGCGCAACTGGTCAATCTCGGCGAGTACACGGTCCACATGCGGGCGCACCTGTGCCTGCAACGTCTCGCTCCATCTCTCGTCGGAATAGCCGCAGTTGAGGTAGAGCTGCCTTGCGTACTCAAGGGCGGGGCGGTACTCGGGCGGGAGTTGGGCCAAGGCCCAGTCGGCGGCGGCGTCCTTCGATCTGATCTGGCCGGTGGCGAGTGTGGTCCAAATGCGGGCGAAGGTCAGCAGGACGTTGCGGGTGTCGTCGTCCAGGCTGTCGACCAGGCCAGGGATGCCCGCCACGCTCGCGTGGACCAGGTCGGCGTGCGAGACGGGGTCGAGGACCTGCGCCGGGCGCGGGCCGGTGAGGGGGTGGTCGCCGGCAACCGCCATGGTGATCAGCAGAGCCAGATCGGCCATCGGCTCCGGCCGGGGGACCTTCCCAGCCTCGTACTCGGCGCGCAGCCATTCGCCGTACAGGAAGTCGCAAGTCGGCGGGTACCGCCACGGCCGGACCTCGGACTGGACGACCACGGTGAGCTCGACCGGGCGGACCTTGTTCCGTGAGCCGGAGATCCCGAGCAGTCCACCAAGGAGCGCCCGTCGCTCCTGCTCGTCCATCCGCCGCCGGGAGACGACCAGGACGTCCACGTCGCTGGCCGGCTTGAGGCCGCCGAGCACAGCGGAACCGTTGAGATAGGTGCCGATGACCTCCGAACCGAGCACACCGCCGACCAGCCCGACAATCTCCTGAATCTGGTCCACTGCACCAGTGTCTCTGGTCGTCCGGGCCGACCGCACACCATTAACCGCGGGCTGTCGCGGAGGGAGTTCGTGCAGGTCTTGACCAAATAAGGGGAGAGTGCTTCTGAACTGCAACGATGGGACTTCTCTAGGGTCCTGTCGGCTGCAACGAAAGAAGCACTCTCCAGTTGAGCAAGCGTATCGGCTCCTACCCGCCTGTCCGCGTCCATGGCAACGGTGGCGGGGTGGTCTCACAGGCCGGTGGGGTGCCGCTGGTGGAGACCGTCCGCAAGACCGGTCTGGACACGGCGATATCAGCGGCGCTGATGCCCTGGCGCAAGCCGCGGACGGTGCATGATCCTGGCAAGGTGCTACTGGATCTCGCGCTGGCGATGGCGCTGGGCGGGACTGTTGGTCGGACGTGGCCGTGCTTCGGGCCGAGCCCGCACTATTCGGGCCGGTAGCCTCCGACCCCACCGTCTCGCGCCTGGTGGACGCCCTGGCCGGGTGTGACCAAGCTCGGTAGTTGGCACCATGCGACGTTCGCAACCTGCGCTGATGCCAACCGGCTTCAGCAACCAGAGGTCCGGAATCAGCGAGATAGTTGGCACTTTGGTACAGCGCAGGTCACAAGGGGTGCCGCCCTCCACTCGTGAGGCTGAGCGTAGGTATGTCCCCTCCTCAGGTGGCCGAGGACAAGCGCATCGGCTCCGTCACCGACCCCGTTCAGTGACCGGCGGCTATCCACTCCTCCAGATGGGGAGCTTCCGTCCGGACGCTCGTATCGCTGCCGTGCCCGGTGCGGACCTGTGTGCCGGGCGGCAGGGTGAGGAGTCGGTCGCGGATCGAGCGGATGATGGTGGGAAAGTCCGAGTACGAGCGCCCAGTGGCTCCGGGACCGCCCGCGAACAGAGTGTCGCCGGTGAATACGGTGCCGAGAGTCGATGCGTACAGGCAGATCGATCCCGGTGTGTGGCCGGGGGTGTGTACCACCCGCAACTCCGTTCCCGCGACGTCGATGCGCTGGTCATGGGACAGGTAGCCGTCAGGGCTGTGCTCGGGATGGGTGTGCTTCCACAGCAGTCGGTCGTCGAGGTGCAGGAGGATGGGAGCTCCGGTGGCTTCGGCGAGCGCCGGGGCCGCGTTGACGTGGTCGTTGTGGGCGTGGGTGCACACGATGGCGGTCAGGCGCCGGTCGCCTACGGATGCCGCGATGGCATCGGCATCGTGGGCAGCGTCGATCACGATCGCCTCGTGGTCGTCACCGACGATCCAGACGTTGTTCTCGACGTCCCAGAGGCCGCCGTCCAGGCTGAAGGTGCCTGAGGTTGTGAGGCGTTCGATGCGGACCCCGGTCATCAGAAGATCACCACCGAACGGAGGACATCGCCCTTGTGCATGCGGGCGAAGGCGTCTTCGACCTCGTCCAAGGTGATCGTCTCGGTGACGAAGGAGTCGAGGTCCAGGCGGCCTTGGAGGTAGAGGTCGGTGAGCATGGGGAAGTCGCGGGACGGCAGGCAGTCGCCGTACCAGGAGGACTTGAGCGCGCCGCCTCGTCCGAAGACGTCCAGCAGCGGCAGGTCGAGTTGCATGTCGGGGGTCGGGACGCCCACGAGGACGACGGTGCCGGCCAGGTCACGGGCGTAGAACGCCTGTCGGTAGGTTTCCGGCCGCCCGACGGCTTCGATGACGATGTCGGCGCCGA
Organism: Streptomyces sp. NPDC002698; assembly: GCF_042888945.1. Taxonomy (NCBI): domain Bacteria; kingdom Bacillati; phylum Actinomycetota; class Actinomycetes; order Kitasatosporales; family Streptomycetaceae; genus Streptomyces; species Streptomyces sp. NPDC002698. Next base: position 21,793 of record NZ_JBIAQM010000018.1, read on the forward strand.
ATCCGCTGGTGAGCTGGCGGATGGCCTCCACCGGATCGGTGTCGAGCGCGTTCACGGTGTCCGTGGCGCCCATCGTCCGAGCCGTCTCGAGCTTGCGCTCGTCGATGTCCACGGCGATGATCTTCGCGGCGCCGGCCAGTCGGGCACCGACGACGGCTGCGTTGCCGACGCCGCCGCAGCCGATGACGGCGACGGTGTCGCCTCGGCCCACTCCTCCTGTGTTGATTGCCGCGCCAATGCCTGCCATGACCCCGCAGCCGAGCAGCCCGGCGGCGGCCGGTGAGGCGGCCGGATCAACCTTCGTGCACTGGCCGACAGCTACAAGGGTCTTTTCGGCGAAAGCGCCGATGCCGAGGGCAGGTGACAGTTCGGTGCCGTCGGTGAGGGTCATCTTCTGGCGCGCGGTGTGCGTATCGAAGCAGTACTGCGGGCGTCCGCGTCGGCATGCGCGGCAACGGCCGCAGACCGCCCGCCAGTTCAGGACGACGAAGTCGCCCGGCGCCACGTCGGTGACTCCGGTGCCGACCGCCTCCACGATGCCCGCCGCCTCGTGTCCGAGAAGGAACGGGAAGTCATCGTTGATGCCGCCTTCGCGGTAGTGCAGGTCGGTGTGGCAGACGCCGCAGGCCTGCACGCTTACCACCGCCTCGTCCGGCCCTGGATCGGGCACGACGATCGTCTCGACGCGCACCGGCTCGCCTTTGCCGCGGGCGACGACGCCGCGTACGTGCTGAGGCATGGATGGATCCTCTCGACTGTCTGTCTGTGTGGGAGGTGATGCTCGGGTTTGCGACGGACGGTGGTCAGCTCACGGGGCGCACGCGTACGGGGAGCGCTGCGAAGGAGCGCAGGGTGTTGTTGAGGTGTCGGCGCGGTTCGCCTGCGAGCTCGACGCGTTCCACCCGTCGAGCCAGGGCCGTGAGGAGTGCTTCGGCTTCCAGGCGGGCTACGTGCTGGCCTACGCATTGGTGGATGCCCATGCCGAAGCCGACGTGTCCGGATGGATCGCGGGTGAGGTCGAAGCGGTCCGGGTCGTTCCAGCGGGCCGGGTCACGGTTCGCCGCGCCGAGGAACATGAGGATCTTGGATCCCTCGGGGACGAGGGATCCCGCGATCTCGACGTCGGTCGTGGCGGTGCGGAAGAAGGTCTGGACGGGTGACTGCCAGCGCACCGCCTCATCGAACGCCACGCGGGCCAGTTCGGGGCGTTCGCGGAGCCGCTGCCATTCGTCAGGGTGGCTGGCGAGGGCGTAGAGGGTGGCGGCCAGGCCATGCACCGTCGTGTCGACTCCGGCGGTGAGAAGGGAGCGTACGACCAGCGGTGCCTGCTCGTGGGTGAGGTCGCCGCGGTCGGCAGCGGCCCAGATGCGGGCGCCGAATCCGTCGTCGGTGAGGGCTTGGCGGGCGCACTGGGCGTTCACCCAGGCGGACAGGTCGGCGGCCCTGCGAGCATCTGCCTGCACGAGGGCGTTGACGGGGCCGAAGGCATTGAAAGCCATGTTGCCGTAGGGCAGGAGGTTGTCGCGGCCGTCGGGTCCCAGTCCCACGGCATCCGGGAAGACGCGCAGCGGGAATGCTTTGGCTAGCGCTTCAAACGCGTCGAAGTCGGTTCCCTGGGTGTCCAGGACGGTGTCGACGAGGTCGTCGGCTATCGGCTGCCATGCCGCACGCAGTCGGCGCAGTGCTGGTGGGGCGAGTATCTCGCGCAGGACGCGGCGCGGTGCGTCGTGGTGCGGTGGGTCGGCCTCCAGCAGCAGGCTCGGAGGCCGCCAGGGCTTCGCATGGCGGAAGTTGGCCAGTCCCACGCCGGCGGCGGACTGGAACGTCTGCCAGTCGACGAGGGCCGCGTGCACTTCACGGTATCGGGCGAGCGCGTAGACGTCGTAGCGGGACAGCCGCACGACGGGACCTGCTTCCCGGAGGGCGTGGTGCAGGGGTTCGGGCGTCGTGAGGTGTTCGGTGGCGAACGGGTCGGCGTCGCTCGTGGGCGGTTCGACGGCGACGGCGGGTGCTTCGGTCATGGCGGCTCCAGCGAATGCGGCTCGGGAAGGGACGGGTCGTGGCTCAGAGGTCCAGGACCAGGCGGGCCGAACGGGAACGTGAGACGCAGGGCAGCATGCAGTCGTTGGCGGCGCGTTCGTGTTCGGCCAGCACCGAGTCCCGGTGGTCCGGGGTGCCTTCCACGACCGGGGTGAGGCAGGTGCCGCAGGTGCCGTGCTCGCAGGAAGACAAGACGTCCGCACCTGCCCGCCGCACGGCTTGGAGGACGGTGACGTCGGGGGTGACGGTCACCGTCCGCCCGCTGCGGCGCAGTTCGACCTCGAAGGGCCCGTGGTGCACCGGCTCTGTCAGGGCCTTGGCTGTGAATCGCTCGGTCCGCAGGCTGTACGTGGGCCAATGGGAACACGCTGTCTCAACGGCAGTGAGCAAGGGCCCAGGTCCGCAGCAGTACACCTTGGTTCCCTCATCCGGTTCGCTCAGCCAGGCCTCCAGGTCGAGGAGTCCGACCTCGTCTTGGGGGCTGATGTGGACGCGGTCGCCCCAGGAGGATGTGAGTTCCTCGAGGAAGGCCATGGACGCTCGGCTGCGGCCTCCGTACAGCAGTTGCCAGTCGGCTCCGGTCACGTCGGCTTGGTGGATCATCGGCAGCAGAGGAGTGATGCCGATGCCGCCCGCGATGAACAGGTAACGCTCGGCGGGCGCCAGGGGGAAGTGGTTGCGCGGCCCTCCGACTTCCACGAGGTTCCCGGGCATGAGCTGATCGTGGATGTAGGCGGAACCGCCCCTGCCGGGGGCTTCACGGAGGACCGCGATGCGGTAGGCGCGCGGGTCCCATCGGTCGCCGCACAGGGAGTACTGGCGAGTCGCACCGGTCGGGAGAATGAGGTCGATGTGCGAGCCGGGCGTCCAGTCCGGTAGCCGTGTGCCCTCGGGATGCGCGAGGGTGAGTGACACGACGCCGTCGGCGACAGGTTCCTTGTCCTGCACCCGCAGCGTCACGGTGGAGAGGTTCTGCTGCAGCGGAGCGGTGGGCAGCAGGTTGTGTACGACCACGTTGTCGCCTCCCGTCTGTGGAATGCAGGAAGCATGCGCGGGGGCACCGTCGGACCGCGACGGCATTCTCGTTCAGTGAGAGACCGACTTCGCGGAGATGTCATGCGGCCGTCGCATCGCCGTCACATGCCTATGGAGCGTCCTGTGTCCCGCGTCCGGCCAGCGCGCGGGAGATGCCTCGGGCGGCGGTCCGTACGACGGGGACAACGGCCTGGGCACCGGCCTCATTGGGCACGATGACCGACAGCGCCGCGATCACCGTGCCGTCCGCACCGCGGACGGGCGCGGCTACGCCGAGGGCCTCCGCGTGGACGTAGCCGGGGCAGTACGCGTAACCCTGCTGCCGGATCTCGGCAAGAACCGCGCGCAGCTGTGCCGGTGTGGCTGGTGTGACCGGTGTGTACGCGATCAACGGGCTGTCCAGGATCCTTTGTTTGAGGTCACTGGGGCCGTGGGCGAGGAGCACCAGACCGCTGGAGGAGGCGTACAGAGGAAGGCGCCCGGCGATCCGGGTGTAGTTGATCACCGCGTGTGGTGCGGAGAGCCGTTCGAGGAAGAGCACGTCGTCGCCGTCGAGGACGCCGATCTGCACGTGGTGGCCGACGACGTCGTGGACGCCTTCCATGAACGGCATTGCGTGATCGCGCAGGGAGAGAGTGGGGGAAGCACGCGTTACCAGCTCCCACAGCCGCACGCCGATGCGTACTTTGCGGTCGGAGTCCCGGCTCAGGAAACCGTGCGCCACGAGCTCGGCCACGAGGCGGGAGACCGTGGCCACGTGCAGGCCGGTTCGACGGGCGATCTCGGAGACCGTCAGCGCCGGCTCGTCCTGGCTGAACGCTTCGAGAATGCGAGCTGCCCTGGACAGCACCGACTCCTGATGAGGTGTGTTCATGGCGAACCGTCCTGGTGGTCTCCCGGCCGGGGGTGTCCGTTTCTGCGTCTACTCGTACGCACGGTCCATGGCAGCCAGTGCGTGAGCGATGTCCGTGGTGCCTGCGAAGAGGGCGTGCACCTGCTCGAAGTGTGTCTGCTGCACCTCTGAGTTGGGCCATCGCTGATCCATGAACGGTACCGTCGTTCCGTCCTTCTGCCGCCGTGCCACCTCCGCGACGGCGGGATCGACGGAGAAGGAGTTGTTGGGCAGAGCAGGCAGCGTCGCTCCGGACCGGTTGTACAGGTTCTGGCCCCGTTCTGATCCCAGGAAGTCCACGAACACCAGTGCCGCTTTGCGGTGGGGGGTCTTGGCGTTGAGCCCGTAGGCGGCGGAGACGGCGCCAGGTATCCGGGTTTCATCCGGCTGATCCGTGGCGGGCAGGGCCGTCATCCGAAAGTGCATGTCCGGGGCCGCGGAACGCAGAGTGGCAAGAGTGCTGGCGACCTGGACCACTCCCACTGCTTTCCCGTCGGCTACTTGGTCGAGGGCATTCTCGTAGCTGGTTTTGAGCGGAGCGGGGCTGAAGCAGCCACGATCGCGCATCTCCAGGTACTTGGCCATGGCCTGGCGCCATCCCGACCGGGCGAAGGTCTCCTTGCCGGACTCCATCTGCGTGTCGAAGTCGGGGTCGTGGGCGTACACCGTGGTGGCGACCAGTGTGTAGTCGACGAGCTGGGTGACCCATGGGGTCTGGTTGCCCAGTGCGAAGAGCACCTTCCCGTGCCGGCGGGCGGTTTCGCACAGGGCGAGGAGGCCGCTGTAGGTGGTGGGCCGGGTTCCGCCGATGGCCTTGAGCGTTTCCGCCGAGTAGATCGCGCCGATGGCGCTGAAGGTGACAGGTACCAGGTATGTACCGACGTTGCCGTCGGTTACAGGTCGCATGCTGTCCGGGATCCGGCCGGCGAAGAAGCGCAGGCTGAGTGCTTCCAGGAAGTCGTCCTCTTCCAAGGCCAGGACGGAGGCAGGATTGCCGCTGCCGGGCCAGACGGTGAAGACATCCGGCGCGTTGCCTGCCCGAAGCTGCTGCGGAAGCTCCTTTTGCAGGGTGTTGGTGTCGGCGTAGCTGACGCTGACGTGGATGCTGGGGTGGCTCCGGTGGAAGGCCGCGACGACGGCCTGCATCGAAGCCTTGTCGGTGATGTTGGCCCTGACGGACACCTCGGTGTCCGAGGTGTCACTGCCGGCTCCGATGACGGAGCAGCTGGTCAAAAGTGCCATGCTCAACGTCAGGGATGCGGCGAAGCAAAAGGGTCTCGGTCTGCGGGACACGGGCGGGCTCCATGTAGTTGTGGAGGCGGAGTTCGACGAGCCGGAATGACAAAGGCGCGTCACGCCGTGGCGAGGAGGCGGACGGCGTGACGCGCCGGCTGGGACTGCGTCAGCTGATGGGCACGGCTCGCTGCGCGGTCAGGTCGCGGGAACTGTGCGCAGTGGCGAAGGTGTACGTGCCGGGGACAAGCGCCCAGGCGCCTGCCTTCCAGATGGTGAGGTTGTCCAAGGGAATGGTGACCGTGAGCCGCTGGGAGCCAGCCGGGGCCAGGCTGATTTTGCGGAACGCGACGAGCCGCTTCGGCTCGGCGGCGGCAGCACTCGGCAGTGCGGCATAGACCTGCACGAGTTCCGTGCCCTTGCGTGAGCTGGTGTTGGTGACGGTCACGCCCACCGTCACTGTCTTGGCGCTCTTGTCGTAGGTTGCCTCGAGGGAGCCGTGGGCGAAGGTGGCGTATGACAGGCCGTGGCCGAAGGGGAAGCGCGGCTGCTGCCCCTTGCTGTCGTAGTAGCGGTAGCCGATGGCGATGCCCTCGTCGTAGGAGACGGCTCCGTTGCTGCCGGGGTAGGCCGCGGGTGTGGTGCCCGGCCCTTGGGTGGCGTCGGCGGGGAAGGTGACGGGCAGGCGGCCGGAGGGGTCGCTGTCTCCGAAGAGGACCGCGGCCAGCGCCGTGCCCATGCCGCGGCCTCCGTACCAGGCTTGGAGCACGGCCTCGACGTCGCCGAGCCAGGGCATGGAAACGGGACCGTCGGTGTTGAGGACGACCGTGGTGCGCGGGTTGACCGCTGCCACGGCGGCGATGAGCTGTTCCTGATCACCGGGCAGGCCGAGTGCCAGGTGGTCCATGTCCTCTCCGGCGACCCGGTTGACGAAGACGACGGCCGCATCCGCGGCGCGCGCCGCGTCGACTGCGGCGGGTATCAGGGAATCGGGCTGCCAGCCCAGCGTGAGCCCGCAGGTACCGGCGTCTGTGGTGGCGTTGGTGTAGGTCACCTCGATGGTGACGGCCTTTCCGGCGGTCAGCGCGGCGGTGCCCTGGAGGGGGTAGTCGTAGGGGCCGAGGAAGAATCGGCGGCTGTGCCGGGCGCCGGTGGCGACCGTGGTGCCGTTGATCTTCAAGGTGGCGGTTCCCGCGGCGAGCAGGGAGAAGCGGTGCAAGCCCGTGGTCGTTGGAACCAGGGTGCCGGTCCACTTCGCGGACCACACGTCGGGCAGGTTGTCCACGGGAGCGGAGGTGAAGTCGATACCGGTGTCCGTGCGGGTGGTGAGCGGGGTGCCGGAGGCGTCTGCTCCCGAGTAGTAGGTGGCGGACAGGCCCGGGGTCCCGGCGCCGTTGCGCAGCACGGTGGAGGGCACCGCGGTCAGGGGGAGATCTCCCTTGGTGCCCTGTGCGTGCGTGACGGTGACGGCGCTGCCCGCGCGGGCGCGGATGGCGTCCAGGGGGGTCGTCCATGATCCCGGATCGACGTAGGTGGAGCCGCCCACGCCGGTGAAGACGTCCCTGCCGGCCGGACCGATGACGGCCAGGGATTTCAGAGTGGTCGGCAACGGCAGTGCGGCGGAGCGGTTGGCCAGAAGCACCAAGGAGGCGACGGCGCTCTCGTGGGCGAGGTCCTGGTGGTCCTGGGTACTGACGTCGGCCGCCGGAGTGGGCACGGGATGATCGAAGAGGCCGTTCGCGTACATCGTGACCAGGATGCGTCGGGCTGCGTCGTCCAGCCGAGTGCTCGGTATCGCACCGCCGGTGAGTCCTCCGGCGGGGATCTTGACCGCGTAGGGGCCGAGTCCGGCGAGGTCCATGCCGGCTCGCGCGGCGGCGACTTGGTCGTCTCCCGCCCAGAAGTCCGGCACGGTGTAGCCCTGCAGTCCGATGGTCTTCTTCACGTCGTCGAAGAGGGCGGGGCTCTGTGTCGCGAAGGTCCCGTTGATCTTGGGGTAGGCCATCATGACCGAGGTGGTCGGGGCGGCTGTGACAACGCGGCGGAACGGCGCCTCGTACAGTTCGTGCAGTGCGCGGTCGGAGACCTTGGTGTCTGTGGAGAAGCGGTTGGTCTCTTGCGTGTAGGCGGCGAAGTGCTTGACCGTGGCTGCGACGTTCTGGCTCTGTATGCCGGTGGTGAGAGCCGCGCCCAACTGGCCGGCCAGCAAGGGGTCCTCGCCCATGCCTTCGGACTGCCGGCCGGAATGCCAGGTCCGGGTGAGGTCGATGGTGGGGCCGAGGAGGTTGTTGTAGCCCTTGGCCCGGCCCTCCGCGCCGATCGCCGTGCCGATGCGTGCCGCCAGGTTGGCGTCGAAGGTCGCCGCCTGCGCGACCGGAACCGGAAATGCGGTCACGCCCTGCTCGCCGCGCAGACCGGCCGAGGCATCCACCATGGTCAGAGCCGGAATGCCGAGGTGGGCGACGGTCGCGAAGTCGCACCGGACGAGCGCTTCCTTCTCGGCTGCTGTCATGCGGGCGAGCATCGCGTCCGCCTGGTCCTGCGGTGTCGCGGAGGGCGCTGCGGCGGCCGCGTCGGTCATCAGGGGAGCCATGCTCAGCCCTATTGCGGTGAGGGTGGCGGCAGACAGAAACGTTCTTCTTTTCACGGCGGCTCTCCGAAGGGGGGACGGATATACGCACACAGAAAAAGAGGGGGCCGGCCGATTGGGTCAGGTTCACGGCCGGCCCCGGTTCGGGGAAGGGAGACGGATCCCTGCGATGTTCCCAGAATCGCCTGCTTGCCTACCGAGTCCCGCGGCAGCAGTAGCGGCGATGGAGTGGGGATTTCTGTGTTGCGTACGCTTGTTGAACGGACAAACTAGAGGGCCCACCCAGAAGGGTCAACCCTTTTGGCAACCACACAACAGAAATGTCACTGACCAGCACACTTAACGCTCAAATTGAAATGCGCATGTGAAATTTCAATGTGAAACGAGCGGTCGACTCGAGTCACCATAAGGCGTATCGATGGACGCCATCGACCAGGCGAATGATGAAGCCCCAATGAATGCCAAAGAGAAACAGTCCGGCGCCGCAAGCGGCGCCGGACTGTTTGGAATCGATGAATGTCTTTCAGGCTGTTTCCTGCAGGAGTTCCCAGGAGTCGAGGTCATGCTTCCCTGGCCCGACGTGGACTGGCGGACACCCTGGTAGCCGCACGACGCCCGAGCAGCCGTCCGGCACGACGGCATGGACGTGCATCCGGCCTTCGGCGGTCGTCTCCCACGACAATGCCGCAGCGCCGTAGGGCGTTTCGTGGCGTGTCCGCGCCCAGGTGATACCGCCGCCGGGCCGCGGTTGGAAGACGAGCTGCCGGTAGCCGGGCCCGGCCTCGGCTATGCCTCCGACGACGCGGTGGAGCCAGTCGGCGACGGCTCCAAGGGCGTAGTGGTTGAAGGAGGTCATTCCGCCGGGATTGAGGGTGCCGTCGGGGCGAAGGCTGTCCCAGCGCTCCCAGATGGTGGTCGCGCCTTGCGTGACCGGATAGAGCCAGGATGGGCATTCGGTCTGGGTCAGCAGGCGGTAGGCGACGTCGAGGTGACCGGTGTCTGTGAGTGCGTCACAGATCACCGGCGTCCCCACGAATCCCGTGGCGATTCGGGCTTCATCGGCGAGGACCAGCTCTGCCAGCCGTGCGCCGGCTGCGCGGCGTTGCGGCTCGGTGAGGAGGTCGAAGGCGATACCGAGTGCGTAGGCGGTGGGGCTGTCGCTGGTCATGCTGCCGCCGGGCAGTACGTACCGGTGGCGGAAGGCGGCCGCTACCTCTTCGGCCAGTGCGGCGTATCGCTCGGTGTCCCGCTTCATGCCCAGTTCGGCTGCGGCCAGGGACAGGTGACGGGCGGAATACGCGAAGTAGGCCGTGGCCACCAGGTAGCGGTCCGTGCAACCTGCTGCCGGGTCATCCGGCGGAGCGGCGGGGTCGAGCCAGTCACCCAGCTGGAATCCGGTGTCCCAGAGGCGAGCGGGGCCGGCAAGCCGTTCGACGAGGTCCACCCATGCCTTGGCCATGGCGTAGTTGCGGCTCAGGATCTGAAGGTCGCCGAAGCGCCGGTACAGGGTCCAGGGGGTGAGCGTGGCGACGTCTCCCCAGGCGGCGCCGGGCTGGATCGGTGTCCACATCGGCTTGCCGGGGATGACGGGAACGTACCAGGGGATGGTGCCGTCGGGAAGCTGCTCGAGCTCGACGTCGGTGAGCCACGAGTCCAGCATGCCGGCGCAGTCGTAGAGGAAGCTCGCGGTCGGGGCGAAGACCTGAAGGTCGCCCGTCCAACCCAGGCGTTCGTCGCGCTGGGGACAGTCGGTGGGGATGTCGACGAAATTGCCGCGCATGCTCCATACGACATTTTCGTGGAGCCGGTTGATCAGCGGATCGCTGCATTCGAACCAGCCCGTACGGCGCATGTCTGTGTGATAGACACGGGCCGTCACCGACTCCTGGGTCAACTCTCCTGGCCAGCCGCTGATTTCGGCGTAGCGGAAGCCGTGCAGGGTGAACCGGGGCTCCCACGTGTACGGACCATGCCCGGAAAGAATCAGGGTGTCGGTGGAGTACGCCTCGCGCAGGGGCTGAGTGGCCAGTTCTCCGTCCTGGAGCACCTCGGCGTGGCGGATGGTGATGGTGGTGCCGGCGGGTCCGTCGGCGGTGAGGCGGAGACGGCCGACGAGGTTCTGGCCGAAGTCGAGAAGGTGTCGGCCGTCGGCGGTTCGTGTGATGGCGGTGGGGGCCATCTCCTGGGTGCAGCGAACGGGTGGGCCCTGGGGGGCGACGAGTGTGCGCGGGTTCCGGTTGCCGAGCCGTACGGGGGTCCACTCATCGTGCCGCTCAGGCGTGATGGTCGCCCAATGGGGGTCGTCGAGCCGGGCGTCGAAGTGCTCGCCCTCATAGAGGCCGCTGCTGGCGATGGGGCCGGTGGCCGCCGTCCAGGTGGCGTCCGTGGCGATCACCGCTGTGGTGCCGTCGTCGTAGGTCACTTCCAACTGAGCGATGAGAGCTTGGTCATCGCCGTAGATGTTTCGGGTACCGCCGTCGAATCCGTATTTGCCGCGGTACCAGCCATCGCCGAGCCAGGCTCCGATCACGTTGGCGCCGGTGCCGAGGTGGGCGGTGACGTCGTGGGTGCGGTAGCGCAGGCGGTGGGGGTAGACCGTCCAGCCTGGGGCGAGGGTCTCGCTGCCCACCCGGAGTCCGTTGATCTCCACCTCGTACAGGCCGTGCGCGGTGACGTAGAGACGGGCTCGGGTGATCGGGCGATCGAGGTGGAAGTCTTTGCGGACCCGGGCCGGACGGCGTTCGGCGGCCGGATCCTCGGTCCATCCGCAGCCGACGGGGACGGCACGCCAGTCCGCTGGATCGAGCAGGCCGGCTTCCACAGCACTGGGCTCGCTCCAGGCGGAAGGAGCCACGGCTCCATCCGTCCAGACCCGGACTCGGACGATCACGTTCTCACGTGAGGTCAGCGGTTCATCGGGCCAGGGCACCAGTACCTGGTCGCTGCCTTCGATCCGACCGGTGCCGCGCTGACGGCCGGCCCGTTCGAGCCGGACCTCGTACGCCTGCTGGCTGCCGGAGCCGGGGGGAAGCTTCCAGGTCAGTCGCGGGGTGGCCGTACCGATGCCGAGGCCGTCCGGGAGGTGTTCGAAGGAGACCGGGGCGGGTTGGGGGGTCGACAAGGGGAACCTTTCTTCACGTGCGGGAGCGGGTGGGCTTCGGAGGTCAGCCCTTGAGCGCTCCGGAAGTGAGGCCCTTCATGACCTTCTGGTTGAGGAAGAGGTAGATCAGGAGGGTGCCGAAAACGTTGAGACAGATGGCGGCGAACAGGGGGCCGTACTGGGTGGCGCCGAAGTCGCCGGTGAAGTTGAGCAGGCCGACCTGGACGGTGCGCAGGTCCTGGCTGTTGGTGAAGGTGAGGGCGATCAGCAGGTCGTTCCAGATGAAGAAGAACTCGACCAGGCCGACGGTCAGGAGTGCGTTGCGGACCATCGGGACGCTGATGGTCCAAAAGGAGCGCAGGATCCCGGCGCCGTCGATCGTGGCGGCCTCGAAGAGTTCACGGGGAACGGACTTGTAGTAGGTGGCCATCATGAAGACGGTCAGGGGCAGGCCGGTGCCGGTGTAGGTGAGAATCAGCGGCCACAGAGTGCCGGACAGGCCGGTCTGGAAGTACACCGTGAACAGGGGAAGCAGGATCATCTGCGGTGGCACCATCATGCCGGCCAGGAAGACCAGCAGGGTCAGGTTGCGTCCCTTCCACACCATGACCTGGAGTGCGAAGCCGGCGGCCGCTCCCAGCAGCAGGATCAGGGCCAGCGCCGGGACGACGGCGAGCAGGCTGTTGCGGACATAGAGGCCGATGTGGCCCGTGGTCCACGCTTCGGTGTAGTTGCCCCACTCCCACGTGGTGGGCAGGCTCCAGGTGGAGTGGTTGAGGTAGTCGTTGTTGGACTTCAGTGAGGTCAGGAACATCCAGACGAGCGGGTAGATCTCGATGACCAGCAGCAGGGTGACGACGATCTTCACCCACACCTTGCTGAGCTGGACGCGCCGCCGGGGCCGTCCGGAGGCGGCGGACGGTTCGCGGTTTGCCCGATGCGCGTTGGCCTTCACAGGGGTGTCGATGGCCATGGTTGTCAGCTTTCCGTGAGGTCGCGCCGTGAGACGCGGAAGACGACCAGGCTCACCAGCAGGCACACCACGGTGAGCAGCACGGCGATGGTGCTGCCGTAGCCGTAGTCGCCGTAGGAGAACGACGTCTGGAACATGTACAGGGTCAGTGGCGTCGTGCTGTTGCCCGGGCCGCCGTTGGTGAGCGCGACGATGGAGTCGAAGGCTTTCAGCGTCCCGTTGATGCTGAAGATCAGAGATGACATGAGCACGGGCAGGGACAGCGGCAGCACGATGTGGCGTACCAGTCGCAGACCGGTCGCTCCGTCGAGGCGGGCGGACTCGAGGACTTCCTCGGGGATGTCGACGAGACCGGCGAAGAGCAGTACGGCGTAGAAGCCCATGGAGCGCCAGATGTCCATGACGATGAGGACCCAGAAGGCGCTCGAGGAGCTTCCGAAGAAGTCGATGGAGTCGATGCCCACCGCGTTCAGCAGCGAGTTGACGGGGCCGGTCTGTGGCGCGACCTGGAAGAACTTCTGGAAGAGCAGGCCGACGGCGACCGTGGGCAGCACGACCGGGAAGAACACGAGGGTTCGCACGAGCGCGGAGGCGCGCTTGAGGAAGAAGACGTAGAGCAGGGCCAGGAGGTAGCCCGCGACCACCTGGCCGGCGGTGACGACGACGGCGTACTTGAGGGTGAACCACAAAGCCTGGCGGACGGCCGGATCATCGAGAAGACGGGAGAAGTTGGCGACACCGTTGCCGGTGAAGCCGTCGATGGAGTTGCCCTTGGTGAAGGAGTAGCCGAGCGACCACACCATCGGGACGAGCATGATCAGGGAATAGACGACAAGCGCGGGACCGAGCAGGATCGCGACCGCCCTGCGGTCACCGAGTACGCGGTGCATGAGTGGTATCCACTTCGATGACGATGAGGAGTTGTGCCCAGTGGGCGCGGGGGCGGCGCGCTGTTGGCGCGTGCGGCGTCAGGCACGCCGCCCCGGTCGGCTCACTGAGCGGACAGCGCGTCCTGGACGGTCTGCATGAACTGCTTGGGGCTCATGCTTCCGCTGACCAGGCCCGCGGCGTTGGTCTGGCTGACCGTGGTGGCCTTGGTGCCGAACAGGGCCTCGAACCACAGCACGTTCTGCTTGGAGGCGCTGATGGTGTCGCGTACCTGGGTGGTGACCTCGTTGGCGTCGGTGACCGGGGTGTTGACCTTGAAGCCGGAGATCGAGCCGTGGTCCTTGAGGGCCTTGCTGCCGTAGTTCTTGGCGATGCAGGAGACCCAGGCGCCGGTGTTCTTGTCGAAGGACTTGGCGCCCAGGGTGATACCGAGGCCGACGTTGGACGGGTACTGGTCGATGGAGCCCTTGCCGCCGGACACGGCCGGGAAGGGCATGAAGCCGACGTTGCCCGCGCCGATCTTGTCCTGCTTGGCGTCCGCGATGTTCGCCAGCGCCCAGCTGCCCATGTAGAACATGGCGGCCTTGCCGGTGAGGAACTGGTTCATGGCGGTGTCGTAGTCGATGGAGCCGACGCCCTTGCCGAAGTAGCCCTTCTTGCCGAGTGCGGCGATCTCGGTGGCGGCCTTGACGTACTGCGGGTCGGTCAGCTTGGCCTTGCCGTCGGCGACGTCCTTGAGTGCGTCCGGGCCAAGACTGCGGTAGAGGTAGCCGCTGATGAGGCGGGTGAGCGGCCAGCCCTGCTGCCCGGAGGCGGAGAAGGGCTGGATGCCCTTGGCCTGGAGCTTGGCGGCTGAAGCGACCAGCTGGTCCCAGGTCCCGGGGACCTTCAGGCCGTTGGCCTCGAAGATCTTCTTGTTGTAGAAGACGCCCTCGATGTTGTACTCGTACGGCAGGACCTCCAGCTTGCCGCCGTACAGTGCCTTGATCGTCGACACGGCGGCCGGCTCCAGCTGGTCGTCGACTCCCAGCTCCTTCAGCTTGGCTTCCAGGTCGGCGATCTTCCCCGACTTGGCGAGCTTCTGGGTGAGCGCGGGGGCGTTGCCCGCAGCGAACTGCACCGGCAGGGCGCCCTGCCCGGCCAGCAGCTGCAGCTTCTGGTCGAGGCTTGCCTGGGGGACGGTCTCCACCTTCAGAGGCAGCGCGTCGTTCGCGGACTTGCACGAACCCTCGGAGAGGCTGGTCAGGGCCGTCTTGACGGTGGTGTTCTCGGTGACACTGAGGTAGCTGAAGTTCTTCGGCGCCGCCGCGGTGCCACTCCCGCTGCCGCCGCATGCGGTGGCGAGCAGCGCCATGGAGGCCGCGCCGGCCGTGAACAGGCTCAGACGTGTGCGCCGAGCGCGGATCGTGCGAAGGGACACGGGTGACTCCCAGAGGTTGGAGAAGAAGCGAGATGTGAGGCGGAAGGCGCGAGGACGGCGCCGAGAGCGACAGGCGGCCGCGCCGCGGTGGAGTTCGTAAAACGTTCTCCATATCGAGTGGGCAACACCCTGCACCTGTCACCCGACTCCGTCAAGACACGGAGCTGTAACACCAGGGATTTCAGTAAGAGACTTGACGCTGGGCGTGTGACATCCTGTAAACCGTTACACCAACGACCACGAGAACCGGAGTGCGGGCGATGGACGGCGCTGCAGAACCCAGGCAGAACAAGCGCGTGACGATCACCGATGTCGCCCGGCACGCAGGCGTGTCCACCGCGGCCGTGTCCAAGGTGCTCAACAACGCCTACGGGGTGAGCCCGGCCATGCACGAGAAGGTGCAGGCCGCGATCACCGCGCTCAACTACCGCCCACACGCGGCCGCCCGTGGCATGCGCGGGCGGACCTACACGATCGGTGTCCTGCTGGACAACGTCCGCAACGCCTTCTTCGCCGACATCCTGGACGGCATCCGGGATGAGCTGCGCCATTCCGATTACACCGTGCTGATCGGAGCGGCCGGGTTCGACGGCCAGGACCAGGCACGCACCATCCGTTCCATGGTGGACCGCCAGATGGACGGCCTGATCCTCATCGCGCCGAGCACGCCCCGTCCGGAGGTCCTCGCCACCGCTGCGTCGACGCCCACGGTCGTGATCGGCCATGACGACGCCGCGGACAGCCACGACTCGGTCGTGGACGCGGACGATGTCGGCGCCGGCCTGGTGGTGGACCATCTGGTCTCCCTCGGCCACCGCGACATCGCCCTTGTCTCGGCGTCCGGAGCCAAGACGGGCCAGTGGAAGAGGACACCCGAGATCGTGCTCGCCTCCGGCTACATGGAGGCCATGCAGCGGCATGGTCTCGCCGACCACGCCCAGGTGCACCATGCCGCGTACTCCGACGACGGCGGTTTCAAGGCCGGCATGACCTTGTTGACCGCGGAACGCGCCCCCACGGCCATCATGACCGGTGCAGACGTCGCGGCCCTGGGCATCTACCGCGCCGCCCACGAACTCGGCCTGCGCATCCCCGAGGATCTTTCCCTCGTCGGCTACAACAACACGGCCCTCGCGGCCCTGGCCCCTGTCCAGCTGACCAGCGTCGACCAGGCCGGACACACCATGGGCTCGACAGCCGCGCGCCTTCTCATCGAGCGAGTCGAAGGCCGCCGAGACCGGGCGATCCGCACCACCATGACCCCGCGTCTGGTCGTGCGGAAGAGCACGGCAACGCCAGGAGGCCGGTAGACCGTGGAACGGACGATGCCCACCGTGCCCGCGGCCCGGCGCGAGCCACCGCGACGCCACACCACAACCTCCCGGGAAGCCGCAGCCCGACGCAGAGTGGGCATCAAGGACGTGGCTCGGGAAGCCGGCGTCTCGCTCGGCACGGTGTCCAATGTCCTCAACCGCCCCGACATCGTGGCCTCTCCGACCCGGCAGCGGGTCCTGGACGTCATAGACGCCCTGGGATACGTGCGTTCGGACGGAGCGCGCCAGTTGCGCGGCTTCACCTCTAGGCTCGTGGCCGTCCTTGTCCTCGATCTGGCCAATCCCTTCTTCACCGCGCTGGCCGCCGGTGTCGAGCAGGCCGCGCTCGAGGCGGACCTCGGTGTCATGGTGTGCACGACTGGTCGAGGACCGGCCGACGAGGCCCGTCACCTTTCGCTGATCACCTCGCACCGGGTCCGCGGCGCGGTACTGGCCTCCGGAGACGGCACGGGACGCAGGGTGGCGGGCTTCCGTCGCAACGGGGTGCCGTACGTCATCGCGGACCAGAACGCCCCTCAACCGGGGGCATGTTCGGTCGGCATCGACGACGTCGCGGGAGGACAGGCCGCTGTACGCCACCTGATCCAGCAGGGACACCGGTCGATCGGCTACGTCAGTGGACCCGACCGTCTCCAGCAGGTTCGGGACCGGCGCAGGGGGGCCGCCATCGCGGTCAACATGGCCGGTCTTCCGGCGGAGTCGCTTCGGGACCTGCCGTGCCCGGCGCTCACCGTGAGCGCCGGCAGAGACGCCGGGCACAGGATCCTCGGCCTCAGAAAGCGCCCCACCGCTGTCTTCTGCGCCAACGATCTGCTGGCGCTTGGCGTGATGCAGGCACTGTACGAGGCTGGTCTGCGCGTGCCGGAAGACATCGGAGTGGTCGGGTACGACGACATCGAGTTCGCCGCGTCCGCTGTTGTTCCGCTCACCTCTGTGCGACGACCGGCCCTCACGTTGGGCCGGGAGGCGGGCCGGCTGCTCCTTGAGGACACCGCCGAACCCGCCGCGCACGAGCACACCCACGTCGTGCTGCAGCCGGAACTGGTCGTGCGCCGGTCGACCATGCGGACGCCGGCGCGGTGACCCGTCAGGGTCAGATGCTTTCGGGAACATGCTGAGGCAGCGTCTTCGGTGATCGGCGCGTCAAGGGAAGCAGAGCGGCCGAGACCAGCATCGTGAGCAGGCCGAGCAGCACGACGGCCGAGGCCAGCGTTCCCAGCACATCCTTGGCGGCCAACAGGGCAAGCGGGCAGGCGAATTCGCCGAGGAAGAAGGCCGCGGTCCACAGGCCGGTGCCGCGGCCGCGGTCGGCGAAGTCGAGCCGGGACAGTGCCATGGTCAGCAGGGAGGGAAGAAGCAGCCCCGTTCCGACGCAGTTGACGACGGCGCCGACGATGAGAAGGGCGACGTGGTCCGTCGCTCCCATCAGCACGAAGCCGAGGGCGCACAGGAGGAAGAGGACCGGCATGCGGCGGCGGGGCCGATCGGTGAGCCGGGTGAAGATCACCGAGCCCGCGACGGTGGCAGCGCTGGCCAGCGCCGTGACCGCGCCCACCACGCCGGTGGACCGCACACCCAGGTCGTCCATGAGATAGGACATCTCCACGGGCACGGTGTAGAAGACCACCGCGCCGAAGACGGTCAGCAGGCAGATCCCCGCCATGCGCCGCAGCGGGAAGGGGTGTGGGTCGGCTGCTGTCGGCTCAGCCGTCGCAGTTGGAGCGGGCAGCACCCTGGCCATCACCGGAGCGAGCAGCACGCCGACGACGTACAGCCAGAAGGGTGCTCGCCAGCCGATCGAGCCGAGGGCCCCGCCAAGGACGAAGAAGAGTGTGGCGGACGCCGATGCGCACATGGTCTGCAGGGCGAGGTACCGGTCGCGGGTGCGTCCGCTGTAGTAGTCGCCGATCAGCGTGGTGCAGCAGGTCATGATGGCCGCCTCGGCGACGCCCACCAGGACACGGCTGATCACGATGCCGTAGAGCGAGCCCAGCCACAGGGGGACGGTGCCGAACAGTGCGTACAGCACGGTGGATATGACCAGCAGGCGCTTGCGGCCGAGCCGATCGACGAGAACACCGGCGAACGGGGCGAGCACGGCCAGGGAGAGGGCCGGGACGGTGAGCACGAGCGGGACGAGGGCTGCACTGCCCGGGACGTGCCGGAAGGCGTCCTGCATGCGTGGCAGGACCGGAGCGATCAGGACAGCTCCCAGGATCGGCAGGCAGCTGCCGGCCATCAGCAGCACGGCGGGAAGCCTGCCTCTGACGGCCGGATCCCCCGCGTGTTCGGAAGCGGGCAGGGCAGCGGAAGCGGGCATGGCGACACTCCGTGGGACGTTAGGGAGGGAAGAGCGCCGTGTCGCGGACCGGGCCGGATGCGTGCGCTGGCGGCCCGGCGGTCGGCTGATGGGCGCGGTGGTGTCCCACGACTATGCGTTCCGGGTCTCGGCCTGCCCACCCCTCACGTCATCCAAGTTGCTGATGCCCTCGATCCATCGTGTGGATGGTGATGTCGCGTCGGGCTTCAGCGACTTCCCGCCCGGTGGGCCGGTTACAGCCGGTGATTCAGAAGTCCCGTTCAGCCCCGGGGCGCCAGACGGGCTCCGACACGCGCGGCGGTCTCACGCAGCCAGATGTGTGCCGCGTCATGTGTGTGCACCGGGTGCCACCACAGCGCCTCTCTCAGCGGTACGGCTTCGTAGGGCGGCTCCACCACACGGACGGCGGCGATGGGTTCCATCATCCGGGCCATACGCTCCTGGACCAGCGCGATGCGCCGGGTACCTGCGACCAGCAGCGGCAGCGACTGGAAGCTGTCGACGGAGACCTCGACCCGCGGTTCGATCCCGAGCATGCCGAGCTGGCGTACTGCTGGGGCGTCATACGTTCGCTGGTAGGTCACCCAGGGAAGCCGGGCTAGGTCTTTGCGGGTGAGGTGGTCGTCGACGCTGGGGTGGTCCCGCGCGACGAGAAAGACCCAGCGGTCGTCGTAGAGGTCGGTGGCGGGGAAGTCGCTGATGACACCGTGCGGCATGAACAGCCCGTCGCTGGCGCTCAGCAGGGTGGCGGTGTCGTCCACCACGGTCGTCGGGGTCTGGGAGAAGCGCAGCCGAATCCCGGGAGCCTCCTCATGGATCACACGAGCCAGCTCGGTGCCGAAGATCGCCACGGCGTAGTCGGACGCCACCAGCTTGAATTCCCTGTTCTCCTTGGCCGGGTCGAAGTCGGCCTGGCTGGCGAAGAGACGTTCCAGCACGTCATAGGCGGTCGAGGTCCGGTCCAGTAGGACCTGCCCCAGCGCGGTCAGCTCGTAGTGGCCGCCGACCCGAGCGAGCAGGTCGTCGTCGAAGTGCCGGCGCAACCGGGAGAGGGCAGCGCTCATCGCGGGCTGGCTGAGGCCGACACGCTGCCCGGCACGGGTGACGTTGCGCTCCTCCAGCAGGGCGCGCAGAGCGACGACGAGATTGAGATCCAAGCGGGCCAGGTTCATGAAAGTCCCTCTAGAGAGCGATGCCGATCCGGAGCCATCCACTAGATGGATGAATATCATCCACAGAATCGATTTCCCTGATCGGTGCTGCGGGGTCCAGATTAGTCGCACTGCAATCAGGAGGACATGTCCGTGAAACCTGAATCCGCGTCCGCACTCTTCGCCGGACCTTTCGCCCTCGCGACTCTCTCGGCCCCGGACGGGCCCCGCTTCCCCGCTCTCGTCATGCCGGACGGCAACGCTCTCGACCTTCGGGCCGCACTGGGTGACGAACAGCTGACCGTGCTGAGCCTGCTGGATCGCTGGGACAAGACCCTGCCGCAGTTGCGCGCCCTGGCCGCCGACACCGGCGTCCGCCGCACGCCGATCACGGACCTTCACGTCCATGCCCCGGTCGAACCGCGCCAGGTCTTCCAGTCCGGTGCGAACTACCGGCAGCACGTGATCGACCTGCACGTCGCCCACCGTGCCCCCGGCGATGACCGGTCCGAGGCCGAACGACGCGCGGAAGCGGCCGAGATCATGGACCGGCGGGCTACCGAGGACCTGCCGTACGTGTTCATCGGCCTGCCCAGTGCGATCACGGGACCCTACGACGACGTCGTGCTGCCCGCCTGGGCCGAGAAGCCGGACTGGGAGCTGGAACTGGCGGTCGTGATCGGTCGCCCCGCGTACCAGGTGTCCGTCGCGGAGGCATCCGCGCACATCGCGGGCTACACGATCGCCAACGATCTGACCGACCGGTCGACCGTCTTCCGCAGGGACATGCCGCAGATCGGCACGGACTGGCTGCGCAGCAAGAACGCGCCCGGCTTCACGCCGCTCGGCCCGTGGATCGTGCCCGCAGAGTCGATCGCCCATCCTGACGACCTGCGCGTGACGCTGAAGCTCAACGGCGAAACCATGCAGGACGAATCGACCAAGGACATGATCTTCAAGGTCGCGCGGATGGTGTCGTACGCCTCGCAGACAGCGCACCTCCTCCCGGGTGATCTTGTGCTCACGGGCAGCCCGGCCGGCAACGGCATGCACTGGGGCCGCCTCCTGCGCGACGGCGATGTGATGGAGGGCTCGGTCACCGGGCTCGGCGTCCAGAGCACCCGCTGTGTGGCGGAGGCGAAGGCATGACGGCCGTCGATCCCCGCGATCCGGAAGGCGCGATCGCGCTGGCGGCCAAGACATACTCCAACTGGGGCCGCTGGGGCGAGGACGACCGGCTCGGCACACTGAATTTCCTGGACGAGGCAAAGCGCCGCGAGGGTGCCGGGCTCGTCCGGCGCGGGGTCAGCTTCTCCCTGTCGCAGTCCTTCGACATGAACGGCCCGCAGAAGGGCTGGCGGCGGCGCACCAACCCGGTGCACACCATGCTGGACACCGGCACCGATGCCGCGCTCGGGCACCAGGGGTTCCCGCACGGCATCGGCGGTGCCGACGACGTGATCGCCATGCCGCTCCAGTGTTCCACGCAGTGGGACGGGCTCGGGCACATCTTCGATCACGGCAAGGCGTGGAACGGTCGTGCGGCCGAGAAGGTCGTCACCTCCGACGGTGACCTGGTCACCGGTATCGAGCACATGGCGCCCCATGTCGCCGGACGCGGTGTGCTCCTGGACGTGGGACGGATCGTGGGCACCGCGGGCGAGTTGCCCGACGGATTCGCCATCACCGAGGAGCACCTGGCCGCCACCGCGGAAGCACACGGTGTGCGCGTGGGACGCGGCGACATCGTGCTGGTGCGCACCGGTCAACTCGCGCGCGCACGCCGCGACGGGTGGGGCGAGTACGCGGGCGGCCCCGCGCCTGGCCTGTCTTTCACCACGGCGGGCTGGCTCCACGGCACCGAGATCGCGGCGATCGCCACGGACACCTGGGGCTTCGAGGTCCGTCCCAACGAGTTCGAGAACGCCTTCCAGCCCCTGCACCAGGTCGCGATACCCAACATCGGCCTCCTCATCGGGGAGATGTGGGACCTGGAAGCCCTGGCCGAGGACTGCGCCGCGGACGGGGTGTACGAGTTCCTGCTCACCGCCGCACCCCTGCGCATCACCGGCGCCGTCGGTTCCCCCGTCAACCCGATCGCGATCAAGTGACGCGCTCAGCAAGGGAGTCCTCCATGAGCACAGCCCGCACGGTCCTGGTGATCGGAGGTGGCGCCGCCGGGAACGCCGTGACCATCCTGCTGCGCCGCGCCGGTCTGAGCGTTGACCTGATCGAGGCGAAGGACGACTGGAACGCCACCGCCGGTTCGGGCATCACTCTGCAGGGCAACGCCTTGCGCGTGCTGCGCGAACTGGGCGTGTGGAAGGAGGTCAGCGCATCCGGATTCGGTTTCGGATCGGTTGGCATCACCGCTCCCGACGGAACGGTCCTGCACGTCGCACGTGACATTCGGACCGGTGGCGACGACCTGCCCGCCACCGTCGGCATGCAGCGTCCCCAGCTGCAGCGCATCCTGATCGACGCCGTCCGTGCCAGCGGCGCCTCGGTGCGCCTCGGCATCCGGGTCGAACATCTGGAGCAGGACGACACCGGTGTGAGCGTTCGCTTCACCGACGGCACCGAGGGCCGCTACGACCTGGTGATCGCCGCCGACGGGATGGGCTCCACCACCCGTACGGCCATCGGCATCACCGCCAAGCCGGAACCCACCGGTATGGCCATCTGGCGTGTCGCCGTCCCGCGGCCTGCCGGCGTGACCCGCACGGATCTCGCCTACGGCGGCCCCGCCTACATCGCCGGCTACTGTCCGACGAGCGACACCACGATCTACGCCTACGTGGTCGAGGCCAATCGCGATCGGGCGTCGATCCCGCCGGAGTCCTACGCCGACGAAATGCGTGGCCTCGCCGCCGCTTACGGGGGATTCTGGCCGGAGATCACCGAGCACATCACCGATCCGGCGAAGGTCAACTACACCTGGTTCGACCGGATGCTGGTCGAAGGCTCCTGGCACCGGGGCCGTGTGGTCCTGGTCGGTGACGCCGCCCACTGCTGTCCGCCCACTCTCGCGCAGGGCGCCGCCCTGTCCCTGGAAGACGCGTGGGTGCTCTCGCAGCTGCTGACCAGCGCCGAGGTCTGGGACGACGCGCTCTTCCAGGCGTACTACGACCGGCGGATCGCCCGCGTCCGTCCGGTGGTCGAGGCGTCCGTGCAGATCGGACAGTGGCAGCTCGACGGCGTACGCGACGCGGACGTACCCGGTCTGATGGGCCGCACGATGACGATGCTCAGGGAACTGCCGTGACCTCACCGACCGTCGACGTCCATGCTCACGTACTGCTGCCCGAGGTCGAATCCCTCGTCGACGGCCTGCCCGGACTGGCGACGGCGAGAGCGCTGGATGCCCGGCGCAACGGCCCCGCGGCGCTCGCGGTCAGCGGCCCCATGGTGCGCGAGCGCATCCCGCAGCTCACCGACCCGGCCGCACGGCTGGCCGCGATGGACGCCCAGGGCGTGGACGTCCAACTCGTCAGCCCCTCACCCTCGCACTACCACTACTGGACGGACGAGGAGACGGCCGAGAAGCTGTACCGGCTGGCCAACGAGGCAACGGCCAGGCACTGTTCAGCCGCTCCGCACAGACTGCGCGGCCTCGGGCTGGTGCCGCTCCAGCACCCGGACCGCACAGTGGGGGCGCTCGATCACGCGCTGGAGCAGGGCCTGGCCGGGGTGGAGATCTCCAGCCACGCTCCGGGCCTGGAACTGTCCGACCCGGCCTACGAACCTTTCTGGTCGCGAGCGGAGGAGACCGGCGCCGTCATCTTCCTGCACCCCTTCGGATGCACGCTGGATGAGCGCCTGGACCAGTGGTACCTGTCCAACACCGTCGGCCAGCCCACGGAGAACGCCGTGGCCCTGTCGCACCTGATCTTCTCGGGAGTGCTCGACCGTCACCCGGGGCTGAAGGTGATCGCCGCCCACGGCGGTGGCTACCTGCCGACGCACATCGGCCGCTCCGACCACGCCTGGTCCGCCCGCACCGATGCGGCCGCCGGCTGCGCCCATCCGCCCAGCAGCTATCTGAAACGGCTGTACTTCGACTCGCTCGTGCACGACCCCTCCGTCCTGCGAGAGCTGGTCCGGGTCGCCGGGCCCGACCGTGTCCTGCTCGGCTCCGACTTCCCCTTCGACATGGGCACGAAGGACCCCGTGGGTGCGCTGCGCGCCGCACGTGTCTCCGAGGCCGACTTCGAGGCCATCCGGGGCGGAACCGCCTCCGCCCTGCTCAACCTGACCCTGTCCTGAGGAGGAACCCTCATGAGCGCACGACTGCTCACCCATCTGCGGCACGTCGACCTGGCCGTGCCCGACTACGACAAGCAGCTCGACTTCTACGCGGGTGTCTGGGGCCTGACCAAGGTCGCCGAGGACTCCGGGATCTCCTTCCTCGCCGCCGAGGGCTCCCCCGAGCAGTACGTCATCAGGCTGCGCAAGGCCGAGGAGAAGCGCCTCGACCTCGTCTCCTACGGCGCCGCCACATCGGCTGACGTGGACACTCTCGCCGAGCAGCTCCTGTCCGGTGGCGTGCAGTTGATCACGCAGCCGGGCAAGGTGGACACGCCCGGCGGCGGTTACGGCTTCCGCTTCTTCGACGTGGACGGCCGGACCATCGAGGTCTCGGCCGACGTGGCGGTACGGCAGCACCGCAGGATCGAGGAGAAGGAGTCGATCCCGGTCAAGCTGTCCCACGTCGTGCTCAACTCCCCGGATCTGGAACGCACGAGGGAGTGGTACGAGCAGCACCTCGGCTTCCGGCTCTCCGATTCACTCAGCTCGCCGCACATGGGCGAGGTCATGCACTTCATGCGGATCTCCAACCAGCACCATTCGATGGCGCTGGCGAAGGGACCGCACGCTTCTCTGCACCACGTCTCGTTCGAGATGCGTGGCATCGACGAGTACATGCGCGGCTCCGGCCGGGTGATCCGCGCCGGGTTCAAGAAGATCTGGGGCCCCGGCCGCCACATGGCCGGCGACAACACCTTCACGTACTTCCTCGACCCGCACGGCAACACCGTCGAGTACACGACCGAGCTGGAATGCCTGGACGAGGACACCTGGCATCCACACGTCTACGACTTCTCCCAGCCCGAGGTCACCGACCAGTGGGGCACCGCCAACCCGATGAACGAACTGGTCGCCAAGGAGTCCTTCAACGACCCCGACCGCGGCTGCTTCGTCGCCCCGCCGGTCTGATCCCTCTCCGAACTCCCGGGGCGCGGCAGCCTGTCACCTGCCCTGACACACGGCGCCGCGCCTCGGGCCCAGCCCAGCCAGGAGCTGCTCATGCGCTTCGCCTCCTACGAACACCGGCATCAGCCCCGCGTTGCCGTCCTCGACGACGACGGCGTGCTCTATCCCGTGCCCGGCGTCCGTTCGTTGACCGAGATCATCAGCGCCGGGGACGGTCTCCCGGCGCTCCTCGATCTCGGTGCCGCCACCCTCGACGTCCCGGCCGGCCCGCACGTCTCCCAGGTACGCCTGTTGCCACCGCTTCGGCCCGCCTCCGTACGGGACTTCGTCACGTTCGAGGAACATGTCGAGGGCGTACGCCGCTCGGTGGAGGGAACAGGCGGCGTGCCCGAACAGTGGTACGCCGCGCCCACCTTCTACTTCACCAACCCGCACGCCATCTACGCGTCCGGCGACGACATTCCGATGCCGCCGGGCTCCGCGGTCCTCGACTTCGAACTGGAGGTCGCCGCGGTCATCGGCCGCCAGGGCCGCGACCTCACACCCGACCGGGCACGCGATCACATCATCGGTTACACGGTCTTCAACGACTGGTCCGCACGGGACCTGCAGTCGGCCGAGATGAAGGTGGGACTCGGCCCGTGCAAGGGCAAGGACACCGCCACCACCCTCGGCCCGTACCTGGTCACCGCCGACGAGCTCGAGCGGTATCGGGACGAGGAGGGCTTCCTGAGGCTGGCTCTCACCGCTGAGGTCAACGGCGAGGTCGTCGGCAGGGATCTGCTGTCCAACATGAGCTGGACGTTCGAGGAAATGGTCGCTTACGCCTCCCGCGGCACCCGGGTCGTCCCGGGCGACGTACTCGGATCCGGCACCTGCGGAAACGGCGGCTGCCTCGCCGAACTGTGGGGCCTACGCGGAGAACAGACCCCGCCCCCGCTCAAGCCGGGCGACACCGTCACGCTCACGGTCGAGGGCATCGGCACCGTGT
Organism: Streptomyces sp. NPDC002698; assembly: GCF_042888945.1. NCBI lineage: Bacteria > Bacillati > Actinomycetota > Actinomycetes > Kitasatosporales > Streptomycetaceae > Streptomyces > Streptomyces sp. NPDC002698. The sequence goes on from NZ_JBIAQM010000018.1 coordinate 46,974, forward strand.
CCAACACCGTCGCCCCCGGCCCTGAACTCATCGCCCTTCCCTTCGGCCGACACCGCTCCCGGGAGAGGCCGTGAGCGACCTGCACCCCAAAAGGCTGCTCGGCAAGGTCGTCGTGGTCACCGGAGCGGCCCGCGGCCAGGGAGCCGCCGAGGCCGAGGCACTGGTGCGGGAGGGCGCCCGCGTCATCGCCACCGACGTCGCATCCGCCGAGGGCTGTCGTCGCCTCGATGTCACCAACGAGAAGGACTGGGCGGAACTGGCCGCCGAGCTCGAGGAGGCGTACGGGCAGGTACACGGCCTGGTGAACAACGCCGGCATCACCTGGCGCGCCCGCATCGGCGACGTGCGCCCAGACGACCTGGCACGGGTCCACGCGGTCAACGTGACCGGCCCGCTGCTCGGCATCCAGCACCTCGCCCCGCTCATGCCGCCCGGCGCATCCATCGTGAACGTCGGATCCTCGGCGGCTCTCACCGCTCATTACCCGGTCGCCTACACGACCAGCAAATGGGCCCTGCGCGGCCTGTCGAAGACCGCGGCCACGGAACTCGGCCCACGCGGCATCCGCGTCAACACGATCCACCCCGGCTACATCGAGACCGAGATGACCGCCTCCGCCGCACCGGCCTTCCGCGCCGCCAATATCCGCGAGACCCCACTCGGGCGCACCGGCACCGCAGCCGAGGTGGCCCCGCTGGTCGTGTTCCTCCTGTCGAACGAATCGTCCTTCATCACCGGCACGGAGATCGCCGTCGATGGCGGCCTGACCGCGCACGGCGGCGTGAAGTCCGTGTCGGACGCACTCCGTGGGGAGGCCGACGCGTGAAGCGGCTTGACGGCAAGGTGGCCTTGATCTCCGGGACCGGCAGCGGTCAGGGCCGGGCCGCAGCACTGCGTTTCGCGGCCGAGGGCGCGCTCGTCGTGGGAGGCGACCTGCTGCACGAGCAGGCACTCGAGACACGGCAGCTCATCGCCCGCGAAGGCGGGACCGCCCTGGCCACCGGCCCCTTGGACGTCACCGACGAGCAGTCCGTCTCGTCCTGGGTCCACGAAGCCGTGGACGCATTCGGCGGCATCGACATCGTCTACGCCAACGCAGGCGCCGTCCGCTTCGGACCGGTCGACAGCCAGCCCTACCAGGACTTCGCCTTCACCATGCGAGCCGAACTGGACTCGGTGTGGTTGACCGTCCAAGCTGCCTGGCCGCACCTGCGGCGCAGCCACGGCTGCATTCTCACCGTCGGCTCCACCGCGGGACTCACCGGCTCACTCACCAACCAGCGAACCGCGCACTCCGCTTCCAAAGGGGCCGTCATCGCGCTGACCCGCCAACTCGCCGCCGAAGGCGCTCCGCACGGAATCCGCGCCAACTGTGTCAGCTCCGGCGTGATCGACACCGCCGGTTCCCGCGCCACCCTCCTCGCCGACGACCACCCGATGCGCGCCATCGCCCGCCACATCCCGCTCGGCCGCGTCGGACGTCCCGACGACGTCGTCAACGCCGCCGTCTTCCTCGCCTCCGACGAAGCCGCCTACATCACGGGGGCCAACCTCGTCATCGACGGTGGCTGGTCCGCCGTCCTGCCCGGCGCGAGCCCAGAAGGGACTCCCTCAGCATGAACAAGGTCCGAGCGAGCGCCACCGAAGCGGTCGCCGACGTCCCCGACGGCGCCTCGATTGCCGTCGGCGGCTTCGGCCTCAGCGGCGTACCCGATGTCCTCATCCGCGCCCTGTACATACACGGCGCCAGCGACCTGAAGGTCATCTCGAACAACTGTGGCGTCGACGACCGCGGCCTCGGCATCCTCCTCGCCGCGAGCCGCATCAGCCGGGTCACCGGCTCTTACGTTGGCGAGAACAAGGAGTTCGCCCGGCAATACCTGTCCGGAGAGCTCGAGGTCGAACTGGTGCCACAGGGCACTCTGGCCGAGCGCCTGCGGGCCGGCGGCGCCGGTATTCCGGCCTTCTACACCCCAGCAGGCGTCGGTACGCAGGTCGCCCAGGGCGGACTGCCCTGGCGGTATGGGCCCGATGGCTCGGTCGCCGTGGCCTCCCCGCCCAAGGAAACCCGGGACTTCGGGGGCCGCACACACGTCCTGGAACACAGCATCATCACCGACTTCGCTCTCGTACGGGCCTGGCGCGGTGACCGTCACGGCAATCTCGTCTTCCGGAAAGCCGGAGCCAACTTCAACCCGCTGGCCGCGATGGCCGGCCGCATCACGATCGCCGAGGTCGAGGAACTCGCCGAGCCGGGCGAGCTGCGCCCCGACGAAATCCACCTGCCCGGCGTCTACGTCCAGCGGATCGTGGCGCTCACCGCCGCGGAAGCCGCCGACAAGAAGATCGAGAAGAGGACGGTACGTTCCTGATGGCCTGGACCCGCGACCAGATGGCCGCCCGCGCCGCCGCCGAACTCACCGACGGCTCCTACGTCAACCTGGGCATCGGCCTGCCGACGCTGATCCCCGGTCACCTGCCGGCCGGCGTGCATGTGGTCCTGCACTCGGAGAACGGCATCCTCGGTACGGGCCCCTACCCCACGGAAACGGAGGTCGATCCCGACCTCATCAACGCGGGCAAGGAGACCGTCACCGTCCTGCCCGGCGCGAGCTTCTTCGACTCCGCCCTCTCCTTCGGCATGATCCGAGGCGGCCACATCGACACAGCCGTGCTGGGTGCCATGCAGATCTCGGCGCGGGGCGACCTCGCCAACTGGATGATCCCCGGCAAGATGGTCAAAGGCATGGGCGGAGCCATGGACCTCGTCCACGGCGCCCGCCGGGTCATCGTCCTCATGGAACACACCGCCAAGGACGGCAGCCCCAAGATCCTCAAGGAATGCACCCTCCCGCTCACGGGAGAACAGTGCGTGCACCGTGTGATCACCGACCTCGGAGTCCTCGACATCACCCCGGACGGCCTCGTCCTCGTCGAAACCGCTCCCGGCGTCACGATCGAGGACATCACCACCCGCACGAATGCTCCCCTCCGCGTGGACAGCACCACCGCTGTCTGCTGACGCGCGCTGCGTCGTCTCCTGGCTTAGGGCGTGCAGCTCTGTCGGCGCGGACGTCTGAGACTCGACACGGTTCGGGACTCCCTGCGACCAGAATCTGCACCTCGGCGTCTCCGTACGCACAATCATTGAGTAGTTGGCACGAACGCGCAGCACGCCGGAACCTCAACAGCCCTGAGGAAGCAACAGGTCAGCCGCCTCGGACAGGCTGCAAGCCGGGCCCGCTACCCTCAGGTCCGCGCCCTGTGTACGGTGCCAACTATCCCGCTTTTGTGCCAACTAAAAAGCTTCGTCACATCACGCTAGCGCCGCACCCGTGGCATCCCCAGTCCGATCCACGAGATGATCTCCCGCTGGATCTCGTTGTTGCCGCCGCCGAAGGTGAAGATCACGGCCGATCGGTAGCCGCGTTCGAGTTCGCCGTGCAGGACGGCCCCGGCGGAGCCCTCCTTGAGGACACCGGGGGCCGCGACGATCTCCATCAGCCAGGCGTACGCGTCCCGGCGCGCCTCGGAGCCGTACACCTTGACGGCGGAGGCGTCCTGCGGGGTGAGCGTGCCCTCCTGGACGGCGTTCACCATCCGCCAGTTGAGGAGTTTCATGGCGTCCAGCCTGGTGTGCGTACGGGCCAGGAGGCGGCGCACCCAGGGCAGGTCGACGACGCGGCGGCCGTCGGCGAGTTTGGTCTCCATCGCCCAGCGCTGGACGTCGTGCAGGGCGCGGATGGCCATGGTGCCGTGCGCGGCGAGGGTGACGCGCTCGTGGTTGAGCTGGTTGGTGATCAGCCGCCAGCCCTTGTTCTCCTCGCCGACCCGGCGTGTGGCGGGGACCCGGATGTTCTCGTAGTAGCTGGCGGTGGTGTCGTGCGAGGCGAGCGTGTTGATGATGGTGCAGGAGTAGCCGGGGTCGGAGGTCGGCACGAGGAGCATGGTGATGCCCTTGTGGGGCGGGGCGTCCGGATCGGTGCGGACCGCGAGCCACACCCAGTCGGCCGTGTCGCCGTTGGTCGTCCAGATCTTCTGGCCGTCGACCGTGTAGTGGCCGGTCTCCTCGTCGCCCTCCCGCACGGCCTTGGTCCGGAGCGCGGCGAGGTCCGTCCCGGCGCCGGGCTCGCTGTAGCCGATCGCGAAGTCGAGTTCGCCGGAGAGGATCTTCGGCAGGAAGTACGACTTCTGCTCCTCCGTGCCGAACCGCATGATCGTCGGTCCGACGGTGTTGAGCGCCATCAGCGGCAGCGGTACTCCCGCCTGGGCCGCCTCGTCGAAGAAGATGAACTGTTCCATCGGGCTCAGGCCCCGCCCGCCGTACTCCTCGGGCCAGCCGACCCCGAGCCAGCCGTCCGTGCCGAGGCGTCGGATCGTCTCGCGGTAGAAGCGCTTCTGCGCCGCCGGGTCGCCGTAGCGCGCGTAGGCGTTGTCCGGTACCAACTCGGCGAAGTAGAGACGTAGTTCGGTCCGCAACCGCTGCTGCTCCGGCGTGTATTCGAGATGCACGGCGCCTCCTGCCTCCCCGGGCCCGACCTGACGGCGCACACCGTAGAACGTGTTTCAGAAATTGGGAATGCCGATGACACCGGCGAGACGGATGCCGGAGCCGCGGCGCGGGCGAGGGGTGGTGCGACGCATGCGAGGGGGCGGTGCCCGGTCGTCCGGGCACCGCCCCCTCGTGCGGGCCGGATTCCCCGGCCGTCGCGGAATATCGTGGCTCGTACGTTCCCCGTCGCCGTCAGTGGCAGGGGAAACCGAGCAGGTGGCGGGCGTCGTGGACCCACTCGTGGACGTTCTCGCCGGAGACGAGGGAGGTGGCGCCCTGTTCGGCGCCGACGAAGTAGAGCAGGACCAGCATCAGGATGCCGAAGAAGGCCGCCCAGGGGGCGATCGCGCCGATCGGCAGCTTGGCGGGAACGACGGTGGGGGTGGCGGTCGGCTGAACGACGGACTGCGCCATGGGGCAGAACCTCCTGGGGAACTCGCGTCCCGTCTCGGTGGTGCACAGGACGACAGTCACGGGTCTGACTTGCCCGTGTCCGTCACCCCTGGCAGGGGTGACGTGTACCGGGCTCACAGTGGCGCGACCGTGCCGGATTTCCACCGGGCTTCCGCCGAACCGTCGTCGATATCCACGTGACCGTACCGCGAAGCCGTATCCCGGCCAAGAGCGCACACCCCCGCGCACTGTGCGCCCCACCACTCGTGGAGCATGGCCGGCAGGGCGGCAACCACCCTACCGGGCCGAGGGGTTCGGCTCCGGTCACGGTCCACGCCGTACGAGCCGGGCCCGTACAGCGCGAACTCGACCCGTACAGCAAGAGAACTCGACCCGTACAGCACGAGCCGGGTCCACGACACATGAGAGCGATGGCATGACCAGCCGAGTGTTCTTGATCTCCGCGGCGATCGGCGAGGCGCTGCGCGAGGCCCGCTTCGACGACGGTGGCAGTCCGGTGGACGCGTCGGGCCTGCGGGCCGCCCGGTCGGCGGCCGACGCGGGTGCCGTTCCGGCGGGCGGGCGGCTGTGGGTCTCCCCCACCGTGCGGTGCCGGCAGACCGCTGAGGCACTCGGACTCGAAGGCGCCGTCGAGGCAGCGGAGTTGGCCCCTCTCGACGTGGGCCGCTGGCGCGGGGCGACGCTGGCCGAGGTGAGCGCGAAGGAGCCGGAGGCGGTGGCGCGCTGGCTCGCCGATCCCGCGTCGGCGCCGCACGACGGCGAGTCGGTGCGGGCGTTCTGCGACCGGGTGGCGGAACGCCTCGACGCGGCGGCGGGCCTCGACGGCCGAACCGTCGCCGTGGTGGAGCCCGAGGTCGTACGGGCCCTGGTGGTACGGACGCTGGGGGCACCCGAGCCGGCGTTCTGGCGCGTGGACGTACCGCCGCTCACCGTCACGGAGTTGAGCGGGCGCGCGGGGCGCTGGAACCTCCGCGCCGGACGCCCGCTCGACGGGCGGGCCTGACCCGGGCGGCGTACGGACTCAGCGCAGCGTGGCGATGAAGTCCGTGCACGACCGGGCGCATTCACGGCATTTCCGCGCGGCGGCCTCCGACCCTGGGCATGCGTCGAAGGCCTCGGCGCACTCCAGGCATACGTCCCTGCACCACTCCAGCTGAGCGCGGACGTCCCGCTCGTTCCGACCCGGGTGGCGGGACAGCACATGGCAGGTCGCCTCGCACACCTCCGCGCACAGAATGCCCGAACGCCGCGCGGTCTCCTGCCTCTTCGGCCCGTCGGGATCCATGAGACTCGCGCGCAGCGCGGAGGTCCTGGCGCATTCCGCACAGGCACGGGCGCACTCGAAGCGGTCCTCCAGGAACCGGAAGAGCTCCTGCTGTGAAGTCGTCGTCGTCACAACAGCCGGGTAGCCGGAGGGAGTCGGTTCAAACAGCGCGAATCCGGACCCTCACGCTCCGGCCGCCTCCCGGGAGATCTGCTCGAACTGCGCCCCCATCGCCTCGGAGAGCGCCTGCGCCGCCGACAACGGGCGGACCATCACCATGAGTTCGTCGATGCGTCCGTCCTCGTCGAAGTGCAGGAAGTCGCAGCCGTTGATCTCCTTGTCGCCGACCTTGGCCGTGAAGACCAGCGCATGGTCACGGCCGTCGGCCCCGGCGATCTCACGGACGTAGCGGAAGTCGCTGAAGACGCGCCAGACGCCGCGCAGGATGGCGGCGGTGATCGGCTTGCCCGGGTACGGCTTGAAGGCGACGGGGCTGGTGAACACGACGTCGTCGGCCAGCAGCTCCTCGACCGCGTCGAGGTCTCCGGCTTCCACGGCCTTGCGGAAGGAGTTCATTGCGACCGCCTCTCTTACTCAATTAATTGATTAGGTGCGGATAAGATTAGTCCTGTGGGCGGAGGCCGTCTAGCCTTGCGGGATGGCATTGCGCAACGCGGTACTGGCCTCGCTCCTGGAGGGCGAGGCGTCGGGCTACGACCTGGCCAAGGGGTTCGACGCCTCGGTGGCCAACTTCTGGATGGCGACCCCGCAGCAGCTGTACCGGGAACTCGACCGGATGGAGTCCGAGGGGCTCATCGAGGCCCGGCTCGTGCAGCAGGAACGGCGGCCCAACAAGCGGGTCTTCTCGCTGACCGGGGCGGGGCTCGAAGCACTGGCCTCCTTCACCTCCGGGCCCGCGAAACCCACCGCGATCCGCGACGAGCTGATGGTGAAGGTGTACGCGCTCGACATGGGGGACGCCGACGCCGTCCGGGTGGCGATCGCCGAGCGGCTTGAGTGGTCACGCGCCAAGCTGGCGCACTACGAGCGGATCGGCGCACGCCTGCTCGACGGGCGCACCGAGGACGAGTACCTCGCCGGGGCGGAGCGCGTCGGCCCGTATCTCACCCTCCTGGGGGGACGCGCCTTCGAGCAGGCGATCATCGAGTGGGCGGAGCGGGCCCTGCGGGTTCTGGAACAGCGGGCGTCGGTCGCGGGCTGAGCGGGGCCTCATCGCACCAGCCCGATCGCGGGCCGGACCGGACCGGACCGGACCGGTTCGATCTCGTTCCGGTCGGTCCGATTCAGCCTGGTTCATACTCATTCGATCCTGTTCGGTCTCGTTCGGTGTGGGTGGGTCCGAATGGGCGCGGGTAGGTCTGGATCGGTACGGATGGGCCCGGTCCGGTGCGCGACGGGTCCGGTGCGCGATGGTTCCGGTACGGGATGAGTCCGGTACGGGATGAGTCCGGTACGGGATGAGTCCGGTACGGGACGGTTCGAAGGAGGGCGATCGTGGTGCGTGCGCTCGGTGTCGCTGTCGTGGGGTTCGGCTGGATGGGACGGGTGCACACGCGGGCGTACGCCCGCGTACTCCACCACTTCCCGAGGCTCGCCCTGCGTCCCGAACCGATCGCCGTCGCCGACGAGGTGCCCGGCCGTGCCGAGGAGGCCGCCGCGCGGTACGGCTTCGCCGGCGCCGTACGTGACTGGCGGGAGATCGCCGCCGATCCGCGCGTGGAGGCCGTGAGCATCACCGCGCCGAACTTCCTTCACCGTGAGATCGGTGTGGCCATGGCCGAGGCCGGCAAGCACATCTGGATCGAGAAGCCGGTGGGGCTGACCGCCGCCGACGCCCGGGCGGTGTCGGGCGCGGTGGCCGAAGCCGGGGTCCGGGGCACGGTCGGCTTCAACTACCGGGGCGCCCCCGCGGTCGTGGCGGCCCGCGAGCTGATCGCCTCCGGCGGCATCGGGGACGTGACCCACGTGCGCATCCGTCTCTTCAGCGACTACGCGGCCCATCCGGAGGGAGCGCTGACCTGGCGCTACGAGCGGGAGCGCGGCGGCAGTGGTGTCCTCGGCGATCTGGCCTCGCACGGCGTCGACCTGGCACGTTTCCTGCTGGGCGAGATCGAGGCGCTGGCGGCGGACACGGCGGTCTTCGTGCCGGTGCGGGCCCGGCCGGCCGGGGCGACCGCGGGGCACGCGCGCGCCGCGGGCGGCGAACCTGCGCCCGTGGAGAACGAGGACTACGTCAACTGCCTGCTGCGCTTCGTCTCCGGCGCGCGCGGCGTCCTGGAGGCGTGCCGGGTCTCGGTGGGCGAGCAGAACAGCTACGGGTTCGAGATCCACGGCACCAAGGGCGCGGTGTCCTGGGACTTCCGCCGGATGGGCGAGCTCGGCGTCAGCCGGGGCACGACGTACCAGGACCAGCCGGTCAGCACCGTGTACGTCGGTCCGGAAGCCGGTGACTACGCCGCCTTCCAGCCGGGCGCGGCGAACAGCATGGGCTACGACGACCTCAAGGTCATCGAGGCGCACACCTTCCTACGCTCCATCGCCGACAGCAGACCGTACGGTGCCACGCTGGTCGACGCGGTCCGCAGCGCGACGGTGCTGGACGCGATGGCGCGCTCGGCGGCGTCGGGCGCGTGGGTGACGCTGGAGTCGTGACCCGCCGGACCGTCACCGGGTGGGTCGGGGCCGCGTAGGCGCACCGCCCGTCGCCCGGGCGTCCGGCCTCTCCGCGCAGCCCGTCGACGCGGCCCACGGCAGGCCCTGACTCCCTCGGACCGAGGTCCCCGTCGTTCCTGTGCGGCGCGGCCGGGGCCGCGCCGCTCGGGTCATCCGGTTCAGCCGCCCAGGACGGTGTTGCCGGTCACCGTGCCGCCGGTGCCGTCGACGGTCACCACGTGCCGTACCCCATCGGGGCCGACGACCACGATCCGCCAGGCCCGGCCGCCGCCCTGCTCCGTGACCGGCGCCAACGACTCGACCTTGCCGTCCTTGACCGCGGAGGCGGCCTTGTCCACGGCGTCCGCCGCGGAGAGCGAGGGCAGCGGGGCCGGAGCCTCGCCGAGCGACAGCTCGGGGCCGTCCTCGCCGTTCCGGATCCGGCCCTCGCGCTGCCTCGAGCCGTCGTGCCCGTCACGGCCTTCGGACTCGGCCCCGAACCCGCCACGCCACTCGTGCGCGCCGGCGGGCACTGTCCTGTGCTCCCCTCGGCCGTCCTCCTCGTGGTGGTGGATCGCCGCCGCGGCGACGCCGCCGCCGATCACCACCGCGGCCGCCGCGCCGGCCACGGCCCAGCGCGCCCCGCGGCCGCCCGGCAGGCGTCTGCCGGCCGGCTTCGTCCCCGTCGTACCCGGACCGTCCTCGTCCCGCTGTTCCTGCGTTTCCTGCGTTTCCTGCGGTTCCTGCGCACCTACGGATTCGCTCACTGAGCCCACCCCGATCTCCCGGAAAGGTCCGGGCCCTGTGCCCGGTCGTCCGGGCACAGCATCGCTGGCGGCTGCTGAAGACTTCCTGAAGACCTGAAGGCGCCTTCAGCTTGGTGCCTTCCCCGTCCGGCGACCTGCCACCCTGGGGGCATGCGTGTACTGGTGGTGGAAGACGAGCGCCGGCTGGCCCTGGCGCTCCAGCACGGCCTGACGGCCGAGGGCTTCAGCGTGGACGTCGCCCACGACGGCCTGACCGGTCTCACCAAAGCCACCGAGCGCGCCTACGACGTGGTCGTGCTCGACATCATGCTGCCCGGCCTCAACGGCTACCGGGTGTGCCAGCGGCTGCGGGCCACCGGCAGCGACGTCGGCATCCTCATGCTCACCGCCAAGGACGGCGAGTGGGACGAGGCCGAGGCGCTGGACACCGGCGCCGACGACTACCTGTCCAAACCCTTCTCCTTCGTGGTGCTCGTCGCCCGCCTGCGGGCGCTTGCCCGCCGGATCGGCACCCGGGCCCCGAGACGCACTGTGCTGGGCGACCTCGTGGTCGACTCCGCCGCCCGCACCTGCACCCGCGCGGGCGTGTCCGTCCCGCTCACCCCGCGCGAGTTCGCCGTCCTTGACCACCTCGCCCGGCGGGCCGGGGAGGCCGTCTCCAAGCGGGAGATCCTGGACGAGGTCTGGGACAGCGGCGCCGACAGCGACCCCAACACCGTCGAGGTCCATGTCAGCGCCCTGCGACGCAAGATCGACACACCGTTCGGGCGGGCGGCGGTACAGACCGTCCGAGGCTCCGGATACCGACTGGCGGCCGACGGTGGCTGAGCCGGATCCGACCACGCGGAGACCGAAGCGTCCCGGGATCGTGCCCGCGACGCGCCACCGGGTCCGTACCGCGCTGCGCCGCCTCACCGGAGGACCCCGTGCGGCCGCGCTGATCCGTCGGCTGGCGCCGCGCTCGGTCCGTACCCGCACCACCCTCGCCGCGTGCGCGAGCGTGGCCGTCGTCCTGCTCGCCACGTCGGCCGCCGTCCTGCTGCTGCTGCGGGGCAACCTCGAACGCACCGTGGAGACCGGGGGCCGCGCGCAGGCCCGGGACGTCGCCCGCCTCGCCGCGGCCGGACGCCTGCCCCAACCGGTGGCGCTCGACCCCGGAGCCGACTTCATCCAGGTCGTCGACGCTCACGGAAAGGTCGTGGCGCAGAGCCAGAACCTCACCGGCCGCCCCGCCCTCACACCCACCGGCACCCACAACGGCCACCGGACGTACAACCTCGACGCCCTCGGCGAGGAACACCACCAGCGCGTCACCACGGTCACCACCACCAGCCCCACCGGCCCGGTCACCATCCACGTCGGGGCCTCACTGCGCACCGCCGACGCCGCCGAGGACGTCACCGCGGCGGCCCTCGCCGCCCTCAGCGCCCTGCTGATCTCCACCGTCGGTGTCCTGACCTGGCGTACGACCGGCCGCGCGCTGCGGCCGGTCGAGGCCATCCGCGCCGAGGTCGCCGCCATCGGCGACCGCGCCCTGGACCGCCGGGTCCCCGCCCCGCGCAGCGACGACGAGATCGCCCGCCTCGCCGACACCATGAACGCCATGCTCGAACGGCTGGAGGCCGCGGGTACGCGGCAGCGCCGGTTCATCGCCGACGCCTCGCACGAACTGCGCAGCCCCCTCGCGGTACTGCGCACCCAGTTGGAGGTCGCCCTCACCCACCCCGATCCGGAAGTGCGCGACACCCTGGTGGCGGGCGCCCTCCAGGACACCGAGCGGCTCCAGGCGCTCTCCGCCGACCTGCTGCTGCTCGCCCGCCTCGACGCCACCGGACAGAGCCGGCCCACCGAACCCGTCGACCTCGTCGAACTCGCCCGTGGCACCGTGGCGGTTCGCTCCACCGACTCCCACCCGGTCACGCTCCACGTCCCGGACGACGTCACCGTTCCCGGCAACGCCCTGTGGATCGGCCGGCTGCTGACCAACCTCCTCGACAACGCCCAGCGCCACGCCCGGCACACCGTCACGGTGCGGCTGTCGGCGGACCCGGAGACCGGCGACGCCGTCCTGGACGTCACCAACGACGGCCCCCCGATCGCCCCCGCCGACCAGGAGAAGATCTTCGAACGGTTCGCCCGCCTCGACGACGCCCGCAGCCGCGACGACGGCGGCACCGGTCTCGGCCTGCCCATCGCCCTGGACATCGCCGCCCTGCACGGCGGCACGATCACCGTCCTCGACACCCCGGACGGCACCACGTTCCGCACCCGCCTCCCCGCCGGCACCCGGGTATGACGGCGGGTGGCACTCGAACCGGCCGCGCGGCTCGTCGGGTACACGGCCGCCCGCGCACCGGGCCGGGCGCGACAGCGTGCGTCCGACCGAACGTCAGGGGACGGTGAGGGGTGGGTCCTCGGCGGGCACCGGCTCGTCCTGGACCGGTTCGCGCAAGAAGGCGGAGAGCAGCATCGCGAGCACCGGCACGGTGGCGAGTACCGCGAGTGCGCCCCGGGGACCGTGGTGGGTCGCGATGACGCCCAGCAGCGGCATGGCCAGTCCGCCGGCGCTCATCGCGAGGCCGAGGGTGACGCCGGCAGCGGTCCCGGGCCGGCTGGGCAGGTAGTCCTGGCCGAGCTTGACGAGGACGGCGAACGGGATGTTCGAGATCAGGCCGACCAGCAGCGCGAGTGGCAGCGCGACGTATTCGTCGTCGCAGATCAGCATGAGCCACAGGGCGGGCAGCATGGCCGCGTTGCCGATCCGCACGGTGCGCACCATGCCGATGCGGTCCGCCAGCCGCCCGCCGAGCAGCGTGCCGGCCACACCGCCGCCGAGTTCGAGCGTCAGCGCGAGACCGCCGAGGCCGCTGCTCGCCTCCAGGTGGCGGATCCAGTACAGCGAGATGAAGGTGTTCAGTCCGGTCGAGACGGTGGACCGCACGATCTCGACGGCGGTCAGGGCCGCGAACCGGCCCGGCCGGTCCTCGCCCTGGCGCCGCACCTTCCTGACCGCCGTATCCGACGTGCGGTTGTGGTGGCGCAGCAGGACGAAGCCCATGAGGACGCCGGGCGGGACGAAGAGCGCGGTCGCGCCCATCCCTAGGTTGCCCAGGGCCGGTGTGACCAGCGCCGGGGCGACGAAGAACCCGACGCTGCCGCCCGCGGCGAAGTAGCTCATCGCGGTGGCACTGCCCCCGGCCGCACGGCGCGCATCGCGCCCCGCGGGCGGATGGAACATCGCGACACCGACACCCGCCATCAGCAGGAGGGCGAACACCAGCGGGTAGGAGGGCACCAGTCCGGACGTGCCCGCCCCGATACCCGCCAGGCCGACCCCCAGCGGCGACATCCACCGCAGCCGGAACCGGTCGGCGAGCAGTCCGATCGGCACCTGCGGCAACGCGCTGCCGAGCGTCGCGGCGAGTACCAGCCCCGAAGCCTGCACGTAACTGAAGTCGCGCTGCAGCACGAAGTACGGGACCGCCGCGGGCACGAGGCCCTGGTAGAAGTCGTCGACGGCATGGGCGCCGGCCCAGATCCGCATCCGGCGCCAGTGCCCGGGCGGACCGCCCGCCCCACGGGGGGTACTTGTTTCCTGGATCGTTGTCACACACCCACGATGGACAGGAGCACCCCCGGCGCGCTTCCCGTATTCTGCCCATCCATGTCGCAGATCCGCCACCAGCCCGTCGCGCCGACCAGTACACGGTTCCTCGGTGGCGGCGAGACCATCGACCGGCACCGCCACGACGACCACCAGCTGATCTACGTCAGCTCGGGCGTGCTCGCGATCACGACGGAACACGGCTCCTGGATCGCCTCCAACGACCGCGCCCTGTGGATTCCGGCGAACACCTGGCACGAACACCGCTTCTACGGCCGGAGCCGCTTCCACACCATCGGCTTCCCCGCCCGCGGCAGGACGCCCCTGCTCGACGCCGAACGCCCGACGGTCATCGCCGTCGACACCCTGGTGCGCGAACTGCTCATCGCGCTCACCGGCACCACCCTCACGCAGACCGAGATCCGGCACATCGAAGAAGTGCTGCGCGACCGGCTGCGCCGCGTGACGGCCCAGCCCGTCGCCCTGCCCGCCGCCCGCGACCGACGGCTGGCCGACGCCTGCCGCCTCGTCCGGGAAGACCTGCACCAGCCCCGCACCCTGGCCCGGCTCGCCGCTCGCGTGCACACCAGCGAGCGCACCCTCTCCCGCCTCTACCGCGACGAGTTCGGCATGACCTTCCCCCAGTGGCGCACCCGCGCCCGGATCTTCACCGCGATGGTCATGCTCGCCGAGGACGCCACCGTCACCGACACCGCCCACGCCTGCGGATGGGCGACAACCAGCGCCTTCGTCCAGACGTTCGCCCGGACGGTGGGCATCACCCCCGGCAACTACCGTGCGGGCACGGGCACATCACGGAAGGGATGACGGCCGAAGCGGCGGGGGCGGTCGCGCCGACGCCCCGGAGACCCGCTGTCCAACGCGATCTCAAGTCGGGCCCCGGTCAAGGGCGTTGCCCGTCGATCCGGTTCCGTTCACATGCGTGATGCGCCTGATGCTGGGGATGTAGGGGAGGAGACACACAGGCCCCGGTCGCACAGTGAGGTGCTGCAGAGATGGATCGCACGTTCCAGCCCCGTTCACGGAGAATCGCCCCGCTCGTCGCCCTGACCGCGGCGTCCTTACTGCTCGTGGCGGGTTGCTCCAGCAACTCCGGGGGCAAGAAGGCCGAGGAGAGCGGGGACGGCGGCACCGCGGGCAAGGCGAACACACCGCGGATGACGGTCGCCCTGGTCACCCACCAGGCGCCCGGCGACACGTTCTGGGACATCGTCCGCAAGGGCGCCGAGGCCGCGGCCGCCAAGGACAACATCAGGCTCGTCTACTCGCACGACCCGAACGCGGGCGACCAGGCCGGCCTGGTGCAGAACGCGATCGACCAGAAGGTGGACGGCATCGCCATCACCCTGGCCAAGCCCGACGCCATGAAGGACGCGGTGAGCAGGGCGACTTCGGCCGGCATACCCGTCGTGGGCCTCAACTCGGGCCTGAGCGACTGGAAGAAGCTGGGCCTGACGGAGTTCTTCGGCCAGGACGAGACCGTCGCGGGCGAGGCACTCGGCAAGAAGCTGAACGCCGAGGGCGCCAAGAAGGCCGTCTGCGTGATCCAGGAACAGGGCAACATCGGCCTCACCCAGCGGTGCGACGGCGTGAAGAAGACCTTCAGCGGCGCGACCGAGAACCTGTACGTCAACGGCACCGACATGCCGTCCGTGAAGTCGACGATCACCGCGAAGCTCAAGCAGGACCCGGCGATCGACTACGTCGTCGCGCTGGGCGCCCCGTACGCCCTGACCGCGGTGCAGTCGGTGAGCGAGGCCGGCGGCAAGGCGAAGATCGCCACCTTCGACCTCAACAAGGAACTCACGGGCGCCATCAGCAAGGGCAGCATCCAGTTCGCCGTCGACCAGCAGCCTTACCTCCAGGGCTACTTGGCGATCGACTCGCTGTGGCTCTACAAGAACAACGGCAACTACAGCGGCGGTGGCGAGCAGCCCGTGCTCACCGGTCCGGCGTTCGTGGACAAGAGCAACGTCGACGCCGTCGCCAAGTACGCCGCGAAGGGCACCCGTTGATGAGCACGGCCGGGCCGACGGCGACCGCGCCGCCGGCTCCCGGCCCCCGCACGGCCGACGGGCGGACCGCGCGGCGGCCCCTGGCGCTGCGGCTGCTCGCCCGGCCCGAGGTCGGGGTGTTCCTCGGCGCCGCCGCCGTGTTCGTCTTCTTCCTGATCGCGGCGCCGTCGGTGCGCTCCGGCGGTTCCATGGCGACCGTGCTCTACCAGTCGTCGACGATCGGCCTCATGGCCCTGCCCGTGGCCCTGCTGATGATCGGCGGCGAGTTCGACCTGTCCGCCGGCGTCGCGGTGATCACCTCGGCACTGACGGCGAGCATGCTCAGCTACCAGCTCACCATGAACGTGTGGGCGGGTGTCGTGGTGGCGCTCGTCCTCTCGCTCGCGATCGGGGCGTTCAACGGCTGGATGATGGTCCGCACCGGGCTGCCCAGCTTTCTGGTGACGCTCGGGACGTTCCTGATCCTGCAGGGCGTCAACCTCGCCGTCACCAAACTGGTCACCGACAACGTCGCCACCGACGACATCAGCGACATGGACGGCTTCGGCCAGGCGAAGAAGGTCTTCGCCTCGTCGTTCGGCGTCGGCGGCGTCCAGGTGAAGATCACCGTCGTGTGGTGGCTCGTCTTCGCGGCGCTCGCCACCTGGGTGCTGCTGCGCACCAAGTACGGCAACTGGGTCTTCGCGGTCGGCGGCGACCAGGACAGCGCCCGCGCGGTCGGCGTACCGGTGACCTTCACCAAGATCACGCTGTTCATGGTGGTCGGCTTCGGCGCCTGGTTCGTCGGCATGCACGAACTGTTCTCGTTCAACACGGTGCAGTCGGGCGAGGGTGTCGGCCAGGAACTCATCTACATCGCCGCGTCGGTGATCGGCGGCTGTCTGCTCACCGGCGGCTACGGCTCCGCGATCGGCCCGGTCTTCGGCGCCTTCATGTTCGGCATGGTGAACCAGGGCATCGTCTACGCCGGCTGGAACCCCGACTGGTTCAAGGCCTTCCTCGGCGTGATGCTGCTCGGCGCCACGCTCGTCAATCTGTGGGTCCGCCGCACGGCGACCCGGAGGTGAACCGACCCATGGCAGACAACGGATCCGCAGCCGCGGGTGCCCGCCCGGTCACCCCGCCCGGGGACGGCGGCGCCGCGATCGTCGAACTGCGCGGCGCGGGAAAGTCGTACGGCAACATCCGCGCTCTCCACGACGTGTCCCTCTCCGTCCGTCCCGGCCGGGTGACCTGCGTCCTCGGCGACAACGGCGCCGGGAAATCCACCCTCATCAAGATTATTTCGGGGCTGCACCAGCACAACGAGGGCGAGTTCCTCGTGGACGGCACGGCGGTACGCTTCAGCACCCCGCGCGACGCCCTCGCCAAGGGCATCGCCACCGTCTACCAGGATCTCGCGACGGTGCCGCTGATGCCGGTGTGGCGGAACTTCTTCCTCGGCTCCGAACTGACCAAGGGCCCCTGGCCCGTACGCCGGCTCGACATCGCCCGGATGAG
The DNA here is from genome assembly GCF_042888945.1 of Streptomyces sp. NPDC002698. NCBI lineage: Bacteria > Bacillati > Actinomycetota > Actinomycetes > Kitasatosporales > Streptomycetaceae > Streptomyces > Streptomyces sp. NPDC002698. The sequence goes on from NZ_JBIAQM010000018.1 coordinate 63,784, forward strand.
GCGGACCGCCGACCGGGAACTGCGCGACATGGGCATCGTCCTCGACGACCTCGACCGGCCGGTCGGCACGCTGTCCGGTGGGCAGCGCCAGTCCGTGGCCATCGCCCGCGCGGTGCACTTCGGCGCCCGCGTCCTCATCCTCGACGAACCGACCGCCGCGCTCGGCGTCAAACAGTCCGGTGTCGTGCTCAAGTACATCGCCGCCGCCCGCGACCGCGGCCTCGGCGTCATCTTCATCACCCACAACCCGCACCACGCGTACATGGTCGGCGACCACTTCAGCGTGCTGCGGCTGGGCACGCTCGAACTCAGCGCCGACCGCGGCGAGGTCGGGCTGGAGGAGCTCACCGACCATATGGCGGGCGGCGCCGAACTGGCCGCGCTCAAACACGAGTTGGCCCAGGTGCGCGAGGTCGACGTACAGCGGCTCCCGGAGGCGGAGGACCTCGGGGCGCCCGCACCCGTCTCCCCCGAGGAGGCCCCCTGACACTCCCCCGTCCGGCCCGTGCCCGACGCGTCGAGGGACCACCGGCCGGGGGCGGACGACCGCGACACCGCCCGGCCGCCCCCGGCCGGTCCCAGGACCGGTTGCCCGGACCGGTTGCCCGGGTGCGTGAGCGGCTCCGCCCGCAGGCCGCCTCCGCCCCGTGATCACGCCCCTGGAGGGGCGACGGTCACAGGGATGGAGGAACGGTTACGCTGAGATCATGCCGTCCACACGTCGTACCGCGCGCCAGACCGACCTGCTCGAGCGGCTGGTCGCGTTGCTGGTGGCGGAGGGCTTCGCGGCGTTCACGCTCGACGAGCTGACCGAGCGGCTGCACTGCTCGAAGACGACGCTGTACCAACTCGCGGGCAGCAAGCAGGAGTTGGTACGAGAAGCGGTGAAACACTACTTCCGGGAGGCCGCCCAAGCCGTCGAGAAGCAGGTGGCCGACACCTCCGCGCCCTCCGAACGCGTGGTGGCCTACCTGAACGCGGTCGCCGAACAGCTGCGGCCTCTCTCCCGGCAGTTCCTCGACGACATGGCCCAGTTCGAGCCGGCCCGCGAGGTGTACGAGGCCAACACGCGCCTCGCCGCGGGAAGGATCCGGCACTTGATCGCGGACGGCGTGGCCGCCGGGGCGTTCCGTGACGTCCATGCCGCGTTCGTGGGCGAGGTCGTGGCCGCGACCATGCAGGAGATCCAGCGCGGCGAGGTCGCCGCGCGCACCGGACTGAACGACGCCGAGGCCTACGCCGAGCTGGCCTCGCTCATCGTGCACGCCGTCTCGCCCTGATCCCCGCCACCCCGGCCCCTCCGCCCGCGACATCGCGGGACGCGCCCGTACTCGTATCGACGTCGGGACGGGCCGTGCGGCCGCCTCTCCCCGCCCCCTCGGCACCATCGCCGTGCCCGAGACCGACACCATCGCCGTGACCGGGACGGAGACCGTGACCGAGACGGAGACCGTGTCCGTGTCCGCTCCCGGCCCACCGGAGCGGTCGGCCTGAGCCCGGCGTACGGGCGCCACATGACGCCCGGATTCCTCACCGCGGTCCGCCGTCAGGCTCAGCGGTGCGCCGCGCAGGCCGTGGCGCTCCGGCCCGGCCCATCACGGACAGACACCCCGCACGGTCGGCGACCGGTGGATCCATCGATGGTCCACATGGCCTGGTGGTACCAAAAACGATACTGTTGTATCGCCTGGCGTATCAATATCGTCCGGCGAACCACCACCACCGAGGACATGCCATGCCCGCGACCCGCACCCTCCCCACGCCGGAAGCCGTCGACCTGATCGCTCTGACCCGCGAACTCGCCGAGAAGGAGCTCGCCCCGCGCGTCGCCGAGGCCGAGGCCGAGGGACGCTTTCCCCGCGAGGTCTTCCGCACGCTCGGACGGGCCGGGCTGCTCAGCCTGCCCTACCCCGAGGCGTTCGGCGGGGGCGAGCAGCCCTACGAGGTCTACCTCCAGGCGCTGGAGGAGATCGCCGCCGTGTGGGCGAGCGTGGCGGTGGGCGTCTCGGTACACGCGCTGTCCTGCTTCGCCCTCGCCGAGTTCGGCACCGCGGACCAGAAGAAGGAGTGGCTCCCGGACATGCTCGGCGGCGAGCTGCTCGGCGCCTACTGCCTGTCCGAGGCCCATGCCGGTTCCGACCCGGGCGCGATGCGCACGCGGGCGGTACGGGACGGCGACGACTACGTACTCAACGGTGCGAAGGCCTGGACCACCCACGGTGGGTACGCGGACTTCTACACGGTCATGGCCCGTACGTCCGACGAGGGCTCGCACGCCATCTCCTGCTTCCTCGTCCCGGCCGACACACCCGGCGTGGTGGCCGACCCCCCGGAGCAGAAGATGGGCCTGACCGGGTCCGCCACCGCCACGGTTCGCCTGGAGAACGTGCGTGTCCCCGCGAGCCGCCGGCTCGGCGAGGAAGGCGAGGGGCTCAGGATCGCGTTCGCCGGACTGGACTGCGGACGGCTCGGTATCGCGGCGGTCGCCACAGGCCTCGCCCAGGGGGCGCTGGACCACGCGCTGCGCTACTCCCGGGAGCGGGAGACGTTCGGCCGGCCCATCATCGAGCACCAGGGACTGGCCTTCGTCCTCGCCGACATGGCCGCGTCGGTGCAGGTCTCCCGGGCCACCACGCTCGCCGCCGCCCGGCTCAAGGACGAGGGACTTCCGTTCCAGTCCGAGGCGTCGATCGCCAAGCTGATCTCCACCGACAACGCCATGAAGGTCACCACCGACGCGGTCCAGGTGCTGGGCGGCGCCGGGTACACCCGTGACTTCCCGGTCGAGCGTTACATGCGCGAGGCCAAGGTCATGCAGATCTTCGAGGGCACCAACCAGATCCAGCGCCTGATCATCGGCCGCGGCCTGAAGGAGAGCGACCGCGGCAGCCTCCGGGTGCGCGGCGCGGGGAAGTAGGGTCCCGCCTCCCCGGTGACCGGGTAGCCGCCGGAACTCGGTCACCGGGGAGCGGTCATGCCGATGGTCTGCGACCCTCCAGGGACGCGGCTCCGGCGGAGGGCGGAACCCGGTCGCGGTGCCCCGCGATCGTGTTGTCGACGTCGACAACACGATCGCGGGGCGGCGGCGGAACCCACGTGGCCGCGCCGGGGGTTCTTGCTCCTCTCCGACGCTGCCGCTTTGTCGCTCTGTCGCTTCGTCCGGAGTCGCAGGTCCTATCGCTTCGTCCGGAGTCGAAGGTCGACCTCCTTCTCCTGGTCTCCCGGTGCCGTGCCCTGTTCCTCGACGGCGAACGAGCCGCTCAGCGCTTCACGCAGCCGGTCCACGGCGACGTAGCCGCCCTGCAAGGTGGCGCTGACCGACCCCTCCAGAGGAGTGGGACCGGTCGGGATGCGCTCATCGGTCGGATCGAAGCCCGCGCTCCACACGGGAGGACGGTCGCCCGGCTGCTCGTGAGGAACGCCGACGGCGGGCCGGTCGGTCGGGAAGGCCGTCCGCAGGACGCCGAACACGGTCGCGACGTCCTCCTTGGACACTCCGGTGAGGGACACGGTGGCCATCGGGCCACTCTCCTTTCCGCTGCGGTACGACGGTGTGCTTCGGGTCCTCCGAGCTCGCGGCGCCCCTTCCCGGCGGCCGGCTCTTGCTACGGCCAGGGGCCGTCCCGGCCTCACCCGGCCGGGCTCCCACGGCGCGCCGGCGCGTCAGGCGGACGGTTCGTCGGGCATGGGATGTTCCGGGCGGGCGCTGCCGGAGTGCGGGGCACCTCTGCGCCCGGTGCCGGCCTCGTCCGTGTCGGGGATCTCCGGGTCCGGGATCTCGTCCCCGGAGCCCTGTGCACCGGAATTCTCCGCCTCGGGCCCCTCGCCCTCGGTCCACCGCTTCGGTACGCCGACGGCGTCCCACGGGTCTTCGTCTGGTGTGGCCTGCTGGTCGGGCAGATCCCTCGGTATGGGCTTCGGTATCGGCCCACCACAGGCTCCAGGGCCATCCGGGTGGCGCTCGTTCACGGCGTCCTCACTTCCTCGCGCGGGGCGTGGCGTCAGGCGCAAGTACCCCTCTCCCCCACGATGATGCCGATGACCGCGGGACCGCCCCGGCGCTGGTCAGCCACGAGCCCGATCCGCCCGCGGAGACCGCCACGAAGATCGCGTGCAGGTCTCCGTTCGAGGGGAACCCAGAAAACAGAGTCACGCATATAGGCATCAATCAGGCATGCCGGGATGTGGAGGTGCCCCATGGGGATGCCCGGCGAGGTCCCGCGCATCACGCCGCCCGGCGTCTACGCGCCTCAGAAGGACACCGAACTCCTGATGCACGCCTTGTCGCGGGAGCGCGTGGGTCCGTCCACCGACGTGCTCGACCTGGGAACCGACAGCGCCCTCGTCCCCTTCGGCCCTGTGCTGAACTCACGCCGGACCTGGCTGCGACGCCAGGGCCTGCTCACCGATGAGAACGACGATCGGGAAGAGCTGGTGGTCATCCGTGCCCGGCAGGCCTGAGCGACCGCGCCGCGTCACCGTGGACCGCGAGGGCCCGCTTCTCGTCGAGGGTCCGGACGCGTGGGCCGGTCAGCGCAGCCGGTCGAGCCGGCGCCGTGCGCCGCCGAGCGAACGGCCCCGTCGGAACGCGTTCCGCCACGGGTTGTCTTCGAGCCGTGCGGAGATGTCCCGCAGGGTGAAGCTGCGCGCTCCGATGTCACCGTCCTCGACCTCCGTCCAGCTCACCGGGGCGGCGACCGGAGCGCCGGGGCGCGCGCGGACCGCGAAGGGAGCGACCGCGGTCTGGGCGTAGGCGTTGCGCTGAACGTCCAGATAGAGCCTCTTCTCGCGGGCCTCTTTGCGGACCTCGGTCGTCAGGCTGTCGGGGTGACCGGCCGCGAGCAGTTCGGCCACGTCCGCGGCGAAGGCCCACATGTCGTCGAAGGACGCGCTCCGGTCGAGAGGGACGAGAACGTGCAGGCCCCTGGAGCCTGTCGTCATCACCGCCGAAGGCAGGCGCAGTTGCTCCAGCGTCTCGCGCAGCAGGAGCGCGGCGGTCCGGACCGCCGCGAAGTCGTCGCCCGGCGGATCGAGATCGAAGACCAGCCGGTCGGGGTGGTCCGGACGGTCCGCCTTCGACAGGAAACGGTGCGGTGTGATGCAGCCCTGGCCGACGAGGTGGAGCAGCGTCGCGGTGTCATCGCACAGCACGTACGTCACGGTGCCGTGCTGTTTGGGCAGCTCCACGCGGTGGATCCAGTCGGGGAAGTACTCCGGAACGTCCTTCTGCATGAACGACACACCGTCGACGCCGTCGGGATGCCGCTCCAGCATCAGCGGACGGCCGCGCAACTGCGGCAGCATCCGGTGGGCGACGGTGCGGTAGTACCGAGCGAGGTCGGCCTTGGTGATGCCGTCGTCGGGGAACAGCACCTTGTCGGGCCGGCTGACCCGTACGGTGCGGCCGCCGGCCTTGAATTCCCGGGATTCAGCCGATGCCGGACTCATGTGCTTCCCGGGCCGCCGCTGCCGAAGGAGCCACGCGATTCCGAGCTCCAGCGCGGGCGGGCCTGGTCCTCACTGCGCTTGCTGCCGGAGCTGTGCAGCTGGTGCGGAGTCAGACGCTCGCACCCGTCCGTGGCCTCGGCGACCTCGTCCGGCTCCCGCACCTCCGATGCTTCGTGGATGGGTCCGCCCTCCGGCATCCGGGGATGCTCGTGCGGCTCGGGGGGATCGGACTCCCGTCGGCGCACCCGGATACCGAGCCGGACGGCCCACATCAAGGCCGCGACGACGACAAGGCCTCCGATGAACGCGCCGAGAGTGCCCACCGCCGCGTTCGTCATGGCTGTTTCGACGTAGGCCTGATTCATGGGCGGCGAGTACCCCGTCCCATGAGTTGAATACGGATCTCACCCGCCCCGGTGGCATCCGGCGTGTTCCGACGTCAGCCCGGGTGCGCCTTCCGGGACGGGCGGGCGCTCCACAGGCGACGCGCCACGATCAGCACGTCCGGCGCAGCCGACACGAACGTGACAGGTACAGGTACAGGTGAGGGAGCGGGGACAAGCAGAACCGCAACGACGTCACGATCACCACCCCCGATCAGCACCGGGAGCTCGACCCGGTGACTCCCTGGGGCGCAGACCCTTCCCGCGGCGAAATCCGCCGCGGGCCCCCGCTCGTTCGATCGGAGACCTGGTTGTCAGCCTGTTGGCGTCACTGGGCTGAAGCCGCGCAGGGTTGCGATGACCTCGTCGTCTCCGACCTGGTCGAAGTCGTCGTACCACTCGCTCACCGACCGTAGCTGCGACGGTTGGTGCACACAGAGGATGTCGTCGGCTTCGCGGCCCAACAGGTCCGCGGTTCCGGAGGCGCACACGGGCACGCCCAGGATCAGCAGGCGCGGTTTCCTGCCGCGCAGATGGCGCAGTGCCGCGCGCGCGGTGACGCCGGTGGCGACTCCGTCGTCGACGAGGATCACCGTCCGGTCCTTGACCGGGACCGGTCGGCGGCCGCCTCGGTAGACCTCCTCGCGGCGGCGCAGTTCCAGCCTTTCGCGAGCCACGTCCGCCCCGAGCCGGCCTTCACTGAGATCGAGCGTCTCCAGAGCCCACTGGTCGAACAGCGGCGGATCGTCGGCGACGATCGCGCCGATTCCGCTCTCCGGCCGGCCGGGCACACCGATCTTCCGGGCGACCAGCACGTCCAGAGGCGCCTGAAGGGCCCGGGCGACCTGCGCGGCCACGGGGACGCCGCCGCGGGGCAGCGCCAGAACGACAGGGTTGGCCAGACCACCGTCGGCGGCCCGGTCCAGGATCCGGACGGCGAGTTCCTCGCCGGCGTGCCGACGGTCGCGAAATCGCATGGCTTGCCCCTCTCGTCCCGGTGCCGCAGGAGTGGTCACGTCTGCGCTGCATGCGGCGCCTTCCTGCTGCCCGTCGCACGGTGCGGGGGCGGTGTCCTGCTTCCGGAGTTACCGTCCACGCGTCACCGAAACCGAGCGCGTGGGGCGGGCCCGCGCAGAGGTTGAGAGCACCTACCGTGTCGGAGCGTTCTGCGATCGGCAGGGCCGGGGAAACGCCGATGACGAAAAGCGGAACCTGATGCACCGAGTTACTCGTCCTGGAGGCCAGGAACAAGAACAAAGGGCGTGCGGATGGGAAGCCATGGGTGAGCGAGACCCCAGTGCGGCGGCGAAGGCGGCGACACCCCGCGATCGGTCGTCCTGGACGCGGGGGCGGGTGCTCGCCGCGTCGGCGGTGTTCACCGCGGCGCTGGTGACGTTCCATCGGCTGGTCCCGAACACCCCCGGACACCTGGGCAGTCTGCTGGAATCGTTCCTGCCCTGGTCCGGCCCGGTGATCGTGGTGCTGCTCGTCCTGGCGCTGCTGCGCCGCTCCGCGCTCGCGCTCGTGGCCCTCCTGCTGCCGACGGCGGCCTGGGCATACCTTTTCGGCGGGTTGCTGCTGCCCGGGGCACAGCCCGGCGCGGACGACCTGGTCGTCGTGCAGCACAACGTCGGCGACGAGAACACCGACCCCGCGGGTACAGCCCGCTCCCTGGCCGATGCCGAGCCCGACCTCATCGCCCTGGAGGAGCTGTTGCCCGCGGCACTGCCGGTCTACGAAAGAACGCTCGCCCCGCGCTATCCGTACCACGCGGTGGTGGGGACCGTCGGACTGTGGTCACAACACCCGCTCACCGACGTCCAGAAGGTGCACATCAAACCACCTGGGATCACGGAGCCGTGGAGCCGCGGGCTACGGGGCGTGGTCCACACCCGGCACCGCGAGATCGCGGTCTATGTCGCGCACCTGCCCTCGGTCCGTGTCCACGCGACCGGCCTCGCCTCCGCCTGGCGCGACGAAAGCGCCGGCCTGCTGGGAAAGGCCGTCACCGCCGAGAAACTGCACGCGGTGATACTCCTCGGCGACCTCAACAGCACGGTGGGCGACCGCGGGCTGACCCCGCTGTCCTCACAGATGAACGTGCCGGCACGGGGGTTCGCCTTCAGTTTCCCCGCCGCATTCCCATTGGCCCGGATCGACCAGGTCATGGCCCGCTCGGCGACCGTCAGCCATATCCGCGCCCTGCCCGCTACTGGCAGTGACCATCTCCCGGTCATCGCCCGGATCACATGGGACTGAGCGCATCCCCCCTTTTTCGCGCGGATGCGGTCGCTCATCGCCGCACGGAAGAAGGCGAACCGGACGGTCAGCCGCGAGCGCGCGGCGAACGAGCACGGCTTCGCCGACCTCAAGAATCGGCGGACCCTCATCAAGGTCCGCATGAACGCCCGTCACGCGACCACGCCCCTGCGGGCCCTGCTTGTGCTGACGAACGCCGAGGTCAGCCGCTGACGGACGATCGCCTGTCCGCGATCACGCCCCCGCCCGGCACGAGCACCACGGCCACGACTCACGCCGGCCCCGTGACCTGCAACTCCAGGTTGAAACATCTCATCGGGGACAAGCGGAAGGCCCGCGAACAAGCCCAGACGCCATGACCGTTCCACTCCGGGAGCCAAGATCGATTGTCAGTGGTGGGTGAGACAGTAGGGACATCGAGTCGGAACGAGGGGGAGCTGCCATGGCCGGAAGTCAGAACTACATCAATCACGTTGCCCTTGTGCTGGATGCCAGTTCGTCCATGTCGCATCTGAGCCGCAAGGTTGTCGAGGTCGCCGACCAGCAGATTGCGTATCTTGCTCGCCGGTCGAGGGAGCTGGACCAGGAAACCCGTGTCACGGTGTACGTCTTCGCGGACAAGGTGGAGTGCGTCATCTACGACAAGGACGTGCTGCGGATGCCGTCGCTGAAGCAGTTGTACCGGGTCGGTGGAATGACGGCTCTGCTCGCAGCCGCACTGAAGTCACAGCAAGAGCTGGCACAGACGGCCCAACTGTACGGCGACCACAGCTTCCTGACGTTCGTACTTACGGACGGGCAGGAGAACGCGAGTCATCGCTGTCCGGATGCCCCTGCCAGGGATCCGCGTGAACTGGTCAAGGCCGTGGCCGAGATGATCGCGACGCAGGAGGACAACTGGACGCTGGCCGTCCTCGTGCCGGACCAGATGGGCAAGCGCGAGGCCATGCAGTGCGGTTTCCCGAGGGACAACATCGCCGTATGGGACGCCACGAGCACACAGGGTCTGGAGGAAGCCGGACAGGTCATCCGGGAGGCCACCGAGAAATTCATGGTGGGCCGCACCCAGGGCATCCGGGGGTCGCGGGCGGTGTTCTCCGTGGGTGCGGAGGCAGTCAACAAGGACACCATCAAGGCGGCCGGCCTCGCTGCGGTGGATCCGTCGGGGTACCGGCTGATCCCGGTGACCCGTGACGCGGCGATACGGGACTGGGTCGTCGAATGCGGGCACACCTACCGTACCGGTGGCGCGTTCTACCAGCTGAGCAAGCCCGAGAAGATCCAGGCACGGAAGCAGATCGCGGTGCTGGAGAAGAAGACGGACCGGGTGTACTCGGGACCCGAGGCCCGAGCCCTGCTCGGCCTGCCGGACGTGGAAGTGCGCGTCAAGCCCGACCACAACGACGACTTCACGATCTTCGTGCAGAGCACCAGCGTGAACCGGAAGCTCGTACCGAACACACGACTGCTGCTTATGCTCTGACACCTTGAGCCTGAAGTCTGCGAGCGATTCGTGACCTTCCAGTACGGCAGTTGTAGATCGTGATCTTGTCTGTGCCCGGGGTGTGCTCGCCGTTGCGATGCCGAGATCTGCTCGGCGGGCCCCTGTCCGGCCGATCAACCTGTCGGGTCCTCTGCGTCGGCGACGACCGAACGCACGCACTTCATCCAGTCCTCCCAGGCAGCGGGGTCCGTCGTCCGGCCGTCTGCCTCGATGCCGATGTCCCCCAGGAGCGTGAGCAGGTCGTCCCCGGCGCGGTTCGCGAACTGCCGCAGGAACCGCGACATGGCCAGGAAGGCTTCGCGTTCGTTCAGCTCATAGCGGCTCATGAGGGCTCTCCGTCCTCGCGCGAGGGCAGGCGATCAAGGACCGGGAGTCCTGATCCGCTCGTCCGTGCCGAGCTCAGCGAAGAAATCAGTGGTGAATACGCTGGAGCGGTAAAAAAGCTGTTCGGCTCCGAAAAGCTACGGGGATCGCCAGAGCCGAGATTTCCGCACACCAGGTCGCCAAGAGATCCGAGCGGCCTCTTCCCTGACTTCATACCGAAGCACCCTCCCCCGCCACTGTCACGTCGGCCACGAGCACGTACCCCCTCATGGCGATCTGCCCCCGGACGTCGACGGCGGAGCGCTTTCGGCCATGCGCGCACCGACCCGAGCGTCCGCGCGCGTGACCTTCGGTGCCGCAAGGTCAATACTGCGAAGGACAGCACTCCCGCCGACCCGCATCCGACCGCCCCCGCGAACCGTCCCCGCGAAACCGGGGACCGTCGCGGGCAAGAACTGTCCACACCAGGTTCGACCAGGGAAAACGCAGATCAGTAACTCGTTTGTCGATCTCGCCAGGAGGTTCCCATGAAGATGCTCATCAACGTGGCGGAGACGGTGGTGGCGGACGCTCTGCGGGGCATGGCGGCGGCCCATCCGGAACTGACGGTGGACGTCGACAACCGCGTGATCGTACGCAGGGACGCACCGGTCGCGGGAAGGGTGGGCCTCGTCTCCGGCGGCGGGTCCGGACACGAGCCGCTGCACGGCGGATTCGTGGGTCCCGGCATGCTGTCGGCGGCATGCCCCGGTGAGGTGTTCACGTCCCCGGTTCCTGACCAGATGGTGCGGGCCGCGGCGGCCGTGGACAGCGGCGCGGGCGTGCTGTTCATCGTGAAGAACTACACCGGCGACGTCCTCAACTTCGACATGGCGGCGGAGCTGGCCGAGGACGAGGGCATCCGGATCGCCAAGGTCCTGGTCAACGACGACGTGGCCGTCACCGACAGTCTGTACACGGCCGGGCGGCGCGGAACGGGCGCGACGCTGTTCGTGGAGAAGATCGCGGGTGCCGCCGCCGAGGAGGGCGCACCCCTGGAAGCGGTCGAGGCACTGGCGCGGCAGGTCAACGCGCGCTCCCGCAGTTTCGGCGTCGCGCTCGGCGCCTGTACCACTCCGGCCAAGGGCAGCCCGACGTTCGATCTGCCGGCCGGGGAGCTCGAACTCGGTGTCGGCATCCACGGCGAGCCGGGCCGGGAGCGGCGCGCGATGATGACCTCGCGCGAGATCGCCGACTTCTCGGTGCACGCCGTCCTGGACGACCTCGCGCCGCGCAATCCGGTGCTGCTCCTGGTCAACGGCATGGGCGCCACCCCGCTGCTGGAGCTGTACGGCTTCAACGCGGAGGTGCAACGGGTGCTGGCCGAGCGCGGCATCCCCGTGGCGCGCACGCTGGTCGGCAACTACGTCACCTCCCTCGACATGGCGGGTGCCTCGGTGACCCTGTGCGAGGTGGACGAGGACCTGCTGCGCCTGTGGGACGCGCCGGTGAAGACGCCGGGGCTGCGCTGGGGTGTGTGAACCCCCGGCGGCGGGCCGGGTGCGGCAACCGGGCCCGACCCGTCGGCCCTGACCCGCAATCAGGTCAACTCCCTTACCACGCAAGGAGATTCCGTGCTCGACGCCGAATTCTTCCGCCGCTGGATGACCGTGACCGCCGCATCGGTGGACCGTGAGGCGGAGCGGCTCACCGACCTGGACTCGCCCATCGGCGACGCCGACCACGGCAGCAATCTGCAGCGTGGATTCGCCGCCGTGACCGCCACGCTGGAGAAGGAGGCTCCGGACACCCCCGGTGCCGTACTCACGCTCGCCGGGAGGCAGTTGATCTCGACGGTCGGCGGCGCGTCCGGGCCGCTGTACGGCACCTTGCTGCGCCGGACCGGCAAGGCGCTCGGGGACGCCGCCGAGGTCACCGGCGAACAGTTCGCCGAAGCGCTGCGCACGGGCGTCGACGCGGTCATGGCGCTGGGCGGAGCCGCGCCCGGCGACAAGACCATGATCGACGCCTTGGTACCCGCGGTCGACGCGCTCGCCGAGTCGTTCGCCGCGGCGAGGTCCGCCGCCGAGGAGGGTGCCCTGGCGACGACACCCTTGCAGGCCCGCAAGGGCCGGGCGAGTTATCTGGGCGAGCGGAGCATCGGGCACCAGGACCCGGGCGCCACGTCCTCGGCCCTGCTGATCGCGGCACTGGTGGAGGCGGCAGGTGAGTGACACCGGGGAACGACGCGTCGGCATAGTGCTGGTCTCGCACAGCGCCGCCGTCGCCGCGTCCGTCGCCGAGCTGGCGACGGGCCTGGCCGGCGGTGGCGCGCTCGCTCCGGTCGCGCCGGCGGGCGGCACCCTGGACGGGGGGCTCGGCACCAGCGCGGACGTCATCGCCGCCGCCGCGGCCTCCGTGGACCGCGGTGCCGGGGTCGCCGTGCTCACCGACCTGGGCAGCGCCGTGCTCACCGTCAAGGCGTTGCTCGCCGAGGGCGACGAACTCCCGGACGGCACACGGCTGGTGGACGCCCCCTTCGTCGAGGGGGCGGTGGCCGCCGTCGTCACGGCCTCGGCGGGCGCCGACCTCGCGGCGGTGGAGGCCGCGGCGGCGGAGGCGTACACCTACCGGAAGGTGTGAGGGCCGCCGTCGGGAAGGGCTCCGGGACGCGTGAGCGCCGCCATCGGGTACGGGCACCGGGAGGCGTCAGTGCCGCCGTCAGGTGCGGGCGCCGGGACGCGTGAGGGCCCGGGTCAGGTGATTCCGTTCGCCGCGACCACCAGGGCCGAGCGGATGGTCCCGGCCAGTTCCGCCCGGGCCGTCGCGGGATCGGGCTCCGCGTCGTCGGTGCGCCAGGCGTAGTGCTCGACCGCCGCGCGCAGCGCCGCGTTGAGCATGGCGGCCTGGATCTCCGAACGCAGGTCGACGGCGCCCAGCCCGGCCCGGCCGGCGAGCGCGCGGGCGAACACCGGCTCGGCCTCGTCATGGGCCTGAAGCCAGACGGCACGCAGCCCCGGCTCGGTACGGGTGAGCCTCAGCAGCGTACGGACCCTCGGCGGCTCCGGCCTCGCCATCAGCACCTCACCGTTCGTGGACGCCTGCTCCAGCGCGTCCTCCAGGGGGGTGCCCGCGCGCCAGGCCCGCAGCGCCGCGGCGATCGCGTCGATCCCGGCCGCGAACAGCGGGCTCACGCACGCCTCCTTGCCCGGGAAGTAGCGCCACAGGGTCCGCGTGGACAGGCCGACGGCCTGGGCGATCTGGTCCCCGGTGGTGGCGGTCACCCCTTGGTCCACGAACAGTTCCACCGCGGCACGGGCGATCTCCAGCCGGATCTCGGCCCTGCGTTCGTCGGTGAGCGGCGGCCGCCCGGTACGGCCGCGGCCTCGGCCGGGGTATTCGTCGATCGCGCCGTCCGGCACTGATGACTCCTCGGTTCTCGGTTCGTCCGCATATGCCGCCCGGGACTGCGGCTGCGCCGATTCTAGCGATCTCCCCCCGACGACTTTCTGTCATTCAGCGACAGTAAGTCGTACTGTGGCGGCGCGGCACCCCGCCCGCACCCGCACACACCCCTGGGAGAACGTCATGAGCACCACTGGAGCGGACGGCCGCAGCGTCATCGTCACCGGCGCAGGCTCGGGCATCGGCCGTGCCACCGCCCTCGCCTTCGCGGCGCAGGGCGCACGGGTGGTCGTGGCCGATCTCAACGCCGAGGGCGCCGCGTCGGTGGTCGGCGAGATAGAGGCGGCCGGCGGCAGCGCCGTGGCCGTGACGGGCGACCTCAGCGAGCAGGAGGTCGTCGACCGGGTGACCGCGACCGCGGTGGAGCGGTTCGGCGGTGTGGACGTACTGGTGAACAACGCCGGGATCATGGACCGCATGTCGGCGGTGGCCGAGGTCAGCGACGCGGAGTGGGAGCGGGTCATCCGGGTCAACCTCACCGCCCCGTTCCTGCTGACCCGGGCGGTGCTGCCGCACATGCTCGCCGCGGGCAAGGGAGTCGTCGTGAACACCGCCTCGGAGGCGGGTCTGCGCGGCAGTGCCGCCGGGGCCGCGTACACCGCCTCGAAGCACGGCATCGTGGGGCTCACGAAGTCCCTCGCCGTGATGTACCGGGGCAAGGGCATCCGCGCCAACGCCATCGCCCCGGGCGGCACCAGCACCGGCATCACCGTGGACATCGAGGCGGGCTCGCACGGCCCGGCCGTCCTCGGCGCCTACATGGGCAACGTCGGCCGGCTCGCCGAGGCCGAGGAGCAGGCCGCGGCGATCGTGTTCCTCGCCTCGGACGCGGCCAGCAACGTCAACGGCGTGATCCTGCCCGTCGACAACGGCTGGGCCGCCGTCTGACGACGGGACAGACCTCAGCCCCCGTCCAGGAGTCTCCGGGCCAGCCGCTCCCCCGCCTCCACCGCGGCGGCGTGGTCCTGGATGGGCGACACCCGGGCGTTCTTGAACACGAGGTAGGTGACCCCGGCAGGGGTACCGCCGCCGCGGGGATCGGCGCGGATTCCGAGCCCCGCGGCCGTCGCGTACGAGGCCTCGCCGATGATGTCCTGCGGGCCGGTGTCACCGACGACGGCGTACTGGACGCGGTCCCGGTAGATCACGACCGCGACCGAGCCGGGCCCGATGCCGTGGTCCCGGTAGTTCCAGATGCCGCTCGGCGCCGGGACGACGACGTAGGGCAGGGTCTCGGCGCTCAGATATCGGCCGTCGGGCTGCTGGAAGGCCGTGGACTCGGAGAAGAGCGGGTCGGTGTCGCTGTTGCACAGGGGGCCCGGTCTGCCGTCGCAGTCGATGTCCATGTCGGCCGTCCAGTAGACCGCGCCCGGGACGCCGCAGACCGGGATGGCGGCACGGGTGCCGTCGTCGCTGCGGTATCGCCCGTGCGAGACGGGGGTGCAGCCGCCGAGTTTCGCCAGCAGGTCGGCGGCTCGGACGGAGCCCTCCCGGGCGGGTGCGACGGGGCTTCCGGGGCGGCCCGTGACGGGGATCGTGGACAGCACCGCCGGGGCCGAGGCGAGCAGGGCGGCTGCCGCGACCGCGGCCAGCGTCAGCGACTGGGCACGCACGATGGGAGACCCTCTCCTGGGGGGCATGGACGCTCATCTGCCCAAATCTGGTGGGCCTCCGAGAGCGCGTCCACCGGGAGGGGGCCGGACGGTGCACGGCCGCTTCCGCGGGCGCGGGGGGGGGGGGGGGGGGGGGGGGGGGGGGGGGGGGGGGGGGGGGGGGGGGGGGGGGGGCGCGGCGGGCGGGGGGGGGGGCGCGGCCCCCCCCCCCGGCCCCCCGGCGTGCGTGTCCCGGGGGGGGGGGCCGCCCTTCGCCCGCCCGCTGGGGGGGGGGCGCGCGCGCGGCCCCGGGGCGGGGGCGGGCGGGGGCCCGGCCGCGGCCGCGCGCGTCGGCGCGGGATCAGCGACGACAGCGTTCCGCGCCGTGGGCAGGAACTCCCCTGACAATGGGGCGAGTTCACACCGCGTCGGGATCAGCATACGTACCCCCGCGACGGTCCGGCCAACGACGTCCGCCCTCTTGATGTGGTCGCGTCACCCGTGTCTTATAGGTACAGACCAATCCCGTCGAGGGAGGGCAGACCCGTGCGACGCGTTCCCCCCACCGTCCCGCGCGCCCTGGCGTGCGGAGCACTGCTCACGCTCACCTCCTGCGGATGGGGCGCCCCGGCGTCCGTCCAGGGCGAACGGCCGCCCGCCGCGGCGACGGGGGTGACCGCCGCCGCGGGCAGCTCGACCAGCGTGCACGTCATGTGGAACCTGACCACCGAGGACCCGAGGATCACCCGCTACGAGGTGTATCGCGGCACCACCAAGGTCAAGGAAGTACCCGGTTCCGAGCACATGGTGGACATCACCCGGCTCGAACCGTCCACCTCGTACGTCTTCAGGGTCCGGGCCCGGAACGCGGACGGGACCCCGGGGCCGCTCAGCCGACCGGCGCGGGCCACCACCCCGGCGGCGGTCGCGGCCGACCGCACCGCGCCCACCCGCCCCGGCGGACCGCACGGGAGGACCGTGGGCGGCCGGGCGGTCCAGCTGTCCTGGACCAGGTCCTCCGACGCGCGGGGCGTGGCGTCGTACGACATCTACCAGGGCTCTTCGAAGATCCACAGTGTGGGCGGCGCGCAGACGGCCGCCGTCGTCACCGGGCTGCGGCCGGGCACGGCCTACGTCTTCACCGTGCGGGCCCGCGACGCCGCGGACAACGTCTCGGCGCCGAGCGGCTCCGTCCGGATCACCACCGCGCCGGGGGCCGCGGACGACCGGAGCACGGCACCGGCCGGCTTCCGGGCGACGAGCCACCGGCGCGACGGGGCGTACTACATCGACCTGGCGTGGACGGCCCCCGAGGTCGACGGAGTGATCACGGAGTACCGGATCCAGCTCGACGGGCGTGAGGTGACCTCGCTCGTCTGGGGCGGCAGCCCGCCCCGCGGCACCTGCGACCACAGCTTCTACGTCGGCCGGGAGGCGGACGTGACGCACCGGGTACGGATCCGGGCGAAGCTGCCCGACGGCACGTGGGGCGCGCTGTCCGCGGAGCGCTCCGTGACGACGGGCCGCTGACCACCTCCACAGCGCCCCGGCCGTCACGCGGGCCCCGCGGGCGTACCCGCACCGTCACGCGTTCCCGCACCGTCACGCGTTCCCGCACCCGCTCCCGTGACCGGTGACGAGGGCGGAGAGGGAACCGGAGCCGGAGACGGTGAACCCGCGGAGGAAGCGGGCCCTCGGCCGCGTCGGCAGTCCGCCGGACGATGGAATTCGTCACCTGCCCGGTCCCCGTCCGCATGCGCGCCCCGGCCGGGGCGCATTGGCTCGCACCGAGGCAGCACGGGCCTTTCCAATCCTCGGCGGTGCATGGGATGTACCGCCAACCGTGCCGCTGGAGGGCAGTTCCTATGCGTACCACTCAGAGACTTCTCCGCTCCGGCCTGACCGTGGCCGCCACCGCTGCGCTTCCGCTCACCCTGGCCGCGCCGGCGGCCGTCGCCTGGGGTTCCGGGATCTCCGTGAGCACCAGCGGCACCTCGGTCTCGGTCACCACCAGCGCCTGCCCCAGCAACGGAAGCAGCTTCGGCAACGCCTCGCTGCTCTCCAGCGGGCAGACGAACTTCGCCCAGGGGCGCCAGATGCCGCTCACCGGGACGAGCAGCAACCAGTCGGCGGCCTGGACGGGCGTCAGCCCCGGAACGTTCACGGTGATCGTCGTCTGCCAGGACGGCACGACGGCGGGTACCCAGTCGATCATCGTCGCGGCCAGCGCGGCTCCCGCCACCTCCGCGACCCCCACGATCTCGACGACGGTCTCACCGTCGCCGTCGCGCGGTGTCATGGGCGGACTCGGCGGGGCCGTGAAGGACTACGGCACGGCCACGGTCATCGGCGGCGGCGCCCTGGTCGTGACCGGCACGGTGGCGGCGGCCTGGTTCCTGCGCCGCCGCTCCAAGCCCCACCGGCTCTGATCCGGGGCCCGTCGCGACGGACGGCCGTCCCGTCGGCTCCGGTCGCGGGCAGCCGCCTCGTGCCGGGATCCTCATAAAACGGATCCGCTCTCCGGCCGGGCGTACGCCCGGCCGTGGCCGGGCACCCGGGCGGCGCTCAGTCGCTCGCCCGCATGCTCTCGAACTCGGCCAGGGCGTGGGTCAGCCACTGGGTCCAGAAGGTCTCCAGGTCGATACCGGCTCTCAGGACGAGATGGCGCAGCCGGTCCTCGGGCGTGCTCTTCTCCGGCGGGAAGTCCCGGTCCTGGATCTGCTCGTACTCGGCCAACTGGCTTCGGTGCAGGGCGAGATGGCGGCGCAGATCGGCCTCCACGCCCTCGACGCCCGCGGTGCCGGCGACGGCCGCGGCGCGCAGGCGCAGCAGCATCGTGTCGCGCAGCGGCTTCGGGTCCTGCGAGGCGGCGGTCCAGCGGGCGAGTTCGGCGCGGCCCGCGGGCAGGACCTCGTAACTCTTCTTCTGACCCCGGGCGTGCTGCTCGGGGGGAAGCGCCTTGATGTATCCCTCGGCCTCCAGTTTTCCCAGCTCGCGATAGATCTGCTGATGCGTCGCCGACCAGAAGTAGCCGATCGACTTGTCGAACCGCCGGGTCAGTTCGAGGCCGGACGAGGGCTTCTCGAGCAGGGCGGTGAGGATCGCGTGCGGGAGTGACATGAGGTCATCCTAGGGAGCGCCCGGGGCGCCGCCCGGTGTCCGGCCGCGCTCCGCCGGACACCGCGACAGGGCACTCGCCCGGCGGGACTCGGTGAGTCCCGCCGGGGCGAGTCGGGTCAGGCGTCCCCGCACGGGCACCGGGTGGCGCGCGGTGGCCGCGCGGAGCGGCGGGTCAGCGGGTGAACGTGACGCGCTGCTCCTTGAAGGCGCCGCAGTTGGAGCCGGACACCTGGGTGTACACGTTCTTGATCTGGCCGCCCCAGTCGACGCAGTGGCCCTTGCCGTACACGTACGTCGGTCCCGCGTACGACGTGTACAGCCCGTAGTCGTCGTCGCCCAGGCCGGTGTCGGAGACGTAGACCCATGCGGCCATTTCCACGGCGGTACCCGGGCTGTTGCGGATGGTGGTGACGCAGTTCTTGCCGTTCGAGGAGTTGTACGTCAGGTACACGGTGCCCAGAGAGCCGATGGGCGCCGAGTTCACCGTCTTGTAGGCGCTGCCGCAGACCTTCTGCGGCGTGGTGTTGGCCGCGGCCGAGGCGGGCGCCGCCATGGCGGTGGTGGCCCCCACCATCAGGGCGGCGAAGGCACCGGCCATCAGGGCGGAACGGTTGAATCGCATATTTCCCCCTTGCGATCTTTGGAGACGTTTGCTCCTGCCTGATGTGACCCGTGACACTCCAAAACGGTTGTGCTTCCCCGCGAAAATTCGTGCGGCCGGTACGACGTGCGGCGGGCGGGTCCGCGGCGCGGGCCGCCCACCACCGCCGTCGACCGGGTGAAGCCGCTCCCCCGGCGGGTCCTCCGGCGCGGGGCCCTAGAGCGCCGCCGCCAGCTCCGTGCCCTGCTTGATGGCCCGCTTGGCGTCGAGTTCGGCGGCCACGTCGGCGCCGCCGATGAGGTGGACACCGCGGCCCGTGGCGCGCAGCGCCTCGTACAGGTCGCGGCGCGGCTCCTGTCCGGTGCACAGCACGATCGTGTCGACCTCCAGGACCTGGCTGTGGCCGTCGACGGTGACGTGCAGTCCGGCGTCGTCGATCCGGTCGTACTGGACACCCGGCACCATGGTGACGCCCCGGTGCTTGAGTTCCGTGCGGTGGATCCAGCCGGTCGTCTTGCCCAGTCCGGCGCCGACCTTGGAGGCCTTGCGCTGGAGGAGGTGCACGGTGCGCGGCGGGGCGGGCCGTTCGGGGGCGGCGAGACCGCCGGGGGTCCGGTAGTCCATGTCGACGCCCCAGCCGCGGAAGTACGTCGCCGGGTCCTCGCTCGCCTTGTCGCCGCTGTCGGTGAGGAACTCGGCGACGTCGAAGCCGATGCCGCCGGCGCCGAGGATGGCCACGCGGTCGCCGACGGGGGCTCCGTCGCGCAGGACGTCGAGGTAGCCGACGACGCTCGGGTGGTCGACACCCTCGATCTCCGGGGTGCGCGGGCTGACGCCCGTGGCGACGACGACCTCGTCGTACGTCTCCAGGTTCTCCACGGTGGCCGGCGTGTTCAACCGGACGTCCACACCGTGCAGTTCGAGCTGGGTACGGAAGTAGCGGATCGTCTCGTCGAACTCCTGCTTGCCGGGAACCCTGCGGGCCACGTTCAGTTGACCGCCGATGTCGTCCGCGGCGTCGAACAGCGTGACGTCGTGGCCGCGTTCGGCCGCGCTGACGGCGCAGGCGAGTCCGGCGGGCCCGGCGCCCACGACGGCGACGGTCTTGCGCAGCCGGGTCGGCGCGAGGACGAGCTCCGTCTCGTGGCAGGCGCGCGGGTTGACCAGGCAGGAGGTGATCTTGCCGCTGAAGGTGTGGTCGAGGCAGGCCTGGTTGCACCCGATGCAGGTGTTGATGGCCTCCGGACGTCCGGCCTCGGCCTTGGCGACGAAGTCGGGGTCGGCGAGCATCGGCCGGGCCAGCGAGACCATGTCGGCATGGCCGTCGGCGAGCAACTGCTCGGCGATCTCGGGGGTGTTGATGCGGTTGGTGGTCACCAGCGGGATCGAGACGGAGCCCATGACCTTCTTGGTCACCCAGGCGTACGCGCCGCGCGGCACCGAGGTCGCGATGGTGGGGATACGGGCCTCGTGCCAGCCGATACCGGTGTTGATGATCGTCGCTCCGGCGGCCTCGACGGCCCGCGCGAGCGTGATGACCTCGTCGAGCGAGGAGCCGCCGGGCACCAGGTCGAGCATCGACAGACGGTAGATGACGATGAAGTCGTCACCCACGGCCTCGCGTACGCGGCGGACGATCTCGACGGGGAAGCGCATCCGGTTCTCGTACGAGCCGCCCCAGCGGTCGTCGCGCCGGTTGGCCTGGAGGGCGATGAACTCGTTGATGAGGTAGCCCTCGGAGCCCATGATCTCGACGCCGTCGTAGCCGGCCTGCCGGGCGAGCCGGGCGGCGCGGGCGTAGTCGTCGATGGTCCGCTCGATCTCGGCGTCGCTGAGCTCGTGCGGCACGAAGGGGCTGATCGGTGCCTGGAGCGCGCTGGGGGCGACCAGGTCCTGGTGGTAGGCGTACCGGCCGAAGTGCAGGATCTGCATCGCGATCTTCCCGCCCTCGCGGTGCACCGCGGCGGTGATCTCGGCGTGCTGCGCGGCCTCGGCCTCGGTGGTCAGCTTGGCGCCGCCCTCGTACGGCCGTCCGGCGTCGTTGGGCGCGATGCCGCCGGTGACGATCAGGCCCACACCGCCTCGCGCGCGGGCGGCGTAGAACTCCGCCATGCGCTCGAAGCCGCGCTCGGCCTCCTCCAGGCCCACGTGCATGGAGCCCATGAGCACGCGGTTGGGCAGGGTGGTGAAGCCCAGGTCGAGCGGGTTCAACAGATGCGGGTAACGGCTCATCGGGCCCTCCGTGCGCGGTGTCGTCGTAAGTCTGTTGTAGACGACGGGCCACGCGTTATGCAACTAGTTGCACAATGAGGAGGATCACTCGCCGGGAGGCCGGGGAAGCCCCGGCCCGGGCCGGAGGAACACGCGGCGCGGGACGGGGAGCATCGGCGTGGGCCGGAGGCGGGGTCAGCCGAGGGCGACCCGGGCCACGAGTTCGGCGACCGTATCCGGCTGCTCGACCATCACCAGGTGGCCCGCGTCGGGGACCGAGACCAGGGTCACGCCGGGGGCCGCTTCCAGTCCGGCGCGCTCCTCCTCCGACAGACTGACGTCGTCGCGGTCGCCGCGCACGACCCAGGCGGGCACACCCGACTCGCGGAGCCGCGAGACCAGGTCCGGGTACCGGTCCAGATAGTCGAAATAGTGCCGGATCACCTGG
Source organism: Streptomyces sp. NPDC002698 (assembly GCF_042888945.1). Classification (NCBI taxonomy): domain Bacteria; kingdom Bacillati; phylum Actinomycetota; class Actinomycetes; order Kitasatosporales; family Streptomycetaceae; genus Streptomyces; species Streptomyces sp. NPDC002698. The sequence continues at coordinate 85,118 of NZ_JBIAQM010000018.1, forward strand.
CGGCAGAACGCCGGGTCGTTCTTCTCGAACTCGGCGGTCAGCGCCTCACGCCGGACCGGGGGCAGTTGGCTCACCATGACGCGGGGCGTCAGTTTGAGCAGACCGGACCAGGTCAGTGCCCCGATGCCGGGCACCCGCCCGAGGCTGTTGGCGATCGCGAGCGCCTTGTCCTCGTCCGATGCCGAGAAAGTGGGCGAGAGCAGGACGACGGGACCGGTGAACTGCCCGCCGGCCGCCATCTCCAGGGCGACGTTGGCGCCGATGCTGTGGCCGACCACGACGTCGCAGGCCCGCTCCGCGGCCAGGGCGCCCGCCAGCGCCGCGTAGTTCTCCATGGAGAGATCGTGCGGCGGCGTGGTGCCCGCGTGCCCCGGCAGGGTCGCGGCCACCAGCCGCACCGGCGCGGAGGCGAGCGCCGGCGCGGCCATCAGATCGTCGTAGAACGCGGTGCTGCACATCCCGCCGGGCAGCAGCAGCACCCGGGTGCCCGCGTCCGCGGGCCCCGACTCCTTGATGTCCCACGCGTCGAACGTCCGGGGGGTGCTGCTCATGTCCGGGCCTCCCTCTGTCACCTGCCGTCAGCCGGAGTGTGGCGCGCGGGGCGGCGCGATCGGCCGACCGAGGGCCGAACGCGGCATGTCGCCGCGTCCGGCCCGCCCGGTCAGGGCTTCACGCCGATCACCACGTTGGCGTACCTCTCCTCCGAGACGGCCAGGCGCGCGATCAGCCCGGCGCGGGCGAAGGCCTCGACGGCCGTGGGCGCCTGGCGCTCGCTCGTCTCGACGAGGACGCAGCCGCCGCGGGCCAGCCAGCGCGGCGCCTCGGCGGCGACGCGGCGCGCGAGGTCGAGTCCGTCGGCGCCGCCGTCGAGGGCGACCAGGGGTTCGTGGTCCCGGGCCTCCGAGGGCAGCAGGCCGACCTCGTCGGTCGGGACGTACGGCACGTTGGCGGCCAGGACGTCGATCCGGCCGCGCAGCGTGGCGGGCAGTGCCGCGAAGAGGTCCCCCTCGTGGACCCGGCCCGCGAACGGCGCGACATTGCGGCGGGCGCAGCGCACCGCCGCCGGGTCGATGTCGGCGGCGTGCAGTTCGGGACCGCCGAGGGACGCCGCCAGCGCGGCGCCCACCGCGCCCGAGCCGCAGCACAGGTCCACCACGAGGGACGCGCCGTGCGCGAGCGCGACGGCCTGCTCGACGAGGAACTCGGTACGGCGGCGCGGCACGAAGACGCCCGGGTCGAGGCTGATGCGCAGACCGTGGAACTCGGCCCAGCCGAGGACGTGTTCGAGGGGCAGTCCCGCGACGCGGCGGTCCACCATCGCGGAGGCCTCGTCCGGCGTGCGGGCGGCGGAGCGGATCAGCTCCGCCTCGTCCTCGGCGAAGACACAGCCGGCGGAGCGGAGCGCGGCGACCATGGGGTCTGCCGCGTCGGGAACGTCAGGAGAGAGAGGAGGCATGAAGCCGAGGGCCTTTCGACGAACCGAAGGGCGCTCCCACGGCCACCGTCAGACGGCGACCGCGTTGCCTGGAGAGGAGAGCACCCGACCTGACACAGCGGTAATGGGTCTCACCTCCTCGGCCACTCGTCGGCCGAGACGGTCCTCGGCCGGGACGGTCACCTTACAGGAGCGATCACCCGACGGGCGTCGACAGGCGGATGTCGGGCGCCGACCGCTCGCCGCCGGATCCACTCGGGCCGACATGCGTGACTCCCGCCCCTCCCGCCCCAAGTTGTACTATGCAACCAGGGCGGCTCAGGGAGGTCCCGTCATGGCATCCGAAGGTTCCGGTGAGCACGCCGTCACCACCGGGACAGCGACCGGCGGCGTGACGGCCGACGCGGCGGTGGAGATCATCCAGCGGGAGATGACCGTGTTCGCCCGGAGGGCCCGCGCCTCGGCGGGGCGCATGCATCCCGAGCTGTCCCTGGTCTCGTACACCCTCCTCGGCCATCTGGAGGAGGTCGGCGGCTGCCGGGCCACGGACCTCGCCGCGCACTACGCGCTGGACAAGTCCACGGTGAGCCGTCAGGTGGCGGCGCTGGAGCGGGCCGGACTGATCGGGCGGCGCACGGACCCCGAGGATCACCGCGTCCAGGTGCTGTATCCGACCGCCGCGGGCACGGAGATCCTCGCCCAGGTGACCCGCAGCCGCCGGACGGCGTTCCGCGAGCGGCTCGCGGACTGGCCCGAAGAGGACCTCGCCCGCTTCGCGTCGTATCTGCTGCGCTACAACGCCACGGCTCCCGTCCTCGGCGCGGGGAAGCCGGAATCAGGGCCGCGGAGCGACTGACCCGGCGTCCTGTGGTGTCATCCCACGCTCGCGGTCCGGCCGTCACCCAGGTGTTCGGGCACCCGCGCGGCCATGAAGCGGACCCTGCGGCGCAGCCGGAATCCCAGCGACTCGTAGAGGCGGATGGCGCCGGTGTTGCTCGCGGCCGTGTGCAGGAACGGGGTCTCACCGCGCTCCCGGATGCCGTGGGCGACGGTCAGGATCAGACGTGTGGCCAGGCCCTCGCCGCGGTGGCCGGGGTCCGTGCAGACCGCGCTGATCTCGGTCCAGCCCGGCGGGTGGAGCCGCTCGCCGGCCATGGCGACCAGGGCGCCGTCGCGGCGGATCCCGAGATACGTCCCCAGCTCGACCGTGCGCGGCTCGAACGGGCCCGGCTGGGTCCGTTCCACCAGGTCCAGCATGTCCGGCACGTCGGCGGGGCCGAGCCGTACCGCCTCGGCGTCGGGCGCCGCGTCCAGCCCGTCGTCCACGAGCTGGACTCCCTCGAGGCTGAAGACCACCTCCCAGCCGTCCGGGGTCCGCCCGTCGAAACCGGCCAGCGGGGCATCGCCCCCGGGGCCCACCAGGGCCGCCAGGTCCGCCCAGTCGGCGGCGCCGGGATCATCGGGCAGCGCCAGCCACGGAGACACGTCCAGGGGGTAGCGGAGCACACGTCCACGCCGTTCGGCGAAGTGCGCGTGGGGCCCCGTGAGGGAGCCGAGCGCCGGGTTGTCGAGAGGGTGACGGCCGGCGGGGGTCTCCTGCGTCTCCGGGCCCTCGAACCGTGCGGAGACGTACGCCTCGGTCATCTGCTCCCTCACTCTCCTTCGCTGTGGCCACCGGTCACCGGTCACCGTGACACCGCCCACCGATGGTGCGTGTACGAGCCACCGGAGTCGGCTTCAGGAGCAAGGAGGATCGGGGCGCGGCTATTCCCGGGCTCCGGAAGAGTTCATACGTACGCAATGATCAGCGCCCGGTACCGGCTCGAAGCACGATCCGTGTACGCGTACCGTTGAATGGTCAAGCAGCGGTGCGTGTGTGGGCCACCGATCCGTGCACGCACCCGTACCCGAACCCGTCACCCTCGATCCGCGGGTGGCCGCCGCGGCGGCCGCGCCCGATCGGCGGGCCGTCGTCCCTGCGGTCCTGGAGGCACCACCCGTATGAACGTCACGCGAGGCTTCACCGGCCGCCCGCGCGTCCACAACGCCGGACTGCCGCCCGGCCAGTACGACGCCGGCGACGACTGGCCCGTCCTGTCCGCCGAGGTGACCCCGGACCTGGCTCCCGCCGACTGGACCCTGCGGATCGACGGCCTGGTGGCCGAGCCGCGGACCTGGGACTGGGAGCAGGCGCACGCGCTGCCCGCCTCGTCGTACGAGGGTGACATCCACTGCGTGACGAGCTGGTCGAAGTTCGGGGTGCGCTTCGGCGGCGTGTCCCTGGACACGCTGCTGGAGGCCGTACGACCGGACCCGGCCGCCACCCACGCGGTCGCGTACTCGCACACCGGGTACACCGCGAACCTCCCGCTGGCCGACCTCACCGGTGGTCGCGCCTGGATCGTGTGGGAGTACGACGGCCGGCCGCTTCCGGCCGAACACGGCGGACCCGCCCGGCTGATCGTGCCCCATCTGTACTTCTGGAAGAGCACCAAGTGGATCGCGGGGATCCGGATCCTCGACCACGACGAGCCGGGATTCTGGGAACAGAACGGCTACCACGCCCGCGGCAACCCCTGGGAAGAGCAGCGTTACTCCGGTGACTGAGACCACGACCTTCGTACCGCCGACGGCCTTCGTACCGCCTGCACGGTTCGCCGTGCCCGGACGCATCGCCGTGAACACGAGCACGGCCACCACCTGGCAGACCGCCACGCTCACCGAGATCCGCCGGGAGACCGCGCACGCGGCGACGTTCCGGTTCGCCGTGCCCGCGTGGGAGGGGCATCTGCCCGGCCAGCATCTGATGCTGCGGCTCACGGCCGGGGACGGGTATGTGGCGCAGCGCCACTACTCCATCGCGTCCTCACCCGACGGCACCGGTCACATCGAGCTGACGCTGGACCATGTCGACGGCGGCGAGGTCTCCGGCTGGTTCCACACCGTGGCCCGGCCCGGCGACTCCGTCGAGGTACGCGGTCCGCTCAGCGGCTTCTTCGCCTGGCCCGGGGACCGGCCGGCGCTTCTCGTCGGCGCGGGTTCCGGGGTCGTGCCGCTGATGTCGATGCTGCGGCACCACCGCGCGCAGGGGCTCGACGTACCGCTGCGCCTGCTGGTCTCCGCGCGCAGCCCCGAGGAACTCGTCTACGCACCGGAGTACGGCGACGAGACCACAGCCGTGTTCACCCGCGCGGCCCCGGACGGTGTGCCCGTCGGACGTATGACCGCCGCGCATATGGCGCCCTTCCTGGCCGAACAGCCGCCCGGTGGATGGGAGGCCTACATCTGCGGTTCCAACGGATTCGCCGAGCACGCCTCGCGCCTGCTGGTGGAAGCCGGGCAGCCGGTTGACCGGATTCGGATCGAGCGGTTCGGCTAGGACCTGTCGTTCGGATCATGCGGCGGGACGTGGAGCGTGCCTCGGCTCCACCTGACCCGAACGACAGACCCTGGAGCCCGGGGCGGGTCAGCCGTGTGGCACCACGACGACCGGGCAGGTCACCTGGCGGATGACGGTCCGTGCCGCGCGGCCCAGGCGCTCGCCCGCGCGGCGGCCGACGATCAGCAGGCCTGAGCCGGTGGACGCCCTCAGCAGCCTGTCCGCGGGACGGCCGTGGACGACCTCTTCCGAGACCGGGGTATCCGGGAACTCGGCGCGCCAGGGCCGGAGCGTGTCGCTCAGGGCGTGCCGTCGGGCGGTCTCCCGGTCGTGCGCGCCGCCGGGCGAGGCCACGGTGGCCGACGGCTCGGCCGGGACGTGGTCGTCGTCCGGGGGCGGGGTCCAGGCGTGCACCACGAGGAGCGGTGCCGAACGGACGGCGGCGGTCTCGAAAGCGTGGCCGACCAGTTGGCCGGCGGGGTCCTCCAGATCGAGGCCGAGGACCACGGGACGGTAGGGCACGGTGCCCGGGAGTACGTCTCCGGAGGTGAACGCCCTCTCGTCCTGCGGAAGTTCCCCCTCCCGGACGAGAACGACGGGGCGCTCCGCGGCGGCCGCGACGGCCAGGGCGACGGACCCTGCCAGGAAGCCCGCCGGAGCGGGATGGCCGGTGTGACCGCGGGAGCCGACGACCAGCGTCTGTGACTCAGCGGCCGCCGCGAGCAACGCGGGCACCGCGGGCGCCTCGGTGTGGCGCGCGAGGATGTCCAACGCCGGGTGCGCGTAAGACAGTTGGATCGCCGCCCGGTCGAGCGCCGACCTGGCGCACCCCGCGGGCACGTCGACGTCCGGAACGCGCGCGGCGACACGCCGCGGTGTGCCCGCGTGCACCAGACGCAGTGGCAGGCGCCGGCGTTCGGCCTCGCGGGCCGCCCAGTCGGCGGCGTCCAGACTGGCGCGCGAACCGTCGATTCCCGCGGTGATGGTGGTGCCGGTGTTCATGACCGATGCCTTTCGGGGTGTGGACGGCGGGTGCCGGGATGCCTTTCGCGCCCGGCACCACCGGGAATCCGGGCCGGCGGGTGTACCCGGCCCGGGGCGGGGCAGTCGGATGTGCGCCCGGGTGTCGCGGGCGGCGGCGGTCTGTCTCGCCATCGGGGCTCCTGTTCGCCGACGCGGTGGTGTGCGGGTTCCACGGCGGGCGGGGATCAGTCGTACGCCTTGCGGGACCGCGCGGGCGACGCCGGACCGGCCGGACCGGGTGCTGTGTGCCGGGTGGGGTGTGGCAGGTGCCGCGTGCCGGGTACCGCATGCCGGGTGGGGTGTGTCAGGTGCGGTGAACCGGCCTCGGTCGGCGGGCTGTTCGAGGCCGGGGCCGCGTGGCACCGGTCGCCGGGATCGTCCGGGCGTCGGCGTGGCGCGCGGCAGTGAGGAGGGGACATGCGAACCCGGGTGCGCGGCTGGCGCTGGCGCCGCAATCCGCTGCGGCGCCGTTCCGATGTCGTCGAGGCGTGGTGGACGCTGGCCGTCTGTGTTCTGCTGTGCGTCGGCGCACCGCTCGTGGGGGCGGGGGCCGCGTGGTGGACGTATGACGGCGCGCGGGCACACGCGGCGGCCCGGCGCGCCGCCCAGCAGCACGTCCGTGCCGTACTGGTGGAGGACGTGCCGACAGCGGTGCCGTCGAGGCCCGGCGCCAGGCCGCCTTCGCCGTCCGCGCGGGTTCGCTGGACAGGGTCGGACGGGACGCGGCAGACCCGTCTGGTGGGCGTGCCCGCGGGTCTGCGGCGCGGTACGCGCGTCGACGTGTGGACCGACGCGCGGGGACGGATCGTGCGTCCGGCGCCGACCTCCTCGGTGATCCTGCAACAAGCCCTGGCCATGGGCGTCTTCGCGTCCGCCGGCACGGTCTCCGTCCTCTTCGTCGCGCATCTCTGCGTGCGCAGCTCTCTGGCGCGCCGCCGGCTGGCCCGGTGGGAGCACGACTGGGCGCGGACGGAACCGGACTGGACCCGGCGCACGGCCTGACGGCCTGACCCCCTGGCCTTCTGACCGCCTGACCGCCTGACCGCCTGACCGCCTGACCACCGGGAGTCTCCCCGTCCCGGCGCGGTCGTAGCGGGCCCGGAAGGGCGGACGTACGGTGTGATCATCCGCGCCCATGTGCCGAAAGGTGGTCCCTGATGGCCCTGTTCGACCTCCCGCTCGACGAACTCCGCACCTACCGCAGCGCGTCCGCCGAGCCCGCGGACTTCGACTCCTTCTGGGCCAAGACGCTTCAGGAAGCCCGCGAGCACGACCTCGCCGCCCGCTTCGAACCGGTCGACTCCCCGCTGAAGACCGTCACGGTCCACGACGTCACGTTCGCCGGGTTCGACGGGCATCCGATCAAGGGCTGGCTGACCGCGCCGGCGTGGGCGGACTCCCCGCTGCCCACGGTCGTCGAGTTCATCGGGTACGGCGGCGGACGCGGACTCCCGCACACGCATCTGCTGTGGGCGTCGGCCGGCTTCGCGCACTTCGTGATGGACACCCGCGGCCAGGCGAGCGCGTGGGGCGGGGGCGAGACCCCGGACCCGGTGGGCAGCGCCCCCGCTTTCCCGGGGTTCATGACACGGGGGATCGAGGACCCCGAGACCTACTACTACCGGCGGCTGTTCACGGACGCGGTACGCGCGGTGGAGGCGGCCCGCTCGCACCCGTTGGTCGACGCGGCGCGTGTCGCGGCGCTGGGCGGAAGCCAGGGCGGCGGCATCACCATCGCGGTCGGCGCCCTGGTGCCCGATCTGGCGGCGGTCGCCCCCGACGTACCGTTCCTGTGCGACTTCCCGCGTGCCACGGTTCTCACGGACCGCGCCCCGTACCGGGAGATCGGCAACTACCTCAAGACCCATCGCGGACGCACGGAACAGGTGCGGCGCACCCTCTCCTATTTCGACGGGGTGCACTTCGCCGCGCGCGGCCGGGTACCCGCCCTGTTCTCCGCGGCCCTGGAGGATCAGACCTGCCCGCCGTCGACGGTCTTCGCGGCCTTCAACGCCTGGGCGAACGAGGACAAGGAGATCGAGGTGTACGACTTCAACGACCATGAGGGCGGCGGCCCCTACCAGCAGGCCGCGCAGTTGCGCTGGCTGCCCGCGCGCGTCTGAGGCCCGTGATGGACACGATCACCGCGGCCCGGCGCTTCGTACGGGTGTGGGAGCGGGCCTGGGCGGCCCATGACGTCGAGGCGATCCTGGAGTTGTACTCGGACGCGTGCGTCCACCGGTCCATGCCGTTCCGGGAGCCGCACCGCGGCCGGGACGAGCTCGCCGCGTATCTGCGCTGGTCCTTCGAGTCCGAGACCACGACCGACGTTCGCTTCTCCGACCCGCTGGTCGGCCAGGACGGCCGTGCGGTCGCGGAGTTCCGCGTCCTCGCGCAGGAGGACGGCCGTCCCACGACACTCGCCGGCTGTGTCCTCGTCCGCTTCGACGCCGCGGGACTCGCGGTGGAGACACGGGACTACTGGCACAGCACCCCGGAGTCCGCACCCGCTCTCCCCTGGCGGACGACCTAGTACTCCAGTGCGACTTCGTGATCCATGCGCTGGAGGGTGCAGCGCGCCGGAGACATCGTGCCGAGTCGGCCGGTCTTCGTCAGCCCTGCCTGGGCCGAGGACCTTCACCGCCAGGACCTCCTCGTCGTCCTGCGGCTCGTGGGTGAGGTTGCCGCCGGCCCGGGACACCACCCCGTGGCCACCGCCCTCGACGCGGACACGGGGACAGGGCCCGATACGCTTCCTCACCCGGAAAGCGCCTCCGACGGCGGCGGGAAAAAAGGACCTCAGCAATCCTCATTCCTACCGGTCAGAGGCGCTTTTCGCTTACCTGACCATCCGTCGGACAATCCGCTTCGCGAAAGGGTGAGGCCAGAAACTTACGGGCGGCCGATAATCAAGCTTTCGCTCCGCTTCACGTGGTCTCGATCTAGACATTCAGGGGCGCATTCTGGCCCAGAAGGCCATGGATCCTTGCTGTATGCAGCCGCCTTGCAGGATCTTCGTAGGGCAAGCCCGAGAGACGAGACGACGGAAGGGCCGCACGGAGACAGGCAGGCGCCTTTTCGGCGAGCCTTCACGCATCCGGCCGTGACGTGCGCTCCCCGTTCAAATATTGAATGAAGGAGAAGTTGTGATCTCAAGGACGATGAGGACAGCCCGTTCCGTGGCCGTGGCGGCAGTGGCCACCATGGCCGTCACGATGGCCATGCCCACGGGCAACGCGTTCGCCATCGACCACATCGAGTGCCGTGGCGGGGCGGACTTCCTGAAGATCTGGTCGCACCTGGACGGGAGGTCCAGCGTGGACTGCTACGCCAACAAGGGCCGGACCAACTTCGGCTCATGGTGGGTCGACCGCATTTCGACGGGCAACAACGATCTCATCTACTACGACGCGAACGGCGACTCGGTGCGCATCAACCGGTGGACCGACATCACTTTCCCGAGCCGCCCTCCGAGGGTCAAGGACATCGAAATCCTTTAGCCGACGAGCGGGCAAATCCCGGGAAGGATCGTGCCGACACACGATCCTTCCCGGATAGGAATTCTTTCTCGCGTGGAACCGAATTCCACGCGGGGTTCCACTGAATTATCCTCGGCTTGTCGACGCAGGTCACGCAATTTCCGCGCGACCTGCATCGGCCTGTTCCCGTAACATTCCAAGGGCCGTGGTCACGGGTGCGCAGGGGAGAGGAGAGAGATCTCCACCGATGACATGCCGGTCGGGGACGCCACGGCTTCGAGAACCGAATGGGACGACCTCGGACCGGCCGGGTCCGGGGCCGTCCGTCGGGTGATCGCGTCAGAAGAGGCTGTCCCACCGCACGTCCACGCTCCACGTGGTCGCACCCGACGCGTAGTCGGCGAAGAGCGCGGCCACCTGGCCCCTCTCGCTCAGCACGCATCGGTAATGGCGTTCCGGCGAACCGTCCCGGCGTTCGACGGCGAACCCGCCCGCGGGGAGGCCCGCGTTCGGGCCGTGACCGACCTGGAGGAAATGGCCGCCGCACCCCTCCAGGATCAGGAACCAGTTGTCCTCGGACAGCCGGTGCACGGCACGTTCGATCACGTCGGGGTCCGCGTCCTCCACCTTCAGCCCGACGCACGGCTGAAGGCTCAGTACGTCCGTCCCGCGCTGCGCGGGCGGGCGGTGCAGCACCCGGGCCTGCGGATCGAAGCAGACGAGTCCGTGCCGGCCCGCGAGGGCAACCACCTCGGGCGCCGTACCGCCGGCCCGGCTCCAGGACATGGGCATGATCACATGCGCGGCGGAGACGTCGAAGCGCGCCGCCCACGGTGACGCCTCCGCCCCCAGCCCGTCGTCCTCGGCGGCCGAGAGCTCGGGAAATCGCCCGGTCAGCTCCCGGTGGAACGCGGCCACGGCCTCGCTCGCGACGACCCCGGCCCCGGCGAGGTCGCCGTCGCACAGCCGCTCGTACGTGCCGGCGGCGTCGGAGACCGGGATCCGCTCGGACTCGAACCACACCGCAAGATCAAAACTCACGCCGCCCCCATCCCGCCCGATCCGGACCTGCCACGGGGAGACTATGGCGGACCACCGACAGCGCGCCCCCGTCACCGCGGCGTCCGAGCGACCGCGGCGACAGCGCCCACGCCCCTGAAGATCTGGAACTGTCGCCGACCGGCACCCCGAGCCGCTCCTGGCGACCGTGCGGAACGGTGGCTCGCGCACGCGTCGCCGCGGGCTTTCGGACACGACTGATCCGGCGGATTCCGCGAGCCCGCGCCCCGGAAGCGGGGCCCCGCCGAGGTGTACGGCAGCCCGCGTGCGCCCGCGCATCGCCCTCGCCCCAAGGGCGGCGGCACGCGTCGGCACCGGGGGCCGCGCGCTCCGAACGCGGTGCGGACCGACCGGGGTGCGGGCGGAAACAGGCCGAAGTCCCCGGACACTCTTTCCTGGTGGTTTAGACCAATGCTAGATGTGGTGGCGCACCGAGCTCACACGGCTACATTTTGTCACCACGCAGGAGGCGCGGACATGGCCCGCACCACCCATCCGTCCGACCACGAACCGCTCTACGCGCGGATCGCCGCACAACTGCTCGGCGAGCTGCGCAAGGGGATCATTCCACCCGGCGAACGGCTGCCGGGAGAACGCGAGTTGGCTACGCGTTTCGGCGTCAGCCGGGAGACCGTACGGCAGGCGCTGCACATGCTGCGGCGCGACGGCCAGGTCTCCACCGACCGGCGCGGCAGCCACGCCACCCTGTCCGGCACCGGCGCCGAGCACGTCCCGTCCCTCGACTTCCCCGTCGGCGCGCACACCGGCGAACCCGACGGGTGCCGGCGGACCACCGTGACCTGGGAGACTCCACCGCCGGAACACGCGGAGGCCCTCGGACTCGCGCCGCTACGGGCGACGTTGGTCCACCGCTACGAGTCCGCGGCGGCCGACGGCAGCGGACTGCGCTCGGCCGTGACATCGTTCTCCGCCATCGCGGTGACGGAGGTGGAGGAGCTCGCCCGCTACCGAGACCGCGCAAACGGCCACGCCTCGGCGCAGTTGTCACGGGCCTACGACTGGATGCGCAAGGCGGGTCTGACCCTGCACCACCGGGACGCCATCACCAGGCTCCCGCAGTCGGTACGGGTCACCCGGCGCGTGCACGACCAGTACGACCGCCCCCTGGAGATCACCGACCTGACCGTGGCCGCCCAACAGGACGCCCTGGTCTACGAGTTCACGCTGCCGGCGGCCAAGTGAGCGCCCGGAGCGGGTAACAGCGTCACGCGACTTCGGCGGCGGCTCCCGGGGTGCCCTCACGGGTGGCCACGACCATCCGGGCCCGCGGGCTGCCGTCCCGTCGCCGGCCGAACCCGTCCAGCGCGTGAAGCTCCGTCCGGAATCCGGCCCGCGCCAGCTCCCGCTCCACGTCGCCCAGCCGGAACGTGCGGTAGTACATGACGAAGGTCGGACGCCGGACGGCGTTGCGCACCCGCATCACCGTGTCGAAGCCCAGCATGGCCCAGTACCAGGGCGAGATGGGCCGCGGCGGAGCCATGACCGGGAAGGCGAAGCGTCCGCCCGGGCGCAGGACGCCGTGGACACCTGCGAACAGGCCGGGCAGCTCGTGTGGCAGAAAGTGCCCGAAGGCGCCGAAGCTCACGACGAGGTCGAAGGCGGGCCCGAAGGGCAGGTCACGGGCGTCCGCGCGCACGAAGGCGACCGACGGCGACCGGCCCCCGCCCGCCGGGGACGGCCGATCACCAGTTGCCGGGGACGGTCGATCCCCGGTCGCCCGGGACTGCCGATCCCCGGTCGCCGGGGGCAGTGGATCAGTGACCCCGAGTCGCGAGCGCCCCACCGCCAGCATGCCCGCGCTGACGTCGACCCCGGTGACGCTGTCCCGGCACAGCTCCCGCAGGACCTCCATGCCCGCGCCGGTGCCGCAGCAGAGGTCGAGTCCCGCGGTGAACGGCCCCATCGGCGCGAGGGCGCTTCCCACGGCTTCGAGGATCGCGTCCGGGGTCCGGAAAGGCGTGCGGTCGAACTTGGGCGCGAGCAGGTCGTAACCGTGTTCGATCGACGAGAGTGCCTGCACGGTCAGTTCGCGGAGGGTGGGACCTTGCGGGGAGAACATCTCGCCGAGCTTAAGGGCTGCGGGGGCGCCTGCGTGGACCGCCGGCTGCGGTTGCGGTGCGGGCGGTTCGGATCGGCGCCGCCGTCACCCATGACGGCATCGCCGGCCGGACCGCCCGGCACGCACGACGCCCTCCCCGGCCGGAGCACCCCCCCCCTCCCGGGCAGGGCCCTCTCCCCCGGCCGGAGCCCCCCGGTCCCGGGCGGGGCCCCGTGTCCGCGGCGGGGCACCGCCACGTCCGGGCCGGGAGGCGAACGGCGGCCGAACGGCGGCCCATGGGGCAGCGGACGCCCGGTGGGCTGATCTATCGTCACCGGCATGACCTCGTTCCGCCCCGCCCCCGCCTGGCTGGCCGACGCCGTCTTCTACCAGATCTATCCGCAGTCGTTCGCCGACTCCGACGGTGACGGCATCGGCGACTTCGCCGGGATCACCGAGCGCCTCGACCACCTCGCGTGGCTGGGCGTCAACACCGTCTGGCTCAACCCGTGTTTCGTGTCCCCGTTCGGCGACGCCGGGTACGACGTCGCCGACTACCTGCACGTCGCACCCCGCTACGGCACGAACGACGACCTCGCCCGCCTCGTCGACGAAGCGGGCCGCCGCGGCATCCGCGTCCTGCTCGACCTCGTGGCGGGCCACACCTCCGACCAGCACCCCTGGTTCCGGGCCTCGATGGACGATACGGCCGACGACCGGTACATCTGGGCGCCCGAGGGCCCCCTCCCGGACGGGTTCGTCCCCTCCCCCGGGACCCGCCCGGGGGCGTACCTGCCGAACTTCTTCGCGTTCCAGCCCGCCCTCAACTTCGGCTACGGGCGCGCCCGTCCGGACGAGCCCTGGCGCCTGCCGGTCGACGCACCGGGTCCGCGCGCCAACCGCGCCGCGCTGCGCACGGTCATGGACCACTGGCTGGGCCTCGGACTGGCCGGCTTCCGGGTGGACATGGCCGCCTCGCTCGTGAAGGACGACCCGGACAAGCGGGAGACCGCCGCGGTCTGGACGGAGTTGAGGCACTGGCTGGACGGCGCGCACCCCGAGGCCGTGCTGCTCTCGGAGTGGGGCGAACCCGAGGTGTCCGTCCCGGCGGGATTCCACGCGGACTTCTTCCTCCAGTTCGGCGGCCCCACCGACGGGCTCGCCCTGCGCTCGCTGTGGAGCAACGGCGAGGGAACGGTCAACGAGGCCTGGGACCCGCTCGACTGCTTCTTCGACGCCGAGGGCCGCGGCTCACCGCGCCCCTTCGTGGAGGCCTGGCACGATGCGGCCGACGCGCTCGGGGAGCAGGGATTCATCGCGCTGCCGACCGCCAACCACGACTTCTCCCGTCTCAACTGCGGCCCCCGCACGGCCGGTCAGCTGCCCGTCGCCTTCGTCTTCCAGCTCACCTGGCCGACCCTGCCGGCGATCTACTACGGCGACGAGATCGGCATGCGCTACGTTCCGGGACTGCCCGAGAAGGAGGGCAGTGTGCTGGGCCCGCGCTACAACCGCGCGGGTTCCCGTACGCCGATGCAGTGGGACGAGGGCCCCGACGCCGGTTTCTCCACGGCCCCTTCCGACCGCCTGTACCTCCCTCTCGACCCGTCCCCGGACCGCCCGACGGTCGCCGCCCAGCGGGCCGACGACACCTCGCTCCTGCATATCGTACGCCGCCTGGTCGCGTTGCGCACCGGCACACCGGAGCTGGGGCCGGCCGGCTCGGTCGAGGTGGTGCACGCCGGATACCCGTTCGTGTACGTGCGGGGCGGCCGGTACCTCGTCGTGGTCAACCCGCGTCGAGAACAGGCGAGTTGTGCCGTCGCGTGGGCCACCGGCCTCCGCTCCCTGGAATCGGACGGCGTCGGGATCGACGCCGGAACGGTGAGCGCCCGGGGATTCGGCTACGGCGTGTTCGAGCTCGCCGAGGCACGGCGCGGATCCTGACCGACCGCCGTTCCCGCCCCGCGACCCGGCGGCTGGGCCGGCGCCCGGCCCGCCCCCGTCACGGCGGGCGGCCGGGTCAGCCTCCCAGGCGAAGGCAGGCCAGCCAGACGTCCGGGGTGCCGGGGACGGCTTCCTCCGCGGGCGAAGCGGTCCGCGTCGGGCCGACCGCCTTCGGCCGTGCGCGGCGGGCGAGCAGCAGGCGAAGTGCGGGAAGGCCAGAGCCTGACAGGGATAGCGGGGCTGACCGGGTTACCGGGGCTACGGGGTCGTGAGGGCCTGAGGGGTCATGGGAGAGAGCCTCCTGGGGCTTGGGGTCCGGGTGTCCGCGCTCCCGCCCGATACCGGCCAGGAGCGCTGCTTCACCCCACCGACGAAGAGGTCCTGCCCCTACTGGCGTGCCATGGCGATCCGGAGCCGTTCCTCGGGCTGGATGAGGTGGCCGGGGTCACCGGGTTCGGCGTCGATCTGGACCCAGTGGATGTCGCCGGTGAACGCACCGTTCGGGCTGTCGTAGTCGGGCGCCACGGCGGTGCCGAGATCCTGGCCCACGTCGGCGGTCTCATCGGCGGAGAAGAGGAAGGCGAGGGTGTGTTCGAGTCTTCCCTCCCCGACCTGCTCACCGTCGTAGGACAGCGTGACCCTGCCGCCCTTGCCCAGACCGCCGCCGTCGTACACGAAGTCCATCCGGACCTGGTGGTCGCCCGTGGGAACCGGCCGGTCTGCCTCCACCACGGTGAGGTCCAGAGCGCAGAGGTTGTAGGCGAACCTGGCGCGGCCCTGCTTGGTGTAGAGACTCCAGCCCCCGAAGCTTCCGCCCTGGCAGAGGATGACTCCGGTGACCGCGTCGTCGGCGCAGGTGATCCGTGCGGTGATGGAGAAGGACTTGTTCTTTACGTTGATCAGACTGTTCTCACTCAGACGGCCCATGCCCTGGTACAGGACCTGGGAGCGGCCGGTGACGAGTTCGGGGCGTCCGGCGAGGTCGGAGTTCATCCGTTCGAGAACCCGGTCGTCCATGGGGAGCACGTTGTACCGGGCGGCGTCGATGAGCCAAAGTCGTTGCAGGTGGCGGAGCTTGTCCGGCATCTCGGCTGCCAGGTCGTGGGCCTGCGTCCAGTCGGTGGAGCCGTCGTAGAGCTCCCACACGTCGTCGTCGAAGGGGGTGTTCTGGCCCGCGCCGACGATCCACGGGGTCCGGTGCTTGGTGACCGCCGACCAGCCCCGGTGGTAGATGCCGCGGTTGCCGAGCATCTCGAAGTACTGGTGGTCGTGCCGTTCGGTGGCGTCGGCGTCGTTGAAGGCGTAGAGCATCGAGGTGCCTTCCATCAGCGACTGCTGAACGCCGTTGACCATGGTGGGCTCCGGGATGCCTGCGGCCTCCAGGACGGTCGGGGCGACGTCGATCACGTGGGTGAACTGGTGGCGTTCCCCGCCGGGGGCGGTGATGCCGCGCGGCCAGTGCACGATGGTGCCGTTGCGTGTGCCGCCCCAGTGCGAGGCGACCTGCTTGGTCCACTGGTAGGGGGTGTCCATGGCGTGGGCCCAGCCGACGGCGTAGTGGTTGTAGGCCTCCGGCGTGCCGAACTTGTCGATCCGCTCCGCCATGAACTCCGGTGTCTCCACGTCGGCCAGGGCGTTCATGACGATCATTTCGTTGAAGCTGCCGCGCAGGCCTCCCTCGCCGGAGGCGCCGTTGTCACCGGTGATGACGTACACCAGGGTGTCGTCGAGGACCCCGAGGTCCTCCAAGGCGTCGATCAGCCGGCCGACGTGGTGGTCGGTGTGGGTGAGGAAGCCCGCGTAGACCTCCATCTGCCGGGCCAGAACCGGCCTCAGCTCGGGCTCGACCTCGTCCCAGGCGGGGATCTCCTCGTGCCGCACCGTCAGTTCCGCGTCCTGCGGGACGACACCGAGCTCCTTCTGCCGGGCCAGGGTCTCCTCGCGGACGGCGTCCCAGCCCTGGTCGAAGCGGCCGCGATAACGGTCGGCCCACTCCTTGGGCACGTGGTGCGGAGCGTGGGTCGCCCCTGGCGCGAAGTAGCAGAAGAACGGCCTGTCGGACATCAGGGTCTTCTGCTGGCGCACCCAGGCGATGGCCCGGTCGGTGAGGTCCTCGGTGAGGTGGTATCCCTCCTCCGGGGTCTTCTCGGGCTCCACCGGAGTCGTGCCCGCGTACAGGGACGGGCTGTACTGGTTGGTCTCACCACCGATGAAGCCGTAGAAGTGCTCGAAACCACCACCGCCGGAGGGCCACGCGTCGAACGGCCCGGCCGGGCCCGTCTGCCAGACCGGCACCTCGTGGCACTTGCCGAACTGGGCTGTCGAATAGCCGTTGAGGCGCAGGATCTCCGCGATCGGCGCCTTGGTGTTGGGCCGGACGGAGCTGTACCCGGGTGCGGAGGTGGCCATCTCGGTGATGCCGCCCATGCCGACCGAGTGGTGATTGCGTCCCGTCAGCAGGGCCTGTCGGGTCGGCGAACACAGTGCCGTGGTGTGGAAGCGGGTGAACCGCAGGCCGCCGGCGGCCAGCCGCTCGAAGACCGGTGTCTCGCAGGGTCCGCCGAAGGCACTGGGCGCACCGAAACCGACGTCGTCCAGCATGATCACCAGGACGTTGGGCGCGCCCTCCGGGGGCAGCAGCAGCTCGATGGGCGGGAAGGCCGTGTCGGGGTCCTTCGCGTCGTACGTGACCGTGCCGGGCCGCGGCAGGTCGGGGACGGGAAGGATCTGGCGCTGCGCATCGGCCATCGGAGGCCCTTCTTCGCGAAGTGGTGGGGACGTACCCGCGTCACGGCATCGGAACGCCGTCCGTCCGGCCGGGTCGCGACGGCCCGGTATCAGGGTGCGGGCCCCCACTAGGTCGTCGCCCGTGCGGGGTGTCGCAGGCCCTCGGTGACGGACACTCACACGGGCACGGTGACGTCCTCCACGGTGCGCCCCCGCGCGGTCCGCAGCAAGGCGACGCGCAGAGCCGACCCGCGTCGGGTTCGGCTGCCCGGACTACCTTGCGCCGCCCCGCACCAGCCCTCGCACCACCACAGGCCCACGCCCCCCGGGCGTCGAACCGACGGTCGACGGATCAGAGCCCCCACAGGACACGCCGCCTGTCCTCCGACGGCCACGGCCCAGCGCCCTCGCGCCGTGCCGGCCGTCGACGGATCAGTCTCCAGAGACACGTGGTCGACCGCCGACCGCCGCCACGCCGAGCCGTCGTCCTCCCTGGTGCCGGAGGTCGTCGGTGGACAATGTGCGCATGACGCCCGGGACCTGCCCCGGGCGTCGGAGCGTGTCCCCGCGTCGCTCCACCACGCCGACGGATGGCCGTGCGAGGGAGCCTCGATCCAGGATGACGAGCGAACCGTCTGATTGCTGCGCCCCCGGCCGCCCCGCTCGGACGATCGAAGCCTCCCGACCCGCCCGTCAGGAGCCGCCGATCGGCACCATGTCAGCGGCCGCTGTCCGGTTGGAAGGTGGCGCGTTCGCCATGGGCAGCGCCGATGTCCTCGCCTATCCGGAGGACGGCGAAGGCCCGGTCCGCGAAGTCCGGGTCAGCCCCTTCACCCTCGACCGGCACTGTGTCAGCAACGCGCGGTTCGCGGCCTTCGTCGAGGCCACCGGTCACGTCACCGACGCCGAACGCCACCGGGCCTCGTTCGTGTTCGGCGGGCTGCTGCCCGACGACTTCCCGCCTACCCGTGGCGTCGCGGCCGCCCCGTGGTGGCGTGAGGTGTTCGGCGCCGACTGGCGGCACCCGGAAGGCCCCCACTCCGACCTGAGCGGTCGTGCGAACCACCCGGTGGTCCACGTCTCGTGGAACGACGCCGACGCCTACTGCGCCTGGGCCGGGCGCCGACTGCCCAGCGAAGCCCAGTGGGAGTACGGCGCGCGCGGCGGCTTGGAGCAGATGCCCTTCCCCTGGGGTGACGAACGGACACCCGGCGGCCGGCACCGTATGAACGTCTGGAACGGCACCTTTCCCCACCACAACACCCGCGAGGACGGCTACCTGGGCACCTGCGCCGTCGACGCCTTCGAACCCAACGGCTACGGCCTCTACAACATGACCGGCAACGTCTGGGAGTGGACCGCCGACTGGTTCCACCCCACGTGGCATGCCACCGCGCCCCGCACCGATCCGACCGGGCCGCCCACCGGCACCGCTCGCGCCCTGCGCGGCGGCTCCTACCTCTGCCACGCCTCCTACTGCCGCCGATACCGCGTCAGCGCCCGCATGGCCAACACTCCCGACTCCTCCACGGGCAACATCGGCTTCCGCTGCGCAGGCCCCGTCGCCCCGTGACCTGGTGCGTGGTCCAGGCGGCGCACCGCCCTCAAGGATCCGCCACCACGCTATGGCGTTGAGACGGACGCTCCGAACCGTGGGCGAAGTCAACAGACCCGTCAGGAAATCGAGTGCACGCGCACCTGCGCGAACCGTCCGGGGTCGCTGGCCACACACGGCTGCGCGCACGGACGCTCGACCCGTGCGGTGGCCGCTCGGTCAGGCGTTGGAGTTGGTGAGGGCGAAGTAGGGCGAGAAGTCGTCGAGCAGGCCGGTCAGGGTCGCGAAAGCGGCGAGGTCGCCGTCCGCCGTGATCTGGCCGGCTTCGACGGCCGCCGCGAGGGCATCCGGCCTGAGCAGGGCGCCGGCGAGCTGTGCCTTGCCCAGGCGCAGTGTCAGGTCCGCGTTGTCGGTGTGGCGGGGGCGGTGGTGCAGGACGCCGTGGGCGAGCTGGAGGCTGTGCGGGCCGGGCTGGTCGCCGTCGGTGAGGTCGAGGTTGACGGCCAGGGCGGTGTCGGCCGCCTTCGGCCCGTTCAGGCGCACCGCGATGAAGTCGAGGAACAGGTCGAGCGGCATCGCCATGACCGTCTCGATGCTGCCGGTGCTCTGGACGCCGGTGGTGGGAACGCCGTCGCGCAGTTCCTGCGCCGCGGTGAGGTAGAGGTTGCGCCACTGCGGGCCTTCGGACTGGTAGCCGAGCTGCTCGTAGGCGTCGGCCTGGATCCTGCGGGCGATGTGGTTGCCTGGGTCGGCGAACACGGCCTGCCCGGCCAGCTCCACCACCCAGCGGTAGTCGCCCGCCTCGAAGGCCTCGCGGGCCAGCTCGACGACCCTCTCGGTACCGCCGATGGCCTCGACGTAACGCCGGGCGCTCTCGGCCGGCGGCAGGGGGTGCAGGTGCATCGGGTTGCCGTCGTACCAGCCGAGTTCCTTGGCGTAGACGGCCTTGAGGTTGTGGTTCACGGTGCCGTGGTAGCCGCGGTTCCACCAGGCTCGGCCGAGTGCCGGCGGCAGGTCGAGCTGTTCGGCGATCTCGGTCGGGGTCAGCCCGTGGTTGGCGAGGCGCAGGGCCTGGTCGTGGAGGTACTTGTAGGCGTCACGCTGGGAGCCGAGGAAGTCCCGGACGTTGTCCCTTCCCCAGACGGGCCAGGTGTGCGGGCCGTAGTGGATCTCGGCGTCGGGGAACAGCTCCATCGCCTCGTCCAGGCAGGCGGCGAAGTTCGCGGCGTCGCGGGTGCGGGCGCCGCGAAGGGTCTGGATGTTGTGCAGGGAGTGGTTGGCGTTCTCCGCGCAGGTCAGCGCCTTCAGCTCGGGGATGTAGAAGTGGAACTCCTCGGGGGCCTCGGTGTCCGGGGCCATCTGAAAGACGAATTCCAGCCCGGCCAGGGTCCGCTTCTCGCCGGTGGTGGTGATGGTGTCGGTGGGCGGGAGGTAGGCGAACGTGCCGGTCGGCGGCAGTGCCAGGCCGCCGCCGTCGGTGACGAAGCCGAGCGGCCCGTGCGGCAGCAGGGTACCGAACGCGTGCGCGGCCCGGCGCGACATGACGTTGCCACAGATCACGTTCTCACCGAGCGCGTACTTCTCGAAGTGCGCACCGGGCGCGAGGATCGCGACCTTGCCGGAGGCGACCTCCTCAGGGGTGACGATCCCGGTGATGCCGCCGTAGTGGTCGATGTGGGTGTGCGTGTAGATCACCGCGACCACCGGCAGCTTCTCGGGCCGGTGCGCGTAGTAGAGGTCCATCGCGACCTTGGCGCACTCGGCCTTGGAGCCGGTGTCCACGACGATCAGTCCGCCGTCGCCTTCGATGATCGTCACGTTCGCGAGGTCGTGGTTGCGGACCTGGTAGATCCGGTCCGACACCTCGTAGAGGCCGGCTTCGGTGATCAGCTGGGACTGCCGCCACAGGCTGGGGTGCACCGAGTCCGGGGCCGGCTCGCCCGCCTCGACGAACGAGAACCACGCCAGGTCCCACACCAGGTCGCCGGCCGCATCCCGGATCACCCCGTTGTCCGGAAGTTCCGCGATGAACCCGCGCCGGACGTCCTCGAAGTCGCGTACGTCGTCGAAGGCCAGACTCTCAAGCGCGGCCCGGTTGGCAGCCGCAGTGGCCTGCGAAGCTGCTTTGGGGTGAATCGCCATGGCACGTTCCTCGATCCGGGCAGTCCAGCGGTCGGCACCATCCTGGCCCGCCCCAGAGGATTCGGCAGCCTGAGGTTCTTGCCCCACCGGTACGGCACTGCAAGCCGTGGAGCACGTCAGGCTCTCCGGCACGGCCCTTCGAGACCTTCGGGAATTCGAGTGGCGTGCCGTCCGTCGCCTGGGCCGGCAGCGAGGTCCCGGCGTGACGTCCGGGCTCAGGGGGACGCCGGCTCGGAGGTCGGCGGCGTGGGTGCAGGATCGAGTCGCAGCGAGAGCACGTAGGAGACCACGACCGCGACGATCACGAGCGGCATCACGGTGAGGCCCTGCGTTCCCAGCAGCAGGGTGGCCAGCAGGACCGCGGTCATGGGCAGCTTCAGCATCGCCACGCACATCGCTCCGACACCCATCGCGAAGCCGGACGTCACGTCCAGTCCGGGCAGATGGGCCATGGCGAGTCCGCCGGCCGCTCCCAGGAACATCGACGGAAAGACGGGCCCGCCGCGGAAGCTGCTGAGAGAGAGGCTGTAGGCGACGGCCTTGCAGACCAGCAAGACCACCAGGGTGCCGACCGTGTAGCCGGCCTGGCCGGCCAGCAGCGGGCTCAGCGCGTCCTGGCCGGAGTACAGCACCTCTGACGCGTCGTTGCCCGTCCCTTCGGCGTACACCAGCGCGGCCACCCCCACGAGCGCGCCGGTCAGTACCGTGACCACCACCCGCCGCCGTTCGACCTGGGCCTGCAGGAGGAGCGCGGATCGGCGGATCCCCGCGCCGAGGAGGGCCGAGGCGACACCGATGACGAGGGCCCAGCCGAAACCGGCGACGTCGGGGCGGCTTGCATGCGGCACATGGCCGAGGACCAGTGAGTAGGTCCCCAGACCCGTCCACGAATCCAGACCGGTGAAGATCAGCGCGCCGACCCCGGCCGCGAGCAGGCCCGGCGCCAGGACGACCCCCATCATCGCGCCACCGAGGCCGGCCGCCTCCATCAGGAGGAACGCCCCGAGCAGCGGCGAGCCGAGCAGCGTGCTCACGGCCGCGAAACTTCCCGCGGCCCCCAGCACAGCGCTCGCGCTCGGCTGGATGTCGCGTTTCACGGACCGTACGGCGAACACCGCCAGGCCGCCGCCCAGCGCGATGAGCGGTGCCTCGGGCCCGATCACGGCCCCGGCCGCCAGCGAGGCCACCGCGGCGAGTGCGATGCCGGGCAGTTCCACCGCCGACGGCGCTCCCCTCGTGACCAGACCCTCCGCCGGCTTGTGTCCGCCCTCGCCCGGCAGATACCGGATCGCCAGCGCCACCAGCAGTCCGGCCACGGCGAGCAGCGGGATCGGCCACCACGACGGCGTTCCGTCGAAGCCCAGGCCGCGGGGCAGGTCGGTGTAGGTCAGCGACTGCAGTTCGGAGACGAGTGCGAGGAACCCAAAGGCCGCCGCGGAGATCGGGATGCCGAGTAGGGCCGTCATGATGAGCAGGACCGCGTACTTGCGGGTTCGGACCAGGGCGAACGGATCCGGCGGTGTCGCGGCCGGCGGCCCGACGGGGGTGGCCGACATACTCATCGTCTCCTCAGCGTCGGAAGCCGTCCGGTCGCGTCGGTCGACAGGTCTCAGAGCGTTCCTATCACTGCACCGCGGCATGCCGAGTGTGTCCGGCCCGTGGCTGCCCGGCGATTCACCGAATGCCGTTCCGACGGCCCAGTCCATCTCGTGGGATCACGCGTCGCACTGGAGGCAGGCGTGTGCGCGTCGAGCACTGACCCGGCGCCAGATCTCCCGCCGGCACCAGAGCGTGATGGCGCCGGCTCGATCTCGAGGAAGCCGCGCCGTAGCAGATGAAGGTGCACGCCCAGACCCGCTTGGATCCGGCCTGAGCCCTCGATCCTCGGCAGCGGGGAGCGACTTCTTCGCCCGCCCATGAGGATGCGGGTGGCCGGGTCAGTAGCCGGTGCCGCGCTTGACTTGAGCCCGCTCCACCGCGGTGGTCGCAGCCTTGTGGTCCAAGGTGGCGCACGCGTCGGTGATGTCCTGGGTCAGACGCTCGATCTGCTCGCGGCTCAGGTCTTCTTGGCCCACAGGATTTTCACCCGCTCGGCATTGGCCGGAGTGTGTGCGCCGGCACCATCCAGCCACGCTCCGCCGAGAACTGCCAGGCGATGTCGGACTTGTACCTTGAGGACTTCTGGACCTAGTCGGGCCGCGCTGTCGACCACTTGAGCTCGATCTCCAGCTCGATCTGGTCGTCTCCCACCTCCACCTCGACTTCGCTCAGCAGCTCGTCGGGAATGTGCACGCTCAGCTTGCCGGGGCCGAGCTGGAGTTCGGCTCGGCCGCCATGGCGCAGCGCGGCCGCGAGGGCTGCGAGCTGATCGGCGGCTTCAAGGCGTGACAGCGACCGCTTGTGCTCGAATTCGAGATCCTTCACGGATGCCCCCGATCCGGTAGATAAGACTCATACCAGAACATTGTGAGGCCGTGTGCCGCGGACGGCACACTCACGTTGCGCAAGCCTTCCGCTCCAGGGAGCACGGCCAGGCGATAAGGGTGTGGGGGGAGTGAGGATCGCACCGGGTAGGGGGAGTGAGTCCCTGAGTCCTGTTCCACCCCTTCTGCGGCCAGGACAGGGATCGGCGCGCTGACGTTCACGGCCCGACCGGCAACTCCGCTCGTTCTCTGGGCACGTTGAGAGCCCACCAAGAGGTACAAGCAACGCGCAACTGTCGGCAGGGCGCCGGACCGTCAGCGGTCGTTACGGCTTGCTCGTACGTGCGCGGCGAAGGGCGACCCGGCGCCAGAGCGCCCGCTGACAGCGGAGCGTGGCGGTACCGACCACGATCAGCACGATGATGTTGACCAGCAACTGCACGAGTGAGCCCCAGGCCGAACTCGCACTGCCGAAGGCGGCGGAGACCGCGATGTCGGCGGCGGCCGGAATGGTCGTGACGGAGATGAACACACCCAGCAGCGCGCTGGTCTTCGCTTCGGTGAGCGAGACCACGCCGACGATCCCGGCCAGGCCCGCGACGGCGAACGAGAAGAAGTTGGGTGTGTCGATCAGGTCGGAGACCGGCCGCAGACCCAGGCTGAACGCTTTCGACTCGAAGTCGCACGCGCGGATCAGCAGGGCGAAGAGGAAGGTGACGACGATGGCCAGGAGGAAGCCCACGAGCAGCGCGCGCAGCCCCTGGCGGATCCGCGGCCCGTTGTGCCGGTCGACGCCCAGGGCGATGCTGACGATCGCCCCGTACTCGGGACCGACCACCATGGCCGCGACGATCAGGATCTGCGAGTTGGTGACGATCCCGACCGCACCGAGGAGACCGGCGATGACGAGGTAGAGGTAGAAGCTCGGCGCGTACGTCCCCTGGGCCCTGATCCGTGCCTCGACCTGATCCCAGACGGGCGCGTGGGTGAGTGCCCCGATCCCCTGTGCGGCCGCGGTGCCCCCGCCGACGAAGGCCATGTCCACCGGCTCGATGACGATGGAGCCCCGGCTGTCCAGGTGGAATGCGCGCAGGGCCCGCAGGACGTCGTTCGCGGCGCCGGTCAGCACGTCGCAGACGATGCCGTCGCCGTCCGGGTTGCGCGCCGCGCCGCGCTGCACGATCAGATCCAGGACCGAGGGGTCGCCGGAGAGGAAATCGACGACCTGGTCGGTGAGGTCCGGCGGGCTCACCGCACGGACATGGATCATGTCCAAATCCTGAACCTCCACGAGCTCCGGTGTCACGGCGCGCTGCCGGTCTGTGCAGGATCCCTCACACGGACCGGCCCTCCACGGCAACACCGCGCGCGAGGTTGCCGACTGTCTGCGATTCCCGCGAGAGTCGTGCGGGTGGACCGCCGACAACAGGCGCGTCCCGTGCTCCTGGCCGATAGTGAATCCCAAGGACCGCTCTGACCTGGGGACATTCATGGACCGCTATGCGCCCATCGCCGAGCACGGCCTCATAGGCGACCTGCAGACCGCCGCGCTGGTGACCTCGCGGGGCGTCGTCGACTGGTTCGCGGCGCCCCGCTTCGACTCTCCGAGCATCTTCGCCGCGCTGCTCGACCATGACCGCGGCGGCTACTTCCGGATCGCCTCGGCGGATCCGGAGGCCAGCTGCAAGCAGCTGTACTACCCGGACACCGCCGTCCTCGTCACCCGCTTCATGTCCCCCGACGGCGTGGGCGAGGTGCTCGACTGGATGCCGCCGAACACCAGCCGCACCCCGACCGACCGGCACACCTTGATCCGAGCTGTGCGCGCGGTGCGCGGCACCGTGCGCTTCGACATGGAGTGCCGCCCGCGCTTCGACTACGGCCGGGCCACGCACGACCTCGACGTGCGCCCCGAGGCCGCCGTCTTCAGGGCGCCCGGTGTCTGCGCGTACCTCCAGAGCACCTTCCCGGTCGAACGTGACGGCGATGACCTGCGCGGCTCCGTCACGCTGAACGTCGGCGAAACGGCGGCGGTCGTCCTGACCGTCTGCGACGCCGACGGACAGGCCCCGCCGCCTCCCACCGCCGACGGGATCACCCAAGGACTGTGGGACGCCGCCGACTTCTGGCAGAAGTGGGTGCGCGGCTCCAACTACCGAGGCCGCTGGCCCGACATGGTCAACCGCTCGGCCATCACCCTCAAACTGCTCACCTACGCCCCCACCGGAGCACCCGTCGCCGCGGCCACCATGGGCCTGCCCGAACAGGTCGGCGGCGAACGGAACTGGGACTACCGCTACACCTGGGTCCGCGACGGCTCGCTGTCCGTACGTGCCCTGCTCGACCTCGGATTCGTCGAGGAGGCCACCGACTTCACCCACTGGCTCGGGGACCGGCTGCGTGAATCCGCGGGCAAGGACGGTGAACCCCTGCAGATCATGTACCGGGTCGACGGACAGCCCATCCTGAGTGAAGAGATCCTCGGTCATCTGAAGGGCTACCGGGGGTCCGCACCCGTACGCCTCGGGAACGCGGCCGCCGACCAACTGCAGCTCGACATCTACGGCGAAGCCCTCTACGCGCTGTCCGAAGGCCGCGAGATCGCCCGCCAGGCCAGCTACAGCGGCTGGAAGGTGCTCTCCCGGACACTGGACTGGCTGGCCGACTCCTGGGACCGCCCCGACGAGGGCATCTGGGAGACCCGCGGCGGCCGCCAGGACTTCACCTACAGCCGGGTCATGTGCTGGGCCGCCTTCGACCGCGGCCTCCAAGTGGCTGCCGAGTTCAGACGGCCGGCCGACACCGAGCGCTGGACGAAGGCCCGCGACGCCATCCTGCTGCAGGTCATGGAACACGGCTGGAGCGAGAAGACTCAGGCGTACGTCCAGCACTACGGCGATGACGCCGTCCTGGACGCCTCGCTGCTGCTCATGCCCCGGGTCGGATTCGTCGCCCCGCAGGACCCGTCCTGGTTGTCCACCCTGGACGCCATGGACCGCACCCTGGTGTCCGACAGCCTCGTCTACCGGTACGACCCGGCCGCCTCGCCCGACGGACTGCGCGGCTCCGAGGGCACCTTCAGCCTCTGTACCTTCCTCTACGTCGACGCACTCGCCCGGGCCGGCCGGCTGCGGCCCGCCCGGTACACGTTCGAGAAGATGCACACCTACGCCAACCACGTCGGCCTCTTCGCCGAGGAGGTCGGCCCCAGCGGTGAGCAACTCGGCAACTTCCCGCAGGCGTTCACCCACCTGTCGCTCATCATGGCCGCGAGCACCCTGGACGAGGCCCTCGACCAGCAGCGTGGCTGACCGGCCCCAGGAGCGATGTTCATGCCCGCACACCAGCAGAGGCATACTCAACCGCGCCAGAGCCAGGACGATTCCAAGGAGCTCTACGGGCGCCTCGCGCACCTGGGGACGGGCGACGCCCTGGGCGCACTGGCCACCATCACCCCGGAGCGCGTCACCGCCGACGGCCTGCGGGCCTGCGAGCGGGACCAGGGCGTCCGGGTCGGTGAGGGCGACCTGCTGTTCGTCCGGGTCGGCCATCGCCGCCGGCGTACGGAGAACGGCCCCTGGGACGCCGCGCGCACCCGCGCCGGACTGCACCCCACCGCGATGGAGTTCCTCGCCGAGCGCCGGGTGGCCGTCCTCGGCGGCGACGGCAACAACGACACCGCCCCGAGCGTCACCGACGGCGTGGACTTCCCGTGCACGTGCTGGGCGTCCACGCGCTCGGGCTCCACCTCCTCGACTACCTCCAGTTCGAGGACCTGGTGCCGCTGGGCGAGCAGGAGGGCCGCTGGTCGTTCCTGTGCGTCATCGCGCCCTGCGTCTCCCCCAGGCCACCGGTTCCCCCGTGAACCCCATCGCGATCCTCCGACCCCCGATCCACCAACCGGCAGCACCCCTTGCCCCGACGACACCGAGGTGGCCGACATGTCCGACGACCGGCACTACGACGTCATCGTCATCGGCACCGGAGCAGGCGGCGGCACCCTCGCCCACCGCCTCGCCCCCACGGGCAGACGCGTCCTGATCCTGGAGCGGGGCGGCTATCTTCCCCGCGAGCGCGACAACTGGGAATCGACCGCCGTCTTCGTCAAGGGCAAGTACCGGGCCCCCGAGTTCTGGTACGACAAACACGGTGAGCAATTCCCGCCCGAGGTCAACTACTACGTCGGCGGGAACACCAAGTTCTACGGCGCCGCGCTGTTCCGTCTGCGCCCCGAGGACTTCGGCGAGTTGCGCCACCACGGCGGCATCTCCCCGGCCTGGCCCATCGGTTACGACGACCTGGAGCCGTACTACACGCAGGCCGAGCACCTCTACCTCGTCCACGGGCACCACGGCGAGGATCCGGGCGAGGGGCCGGTCAGCGCCCAGTACGCCCATCCGCCCGTGCGGCATGAACCGCGAATCCAGCAACTCAGCGACGACCTGGAGAAGCACGGCCTGCACCCCTTCCACCTGCCCATCGGCGTCAACCTCACCCAGGACGCCAACGGCGGTGCGACCCACGGCAGTGTGTGCATCCGCTGCAACCGGGTCGACGGATTCCCTTGCCTCGTCCGCGGCAAGGCCGACGCCCAGGTCATCTGCGTCGAGCCCGCGCTGGAGCACGCCAACGTCCGGATGGTCACCGGCGCCAACGTCCGCAAGCTGGAGACCGACGACACCGGACGCGCGGTCACCGGCGTGGTCGCCGAGCTGGAGGACGGCTCCGAGTCACGCTTCCACGGCGACATCGTCGTGGTCGCCTGCGGAGCGGTGAACTCCGCCGCGCTGCTGCTGCGTTCGGCGAACGAGCGGCACCCGAACGGCCTGGCCAACAGCTCCGACACGGTCGGCCGCCACTACATGCGGCACAACAACCTGGCCCTGATGGCGGTGTCGAAGGAGCCGAACGACACACAGTTCCAGAAGACCCTCGCCCTGAACGACTGGTACCTGGGCGCGGACGACTGGGAGTTCCCGCTCGGCGGCATCCAGATGCTGGGCAAGTCGGACACCGACCAGATCAAGGGCGAGGCACCGCGCTGGGCCGGACTCACATCACCGGACATGCCGTTCGAGGTGCTCGCCCACCACGCCGTGGACTTCTGGCTGTGCGGCGAGGACCTCCCCCAGCCGGACAACCGCGTCACCCTGGACGGCAACGGCGACATCCATCTCGCCCTGGACGAGAAGAACAACATCGAAGGGCTGAAGCGGCTGCAGCACAAGCTGCGGGGCATGCTCGGCAAACTCGGCATGCACCCGCACCACCTGCTGCCGCACAGCCTCTACCTGCACAAGGGCATGCCGATCGGCGCCACCGCCCACCAGGCCGGCACCGTCCGGTTCGGCACCGACCCGCAGACCTCCGCGCTCGACGTGAACTGCAAGGCCCACGACCTGGACAACCTCTACGTCGTGGACACCAGCTTCTTCCCGAGCATCGGCGCCGTGAACCCGTCCCTCACCGCCATCGCCAACGCCCTGCGCGTCGGCGACCACATCACCGAGCGGATCCGCTGAGCCGAACCCCTGGACCCGCGCTGCCTCTGGCCCCCACGCGGCACGCACGTCCGCCGGATGCGCCCAGGTTGCCCGCGGGCATGCGGCAGAAATGCCGTGAACGGGAGCCGTACCGCGGGCTGCCGTGAACGGATCCCTACCGCGACGGATCGGCCGTTGGCGTCAGCAGGATGGCGACGTCGCCGCCACCGGCCGTCGGCACACTCGTCTCGGTGGCCGCGAAGAGCCGCCCGTCCGGGCGCACCACGAACAGCACGTCGTGTCCGGCCGGGACGCCCCCGTCGGCCCGGTGGGTGACGATGCGCGCGCCGTTCGCGTACCGGCGCGCCAGCGCGGGCCGGTTGAGCCCCTCCCCGAACAATGCCTCGCTGCCCGTGTAGGGGGCGACGACGCCATGGCTGCGGGTGGGCGGTGCCAGGCGATGGACGGGACCTTCCACCGTCTCCTTGAGGGTCATGAACGCGAGGGCGTTGAAGTCGTCCTCGTCGGTAAGCAGCAACACATCCGTGATGCCCTCCAGTTCGGCACCGGCACCACTGGCGGCGGCGAGCAACTGGCCCGGAGCCAGGTCGAGGCCCGCGTCCGTGATACTCCGGCGCTCGCGATCGAGGCCCGCCCACATCAGCACGTCCAGGCCCGCCGAGCGCAGGGCCAGCCCCAGCTGGACCACCCAGGGGTCGCCGCCGACCAGGAGCGGGCGTGACCGGGCCGAACGACGGACGCCGAGCCACCGGGCCACCGGGAGCGCCGTCAGGCCGTACACCATGACGGTGGCGACGATCACCACGAAGGTGGCGGGGAGGATCTTCTGCGCGCCGCCGATGCCCGCCTGGACGAGCGAGACGGAGAAGGTGGAGGCGGTGGCCGCGGCGACGATGCCGCGCGGGGCCATCCAGCCGATGAACCACCGCTCCCGGAACGGTACGTCGGTGCGGAAGGTGGAGAGCAGCGCCACCAGCGGTCTGACCACCAGCACGAGGGCGGCGACGAGGCCGAGGGTCGGCAGCGCCACGTGGCGCAGGGACTGCGGGGTGACGGTGGCCGAGATAGAGATGAACAGCAGACCGATGATGAGCGAGACCATTGTCTCGAAGAAGGGCCGGCGGGCTGGCATGTCCAGTCCGGGCAGGTTGGCCAGGGCCATTCCCATGACGACGGCGGCGATGAGGCCCGTGTCGTCCCGGAAGGCGTCGCAGACCGCTGCCACCAAGACCACTGAGGCAAGTTGAAGCGTCGTGGAGAGGACCTCGTCGAGGGTGAGGTGACGCAGCAGCAGCCAGAGGAGAGTCACCCCGATGACTCCGCCGGCCAGGCCGACCGCGATGCTGGCGCTGAACTTTCCGAGCTGGCTGCCGGGGCCGTGCTGTTGGCCGGCCAGGACGCCGTGGAAGACGAACGCCCCGAGGATGCCGCCGATCGGGTCGATCAGAGAGCCCTCCCAGATGAGGACGCGTTGCAGTCTTTCCGTCGGCCGCACGGAGTTGAGCACGGGCCCGACGACGGTCGGGCCGCTGACGACGAGAATGGCGCCCAGCATCACGGCCGCGCCCCTGGACATGCCGACGATGGGGATCGCGAGCAGGGCGGCCGCCAGCCAGGTGATGAGCGCACCGAGCCAGATCAGCCGGACCACGACCTTGCGGGTGTGGCCCTTGAGGCGTCGCAGGTTCAACCCGAGTCCGGCGTCGTAGAGGATCACCGCCACGGCCAGCGAGACCAGCGGTGAGAACGCGGGGCCCAGCAGCTTCTCGGGGTTGACGTCGTCGGTCAGCGCGCCGGCGACGAAACCGGCCGGCAGCAGGAGAAGGATCGCCGGGACCCGCAGCAGGCTCGCCACCAGCTGGCAACCGACGGCGAGGGCCACGATCACCCCGATGCCGAGCAGAACCTCACTCGATGTCACTGCGCCCCCTCCTGGCGTGCCACCCTGCCCGACGAAATGGTGCATGCGCGTGCCGAGCCGGGTGCCGCCACTCGCTGCGGGCGATCAGCTCGACATCGAAGGCGAGTTCGAAGGCCGTCACCACGGTGGTTCCGCTGTTGTGCGTGGCCGGGGTTCCCGGCCACGCAGGCACCGTGGCACGGACCAGGGTCGCTGTCACCGTCGGCCGTCGTCACCGTTCATTCGGCACCGTCCTCTTCGGGGACGGGTTGCAGCACGCCGTGGGTGTCGAGGCGGTACAGCACGACCAGGGCGGGGCCGATGAACACGAGGGCGACGACCGCGACGATGATCATCCACTGCATCGTCGCGCTCGCCCCTGCACCCTGCTGGACGGTCAGCGACGTCGGCACCAGGTAGGGCCGCTGGGCGAACCCCCAGGCGGCGACCAGCAGGGCCACCACGGCCACCGAGCTGTACCGTGCCCAGCCGGCGGCCGGGCCGGCGACCAGCCAGGCCGTGACCGCCAGGGCCACCGCGGCGGCGATGACGAGGGCGAGCCCGGCGCCGTGGGTGAGCCCGTGGTGAACGTGGCTCGCGTGCGGGTCGGTCACGGTCAGGCCGATCGCTCCGAGGACCAGCAGCACGGCGGCGGCGATCCAGGAGCGCAGACGGAAGTAGCCGACGAGGTCGTGGGCCTCGAAGCGGCGGGCGTCCACGGTGAGGAACACCGCGCCGAGGAAGGCGGTGGCGGCGACGGTGATCAGGCCGGCCATGACCGAGGTGGTGTGGGCCCAGACGTCCGTCGAGGCGGTGGTGCCCGGTGCGGCCCGTCCGGAGGCCACCGCGCCGATGACCGTGCCCAGGAAGAACGGGGTGAGCAGGGACGAGACGGCGAACATGGCCCCGTAGATCCGACGTTCGGCGAGGCGGTGGGTGGGCTTGCGCAGCGCGAAGCCGGCGCCGCGCAGGACCATGCCGACGGCCGCCAGCGCGAGCGGGAGCCACAGGGCGGTGAACACGGTCTGGAAGAAGACCGGGAAACCCGTCCACATGAGGACGACGATGAAAATCAGCCAGACGTTGTTGACCTCCCAGACCGGCGCCATGGCGTGGTCGATGAGCCAGCGGGGGCGTCTGCCGCGATCGGCGCCACCGGCCAGCAGGTCCCAGAACCCGGCGCCGTAGTCGACGCCGCCGCCGCAGGCGTAGGCGGCGACCGCGAGCAGCAGGACCCACGCGACGACGGTGGCGGTCACAGGTCGCTCCCGGGTGCTCGGTGGTCACCGTGTCCGGCGGTGGCGGCCGGCTCCGGGCGCGGGCCGTACGGCGTGTGCGACTCGGGGCCCTCGGTCGGCGCTCCGGCGGAGCCGGAGTCGGCGAGGCGCCAGCGCGTACGCATCTTGAGCAGCACGGCGAGGAAGGACCCGAAGACGAGCACGTAGACCGTGACCATGACACCGAACATCGTCCACAGCGCGCCGGCGCCCGTCGGGGTGACCGCCTCGGAGACGCGCATGTTCTGGTAGACGATCCAGGGCTGGCGGCCGACCTCGGTGGTGATCCAGCCGCACTCCACGGTGATCACACTGGCGACCCCGGCGACGGCGGCGCAACGGAAGAACCACCGGGACTTCGGCAGGTCGCGGCGCCGCCACCAGCACCAGGCGTACCAGAGGGCGAGCAGGATCAGGACGCTCCCGATCGTCACCATGATGTCGAAGGCCCAGTGGGCGATCGTCGCCTGCGTCACGGTGGGGCGATCGGAGGCCGGCACCGACGTCAGCCCGGTCACCTTGGTCTTGGGACTGAACCCGGCGAGGATGGAGTCGAGTTGGGGGATCTTGAGCCCGCCCTTGATGCTGCCGTCCTCCTGGAGGCGCCCGAACATGTACTCCGGCACATGGGTGTCGGTCTTCCAGACCAGTTCCGTGGCGGCGAACTTGATCGGCTGCTTGTGGAAGACCGCCCGCGCGATGGCGTCACCGAGCACGAACTGCACGGGAGTGAGGATCGCCGCGACGGTGAACGGCACGGTGAATCCCAGGCGGTGGTAGCGGTCACGGCGGCCTCGGAGCCACCCCACCGCGTACACGCCGGCCACCACGTAGCCCGCGGTCAGGAACATCGCCACCACGAAGTGCCAGTACTGCGGGCCGAACATCGGTGTGAAGATCGCCTGCTGGACGTCGACGTTCACGGGCTTCCCACTGGCGTCGAGGGTGAAGCCCTGCGGGGTGTTCATCCAGGAGTTGGCGGCGATGATGCCGAACGCGCCCAGCAGGGCCGTCAGAGGCAGCGGGACGGCGAGCCAGAAGTGCGTCCTGGGCTTCAACCGGCGCCAGCCGTACAGATAGATGGCGATCAGGATCGCCTCCAGGAAGAACGCCCACGCCTCGACGCCGAAGCCGAGGCCGAAGACGTCGCCCCAGCGGCCCATCATGCCGGGCCACAGCAGGCCGAACTCCAGCGAGAGCACGGTGCCGGTGACGATGCCGACGGCGAACTGGACGGCCATCACGGCCGACCAGCGACGGGCCAGCAACATGGCGACCGGATCGTTCTTCCGGAGACCCCGGTAGTGCATGACCAGCGTGATGAACGGCAGTGCGACGCCGAACGGGACGAGCATGATGTGGGAGGCCAGGGTGAAGGCCATGAGTTCCCGGGCGGGCAGCAGTTGCGCGGGAGTGTTCGCCAAGAAGTGTGCGGCGGTGTTCATGCGGGCCTCGGTGGTTCGTGCCGGGCGATGGGGTCAGCCGGTGGACCGGACGGGGAGAGGACGTGCGCGGCGGCGGAATGCGGGACCGCCGCGGGGAAGGCGCGCTCGCGGCGCGATCCGGAGGCGAAGACCACCGCCCAGCTGAGCAGCGCGCCGACCCTGCTGCGGAACCCGGTGAGGAAGACGATGTGGATGAACAGCCAGATCAGCCGGCCGATCAATCCCGAGGCGTGGAAGCGGCCCATCTTCACGACGGCCCGGCCCCGCGAGATGTGGGCCGCGCTGCCGAGGTCCAGGTAGCGGAACGGGCGAACATTCCGACGAACCGGCCCTTGTCGGACACGTCCGCCTCTTGCGCGAAGGCTCGTACACCGAAGGCCTGGATCTGCCGGACGACGTCCTCGGCGGCATCCTGTCCGGCGACGTAGTTGACAACCACGTCGGCCCCCGCACGGTTCAGCGCGATCGCCGTGGCCAGTCCGATGCCCGAATTCGCCCCGGTACCCGTGGCCTTCTGGCCACGCAGGAGCGGCAACGCCGCAAGCCCCCCACCGCTGTCCACGATCGAGGTCACTTCCGTCTCCCCTCACCTGCCGTACGTCGGCACCAAGGCACTACATTCCTAGGCCGTGAGCCCGCGTGCAGGCTCCAGGACCGCCCGCTCGTCCAATCGGGCAGCGGTGCCCCTCCAACAGCCCAGTGAGCGCCGGGTCGACCTCGTCCACTCACACCGCTGTCGCCCACCGCCCCCTGGATGTCGGCCGAGACTGCCGACGGTCACGGAGAATGGCCTGGCCGCAGAGTCTCTCGTCACCAAGCGCCGCTCACCTTCTTGCTTCGGCGCCCTGAAGGCGGCGACCGCCGCGCGAACTGTGGGAGACAGCCGCTCCCGCCGAGGTCGGTGAGGCGGGTGTCGGCGAAGACCCTGCGCAGGAAGGCCTTGGGACGGGCCAAGGCAAGGACGATGCACGTGCTTGTCCGCGCGCAACTGGGCGAGGGCGTCGACGGTGGTGGCGTCGATACAGGTCACGGCTTCGAGGTTGTCGACGATCCACCGCGCTGCGGGTTGTGCTCGTCGATCACTGCCTTCACTCGGGCCGCGAAGAAGGGAACGTTGAAATGGAGGGCAGCATCAAAGCGGTAGACCACCACTGGGGGACTGGGACTGGGACGGAGCAACAGCAACCGCCCCGGTGTCGCCGCCCCGCCGGCCCCAGAACCGACCGAACTCCGCCTGACTGTGGCGGCCCCGCCCGCCGAGACCCCCACGGGTGTCGGCGGGCGGGGTTGGTCATCGTTCAGTGGGCGCTTTCACCTCTTGATTCATCCTGAATTGCCACCGTCTTCGCCCACGCCACCGTGGTCCTCGCTGACCACCCGTCCTGGCGGGCGACGCAGCAGTTGCCCTATGCGTCCTGCCGCATCCGTACGCCATCCGGCTCGTTGATCACTGGGCGCGATGGCGCACAGGGCGCACGGCCGTGAGGGATGTGAAGGCAGGCATGATGGCTTTGGCGGGCACCTCGGCCGATCGCTGCGCGGGACGCAGTGCGGTGGTCACGGGGGCGACGGGCGGTATCGGTGCGTCGACGGCGTTGCGGTTGGCCGGCTCGGGCTGGGATGTGATCGGCACCGCGCGCAGCCAGGAGAAGGCGGATGCCCTGGTTGCCGCCGCCGCGGGCCGGGGGCTCCGGCTGCGGACGGTGGTGCTGGATGTGGCGGACCCGGTCTCCTGCCGTGAAGCGATGGCCACGGTGGAGGAGATGACCGCAGGTGGCGCTTGGGCGGTGGTGAACAACGCCGGCGTGCCGCAGGCGGGCCGGGTGGAGGATGTCAGTGATGAGCAGGCGCGTCATCTGCTGGAAGTGAACCTTCTGGGTGCCATGCGGATCTGCCGGCTGGCCCTGCCGGGGATGCGGCGGCGGGGCGGGGGCCGGATCGTGAACGTGTCCTCAGGTCTGGGGCGGGTGCCGTGGCCGATGGGCGGCTGGTACAGCGCGAGCAAGCACGCTCTGAGTGCGATCACGCACTGCCTGCGGGTGGAGATGGCGCACGCCGGGGTACGGGTGTCGCTGGTGGAGCCCGGCGCCTTCGCGACGGCCATGCTGGACCGGGCAGTCGCCGACCTCGCCGGCGCGGACCCCAGCGACGGCGCGGCGGGCTACGACCGCTCGCGTGACCTGTTCACCGCCGTCAACCAACGCGTCCCCGGGCCCGGGCCGGTGGCCGGGGTCATCGCCCGCGCGTTGTCCGCCCGGCGCCCCAGGGCCCGTTACACCGTCGGCCTCGACGCCCGCTTCCTCATTCCGCTCCACACGATGTCTCCGCTGTGGCTCTCCGACCGGGTCAAGCACGCCGTCACCGGCCTGCCGCGCACCGCGCAGGGAGCGCACGGCGCGGCTGTGGAAGTGGTGGCATGAACGCCTGCAGCCAGATCACGCAGGTCGCGGTCCACCTGCCCGAGGGACGGCAGACCTGCGAGGCCATCGAGGACCGGCTGCGCGAGCACAGCCCGGCTCTGCGCATTCCCGCGGGGCTGCTGCGCCGGATGTACGGGCTTGAGGAGCGCCTCGTGGCCGACGACGGTGTCCTGCCCTCCGACCTGGCCTCCCGAGCCGCCCTCCAGGTACTGGCTCAGGCCGGGCTGGAGCCCGGCGACATCGACCTGCTGCTGTTCGCCTCCGTCAGCGCCGATGTCCAGGAACCCGCCAACGCCCACATCGTGGCTGCCAAAACCGGTCTGACCTGCCCCGTTTTCGACGTCTCGAACGCCTGCAACAGCGTTCTGAACGCCCTCGAAGTCGCCGACGCCCTTATCGTCTGCGGCCGCTACCGGCGGGTCCTCGTAGCCTGCGGCGAGACCCTGAGCCGGCTCAGCCGCTGGAAGATGACCAGCCGTCACGAGATGCGGACCGCACTGGCCTCCATGACGGGTGGCGATATGGGCGCGGCCCTCCTGGTCGAAGCCGGTACCGAGCCCGGGATCATCGCCAGCACCTTCATGGCCAACTCCACCGGCTGGCCCGCCGCCACCTTGTTCAACCCCTACCAGGCCCCCGGCCTGCCACGCGGACTGGACATCGACTCCGAGCAACTCCTGGCATCCTTCCTCGGCCTGGACGCCCGTGCCGTCCAGTGGCTCAAGGAGAACGACACCGATCCCGGCGAGCTCAGCCTCGTCTGCGTCCACCAGCCGTCCGTGCCGTTCGTGCGCACCTTCTCCGAGCGCCTCGGCGTCCGGCCCGAGACG
Organism: Streptomyces sp. NPDC002698; assembly: GCF_042888945.1. Classification (NCBI taxonomy): domain Bacteria; kingdom Bacillati; phylum Actinomycetota; class Actinomycetes; order Kitasatosporales; family Streptomycetaceae; genus Streptomyces; species Streptomyces sp. NPDC002698. The sequence continues at coordinate 121,722 of NZ_JBIAQM010000018.1, forward strand.
GTCGTGCCCACCTTCTCCCGCACAGGCAACGTGGCCGCCGCCACCCTGCCCCTGCAACTCGCCCTCGCCTGCGAACAGGACCGCCTCCGCTCCGGGACGAAGATCGCCCTTTTCGGTCTGGCCAGTGGCGCCAGCGCCGGCGTGATGCTGATCGACTGGACAACTCAGCCTGATCTTTCACCTTGCGTTTTCGCTGCTCAGGGCTTGCAAAGAACCCGATGAACCAGGTCCGGCGCAGGCCTTCTTTGTCTGCGCTCCGGCGGAAGGTGTGACGGCACCGGCGGGCGATGCGTCCGGTGTCGTTGTTCATGACGCTCCATAGGGAGCGCGGCGCGGGCCGCGCTCCCTTGTCGACTCGTACGTAGTCAGGTGGAGCCGGCCTTCGGCGCTTGGGGGTGCGGTTGCGCGGGCGCCGATTTGTGGTGGGGTTCGTCTCGCCTGCGGGTTGATCGTCCACTTCGCGGTTGTTCTCGTCGGCGGCCTTCGGCCCCGGGATGGAGTCGGGTCCGGGCTCGCCACCCGGAGGCCGCGTGACTTCGGGGTCGGGCTCTTCGGCGGGTGACGGGCCTCTGTCCTGGACCTCGTCACGGCCTACCGCAAGGCCGCAGCAGCAGCAAAGGTCGGACACACCGCGCTGGAGACGGCGGAACGGCCGGAGAAGGCAGCGAACAAGAGCGCGCTGAAGAAGCGGCGCCGCCGGGTGGCCTGACCGGCTCCGTTGGACCTCATGCGGGACCCATCTTGGACCCATCAGGCCCGGTTTCCCGCTCCATTGAGCAGTGACCTAGACCATGCGTCAATCAAGGAACCAAGAAAAGCCCAGTTCAGAAGCGTTGGCCTGGGCCTTTCCTGGCGAGCCTTCTCCGGTATCCAAACTCAAAACCCACGAAGAGCCCCTACGCCGATCGACACTCCGCGAGCCGTTTCTCCAGGAATCTCCGCTCGGCCGCGTTCTCCACCCGTGCGAGGGCCCTGTCGTACGCCTCGGCGGCCTCCACCGTGCGTCCGGCGCGACGGAGCAGGTCCGCGCGGGTGGCGGGCAGCAGGTGGTACGCGTCCAGCTCGCCCTCCGCCTCCAGTTCGGCGACCAGGGCGAGCCCGGCGTCGGGGCCCTCGGCCATGCCCACGGCGACCGCCCGGTTGAGCCGGACCACGGCGGAGGGCACGAAGCGCCGCAGCTCGCCGTAGAGACCGGCGATGTCGGCCCAGTCGGTCTCCTCGGCCGTGGTGGCGGTGGTGTGGCAGGCGGCGATCGCGGCCTGGATCTGGTACGGGCCGGGGCGCCCGCGGCGCAGGGCGGTCTCCAGGAGTGCGGCGCCCTCGTCCGCCTCGGACGTGTCCCAGGCGGTACGGTCCTGGTCCTCCAGCGTGACCAGGTCGCCGGAGGCGTCGACGCGTGTGCCGCTCCGGGCGTCGTGGAGCAGCAACAGCGCGAGCAGCCCGAGGACTTCGGGCTCGTCGGGCATCAGGCGGGCCAGGACACGGGCGAGGCGGATCGCCTCCGCCGAGAGGTTCGCGCGCACGAGATCGGCCCCGGCCGTGGCGGCGTACCCCTCGTTGAAGAGCAGATAGAGCACGCCGAGGACGCCGGTGGTGCGTTCGGGCAGGAGGTGCGCGGGCGGTACGCGGTAGGGGATGCCCGCGTTGCGGATCTTCCGCTTGGCGCGCACCAGCCGCTGTGCCATCGTCGCCTCGGGGACGAGGAAGGCGCGCGCGATCTCCGGCGTGGTCAGCCCGGCCAGGGTGCGCAGGGTGAGCGCCACCCTGGCCTCGATGGCCAGCGCCGGATGGCAGCAGGTGAAGATCAGCCGCAGCCTGTCGTCGCCGACCCCGCTCCCGTCGCCGGAATCCGGTTCGTACGGGTCGTACGCGTCGTACATGTTGTACGGGTCGTACGGACCCTCGTCGCGTGCCGACACCGCCACCTCCCGCAGCTTCTGCGCGCCGACCGCCTCGCGGCGCAGCACGTCCAGGGCACGGTTGCGGGCGGTCGTGGTCAGCCAGGCGCCGGGGCGGCGCGGTACTCCGTCGCGCCGCCACCGGCCGAGCGCCTGGGCGAAGGCGTCCTGCGCGCACTCCTCGGCGAGGTCCCAGTCGCCGGTCACCCTGATCAGGGTGGCGACGACCTGGCCCCACTCCTCACGGAACGCGGCCGCGACCGCCTCCTCGACTCCGTCGTTCACTCCCAGAGCGGCCGCACCTCCACCGAACCGCCGCCCAGCGCCGCCGGATGCCGGGACGCGAGCGCGATGGCCTCGTCGAGGTCGGCGACCTCGATGATGTCGATGCCCGCGACGTACTCCTCCGACTCGACGAACGGTCCGTCGCCGAGCAGGACTTCGTCGCCCTGGACCCGGACGGTGGTGGCGTCGCCGGCCGGCCGCAGGCGGGCGCCGCCGATCACGATGCCGCGCTCGCGCGCCTCCTGGGCGTACGAGGTGAACCGGGGGTCGTCGGCGAGCTCCTCGGGGCCGAGTTCCTCGCCGCCGGCCGGCGTGCAGATGAACAGGGCGTACTTCACGGCCGTGTCTCCCCGGCCGGCGGGCGGCCCGCGGCGGACGGCACGGACGTGTGCTCGTGGACGATCTGCCAGCGGTCGCCGGCCGCGCGGTAGCCCGTGGTGACGCGTGCGGTGGTGTCCAGTGCCGTGCCGTCGACGAGCGGGGCGCGCAGACGCACCAGGGCGTGGCTGAAGGCGACGCTCTCGTCGACCCGCACCCGGAAGTCGAGCACCTCGCGGTCGGCGGGGCCGACGAGCGTCGCGAACCACTGTTCCTGCGCCTTGCGCAGGGCGTCGGCACCGCTCTGTTCGATGCCGGCCACGAGGTGGAACACCTCGGCGTCGGGGGCGTAGCAGGCCATCGCCCGGTCGATGTCCCGTTCGCGCAGGGCCTTCGTGAGCTCGGCGTCGAGGCGGCGGATCTCGCCCTCGGGGTCCTCGTCGTACCAGAACGGACGGATCTCCATGGCGCCGATCGTCGCGACGGGGTGCTTCGCGGCGGCCTCGACCGCCTCCTCCATGTCGGCGCATTCGAGGATGTCGAAGCCGGCGACGTACTCCTTGGTCTCGGCGAACGGCCCGTCGGTGCGCAGCACTTCGCCGTCGCGCACCCGGACGGTGACCGCGTCGGCGGGCAGCCGGAGCCGGTGGCCGTGCAGCCGGACGCCGCGCTCGGCGCCCAGTTCCTCGACCCACGGTCCGACGGGCGCCATCCCGGAGGCGTCGGCGGTGTCGTCGCCGCAGACCAGCAGCATGTACTTCATGGTTCCTCCTGGTGCTCGTGAACTTCCTGCACCCCACCGACGGACGGGGATCCGGCGAATCGACAGCCGGCGAAAACTTTTTCTCGTACGCCGTCAGTCGCGGGGGGTGCCGGGCCGCACGGGAAGGACCCGGACGCTGTTGCCGACGAAACTGGCCTGCTGGGTGAGCTCCCCCTCCGGCACGGCGAGGTCGAGGCCGGGGAAGCGGGTGAACAGCCGCTCCAGGGCGACGGTGGCCTCCATCCGGGCGAGCGGCGCGCCGAGGCAGTAGTGGGCGCCGTGCCCGAGGGAGAGGTGGCGGACGGCGTCGGGCCGCCGGGAGCGGGTGATGTCGAAGCGGTCGGCGTCCGCTCCGTGGGCGGTCCGGTCGCGTCCCGCGGCCGAGTAGCCGGCGAGGACGGGCGTGCCCCGGGGAATGACGGTCCCGTCGACGGTCAGGTCCCGCACGGGGTAGCGGAACGGGAAATAGCTGACGGGGGCGTCCCAGCGCAGGGTCTCCTCGACCACGTCCCCCCAGCTCGATTCGCCCTTCTGGACGGACTCGAGCTGCTCCCGGTGCCCGCACAGCGCCCGTACGGCGTTGGTGATCAGGTTCAGGGTGGTCTCGTGCCCGGCGATGATCATGAGTACCAGGGTGCCGAGGAGTTCCGGCCGGCTGAGCCGGTCGCCGTCCTCGTCGCGGGCGGCGATCAGCGCGCTGGTGAGGTCATCGCCGGGGTTCTCCGCGCGGGCGGCCGCGACGGCGCTCAGCACGGCCACCATTTCGTGGTTGGCGGCGACGGCCTGCTCGGGGCCGATGTCGGTGGCGACGACCTGGTTCGTCAGATGGTGGAGCCGGTCGCGGTACTCGGCGTCGACGCCGAGGAGTTCGCCGATGACGCCCATCGGCAGCGGGAGCGCGAAGTGGGCGCGCAGGTCGGCCGTTCCCCCGCCCTCCAGGGCCGCCGCGTGCAGACCGTCGAGCAGACGGGAGGTCAGTTCTTCGACGCGGGGGCGCAGTTGCTCGACCCTGCGCGGGGTGAACGCCTTGCTGACGAGGGACCGCAGGCGCCGGTGGTCGTCCCCGTCTGCGGTCGTCATCCCCTGCACGGTGGCGAAGGTCATGAGCGGCCAGCCGGCGGCTATGCGTCCCTCGCGCAGATCCGTGAAGTGCCGTGCGCCCTTGGCGACATCGGGGTGCGCGAGGAATTCCTTCAGTGCCTCGTGCCCGAGCACCACCGCGCCTTCCACCTCACCGGGCAGTACCACCGTCGCGACGGCACCGCGCGCGAGCAGCCGCGCGTTGTCGGCGTGCGGGCAGCCGCCCGCGGGGTCCATGCGGTGCGGTGTGACGGACGAGGTGTTCACCGTGTTCTCCTTGCTGCTGGGCCGAGTTGACGGTCGTACGACCCCGTCGGCGTCGTACGACGATCGATTGTGCCTGCTCAGAACGGCGTGCGCAGCAGCTCCGCGAAGCCCTTCGGGCGGGGTCGGACCGCCGCCGCGGCCGCCGGGGAGACGAAGAGGGCGGCGCGGAGACCGCCGGGGCGGCCGCCCTCCCGGAACGGCTCACCGAACGGCTGCCGCCGGGCGTCCGCGGACGCCCGGAGCCGGACGTCGCCGGTGAGGTCACCGCCCGGGAGCGCGCCGTCCCACCGGAGGCGGGAAACGCGGGTGCCTCCTTACGCTCGTAGGGACGGGTTTCATTGGACCGCCGGCGCGGTCCCGGAGGTGACAGCCATGCGTGCCTCGCTGATCCAGCTGTCCGTGGACTCCTCGGACTCCGCGGACGAGCGCCGACATCGGGCGGCCGCGCTGATCCGCGGCAGGGCGGGGGACGATCTGGTGGTCCTGCCGGAACTCTGGGCGGCCGGCGCGTGGGCCTACGACCGCTGGGAACACGAAGCCGAGGGGGTCGACGGCCCCACCGCGGCGGCCATGTCCGCCGCGGCCCGCGAGTCCGGAGTGTGGCTGCACGCCGGATCCGTCGTCGAGCGGGGCGAGGACGGGACGCTGTACAACACGGCACTGCTCTTCGACCGGGACGGTGACCTGCGGGGGCGCTACCGCAAGATCCACCGGTACGGCTTCGACACCGGCGAGGCGACCCTGATGGGCGGGGGCGACGCCATCGTCACCGTGCCCACCGACTTCGGCGTGGTCGGCCTCGCCATCTGCTACGACCTGCGCTTCCCCGAACTCTTCCGGGGCCTGCTCGACGCGGGCGCGGAGCTGATCGCGGTGCCCGCCGCGTGGCCCGCCGCCCGGCTCACCCACTGGCGGCTCCTGACCCGCACACGGGCCCTGGAGGAGCAGGTCTTCCTGCTGGCCTGCTGCGCGACGGGCACGCACGGCGACATGCCGCAGGCCGGCCACAGCGTGGTCGTCGACCCCTGGGGAACGGCCCTCGGCGAGGCCGGCACCGCGGAGGAGACCCTGACGGTGGAATGCGACATGGCCCAGGTCGCCCGGATGCGTTCCGAGCTCCCCGTCCTGCGCGATCGCGTGCTCGCCATCGAGCCTCCCCTGCGGCGGTGAATCCGGCGGCCGGGCGTGCGGACGGAGGCGCCCGGCAGGGACTGTCGCTTCCCGCCGGCCCGCGCCCCCGCCACCCCACCCCGTGGAGAGCATCCGGGCGACGTCAGTGGCCGCCGTCCTCGTTCGGGACCACCCTGGTCCCCGCGAACCGATCGGCCAGGAGCGGGCGCTGCGGTCCGGCCCGGAGGAACAGGACCAGGTCCACGACCCGGACCAGGACGAGCCACGGAAATCCGTGCAGCACCCAGAAGACCAGCGCCCTCAGCACTCCGCGCGGGCCCGGGCGCGCTCCGCCTTCCTTGCTGACCACGCGCGGGCCGACCGCCCGCTTCCCCACCGTGCGCCCGAACAGGGCCGGCGCACCGCTCTCGTAGACGAGGGACACCCCCCGTGTATCCCGTGCCCCGCATCGACATCAGCAGGTACGGGACATTATGGGGACTCCGTGACCCTGGCCGGAGCCCGTCCGGCCAACCGTACGGATCTACGAATGTCGTCGGCGTCGGACCCGAGCGCGGGCCGTGGAGGACACCCCGGCACGGACGGCCCGCGGCCGATCGCGCGACGCGGCGCCGGGCGCCGCACGCCCGCCCCTGAGGCGCGGATCACACCCGAACCCGCCTCACTCGTGGTAATCTGCGGTCAGCACTCGTGTACGCCTCCTCCTTCAGGCGCCGGTGTCAGTTCCCTTCTCCCGCCGTCACACCGTCGATTCCGACGGACGGACCGGCTTCTCGGCACCACCTCCCGCACACCACCGGGATCCTTCCCGCCGTGTCCGAGGTGATGTTCCCGCCGCACCGAGGCGCGCTCCGCGCCCTCCCTTCGCGGCCTCCCCCTTCCTCACGCACACCCATGCGATCCCGTCCCCGAGAGGACACCCCATGACCACCACCACACTCGAACACCCTCCCGTACAGCAGCTGCCCCAGGCCCGGACCGCCACCGGTGTCCTCGACATCGACGGCAACGGGAAGGGGCACCTGCGCTCCCCGAACCTCCTTCCGTCACCCGACGACCTCCAGGTCTCCCCCGCGCTGATCCGCCGTCACGGCCTGCGCAAGGGCGACACCGTGGAAGGTGTCCGCGGCGGGTCCCGGACCCTCACCGAGGTCGAGCGGATCAACGGCCGCACCCCCCAAGAACTGCGCCGCCGCCCGCACTTCGGCGACCTCACCCCGCTGCACCCGCGTGACCGGCTCCGGCTGGAGCACCCGGCGAGCGGACCGGCCGGACGGCTCATGGACCTGGTCGCGCCCGTCGGCAAGGGCCAGCGCGGCCTGATCGTCGCCCCGCCCAAGACCGGCAAGACGGTACTGCTCCAGCAGATCGCCGCCGCCGTGGCCGGCAACCACCCCGAATGCCATCTCATGGTGGTGCTGCTCGACGAGCGGCCCGAGGAAGTCACCGACATGCGGCGCTCCGTACGCGGCGAGGTCTACGCCTCCACCTTCGACCAGACGCCCAGGCAGCACATCGCGCTCGCCGAGCTCGTCGTCGAGCGGGCCAAGCGGCTCGTCGAAGCGGGCCGGGACGTCGTGATCCTGCTCGACTCGCTCACCCGGCTGTGCCGGGCGCACAACAACGCGGCCGCCGCCGGCGGCCGCACCCTCAGCGGCGGAGTCGACGCCGCCGCCCTCCAGGGCCCCAAGCGGGTCTTCGGCGCGGCGCGCCTCGCCGAGGAGGGCGGCTCGCTCACCATCCTCGCCACCGCCCTGGTGGAGACCGGTTCCCGCGCCGACGACTTCTTCTTCGAGGAGCTCAAGGGCACCGGCAACATGGAGCTCCGACTGGACCGGACCCTGGCCGCCCGGCGGGTCTTCCCTTCGGTCGACATCACCTCCTCCGGCACCCGCCGCGAGGAACTCCTGCTGTCGGCGGCCGAGTCGACCGCGGTACGAGGGCTGCGCCGGGCCCTGCTGACCCGGGACGGGCAGACCGGCCTGGAAACGCTCCTGGAGCGGCTGCGCGCCACACCGGACAACGCGACCTTCCTGCGCCACATCCAGCCCACCCTGCTGTCCTGACCCGCCGCTGTCCTGACCCGCCGCGCTTGCGGCATCCGGGTGCTCGACGGCGCCGCTCGGCCCGGCCACCCCGGCGTGTCCCGCGTCCGTTCCTACGTTTGCGGTATGACCATCGGATTTTCATTCCGGACCGTCGCTTCTCACTCCGCGGTCGCGCGTGCCGCCCTGACCTGTTCCGCCGTCTGCGCGGCCGGTCTGCTGGCCGCGGCACAGAGCCCGGCCACCGCGCTCGCCGACGCGGGCCCCGGGGCGCCTCGGCCCGCCGCGCCTCCGCCTTCGACGCTCTATCAGCAAGGCACACAGGTACGGCCCCGGGCCGACGCGCCCGAGGCCCCCGACGTCTCCGCGCTGTCCTGGGTGGTGGCCGACGCCCGCACCGGCGACGTCCTCGGCGCGCACAACGCCCACCGCAGACTGCCGCCCGCGAGCACCCTCAAGACCCTGTTCGCCCTCACCGTCCTGCCGATGCTGCCCGGCACCACCCTGCACACCGTCAGGGAGCGGGAACTGGAGGGCATCGGCGCCGGCAGCAGCATGGTCGGCGTGGCCGAGGGCATCACGTACCGCGTGGCGGACCTGTGGCGCGGTGTCTTCCTCAACTCCGGCAACGACGCCGTGCACGTGCTCGCCTCGATGAACGGCGGCTGGACGAGCACCGCCGCCCAGATGCAGGCCAAGGCCCGCTCCCTGGGCGCGAACGACACCTACGTCGTCTCGCCCGACGGGTACGACACACCCGGGCAGGTCTCGTCGGCGTACGACCTGGCGGTGTTCGGGCGGGCCGGACTGCGCAACCCCGACTTCGCCCGGTACTGCTCCACCCCCGAGGCGATGTTCCCCGGCGAGGGCAGCGCCACGTACGGGATCCAGAACACCAACCGGCTGCTCACCGGCGCCAACGGGGTGGAGCGGTACCCGGGTCTGATCGGTGTCAAGAACGGCTACACCACCAACGCGGGCAACACCCTGGTCGCCGCCGCCAAGCACGGCACGCGCACCCTCGTCGTCACGGTGATGAACCCTCAGGCGGGCGGCGGACTGGCCGTGTACGAGGAGGCGCGCGCGCTGCTCGACTGGGGCTTCGCGGCGGCCGGCCGTGTCGATCCCGTGGGGACGCTGCTCGACACGCGTGCCGTCCCCGCGGCCGGACCCTCCGCCCCCGCCGGACCCTCCGCCCCCGCCGCTCGCCCCGATCGCGCGGCCCGGCCCGCGGCCACCGCCCGGCCCGACACCGCCCAGCCCGTGAACAGCGCACGGCCGATGGCCGCCGCGCCCCCCGAGGACCAGGGGCTCGGCTGGTCCGGCGCGGCCGAGATCGCCGGTGCCGCCGTGCTGGGGGCGGCGGGCGTAGCACTGGCCCTGCGGCTCAAGGCGGGCCGCTCAGGGCGCGGCTGACCCACCGGCAGCCACAGCAGGAGCCCGAGTGTGATCCACGCGTACGTGTTGCTGCCGAGGAAGCCGTCGAGGCCCGAAGCGTCGTCGAACCACAGCCACACCACGCTGCTGCACAGCACCGCGTACAGGGCCGCCGCGACCCGCAGCCGACGCCGCCGCAGCAGCACGGCGAAGGACGGCAGCAGCCAGACGAGGTGGTGCACCCAGGTGATCGGGCTGACGAGGCAGGCGGCCAGCCCGGTCAGGGCGAAGGCGGCGATCCAGTCCTCGTCGGCGAGAGCACGCGAGGTCCGCCGCGCCCAGACGCACAGGACCAGCAGGGCCAGCGTCGCCCACAGCGCCCCGCTCGGCTCCTGCGGTGCCACGAGCCGTGCCAGCACCCCCTGAAGCGACTGGTTGGAGACATAGTCCAGACGCCCGATGCGGGTCGTGTCCCACAGCGCGTCGGTCCAGTAGAAGCGCGAGGCGTCCGGCATCGCCCAGGCCGCCAGTGCGGTGGCCGCCCCGGCGACGGCCGTGGCGACACCGGCGGCACGCCGACGGCGGCCGAGCAGCAGCAGCACGATGAACAGCGCCGGAGTGAGCTTGACCGCCGCGGCGAGGCCGATGCCGACGCCCGCCCAGCGGCCCCGCCCGCGCGACAGCAGCCAGGCGTCGCTCAGGACGAGGGCGAGCAGCACCAGGTTGACCTGACCGAAGCTGAAGGTGTCGCGGACCGGTTCGAGCAGGGCCAGCAGACAGGCCGCCAGAGCACAGCCGAACCAGCGGTAGCGGCGCAGTTCGGGCCCGGCCAGGATGCCCGTGACCAGCGTGAGCGCGGCGAGGTTGAGCAGCAGGGCGGCGGCGATCGCCGTGTGCAGCCCGACCAGGGCCATCGGCAGCATGCCGAGAGCCGCGAACGGCGGGTAGGTGAAGCCGTACGTCGTTCCCGGCACCCGGTAGTCGTAGATGCTGCCGCCGTGGTGGACCCAGGTGTCGACCGCCCCGTAGTACACGCGCAGGTCGAACCAGTCGCGCAGCAGGGGCACGGTGGCCGTGAACACGCCGACGACGACGGCCAGTCCGAGGACGAGGAGGAGTCGCCGGCGGTCGGTGGCGAGCAGCGCCGCCATACCGCCGGAAACCCGCCCGGCACCCGGCGCTCTCGCTCCCGTCGCCGTGCCGCTCGTGCCGCTCGTGCCGCTCGTGCCGCTGGTGCTCATCGCCCTCGTCCTGGTCGCACCGCTCGTCTCCCCCGTACCGCTCGTCCCGCCCGGGGCCGTGCCGCGCTCCGTGCCGTCCGTCGTGCCGTCCGTCATGCCGTCCGCTCCAGTCCCGGTGCCTGCGGCTGTGCCGCCTGGCGGGCCTGCAGGAGCACGACGAGTGCGAGCAGGCCTCCGGAGACGGCGAGGATCACCTGTCCGGCGTCCGCGGGCGACCCACTGGGCAGCACCGCGAGCGCGAGCACCGCGCTGGCGGCCGCGACCCGGCCGCGCACCGAGCCCGTGGGCGCCGCCGCCGCGATGAGGAACAGGCCCCACAGCGCGTACCACGGCCGGATCGCCGGACCGAACAGCGCCACCGCGGCCAGGCTCAGGCCCAGCGCGTAGACCGGGTGCGGGCGCAGCCGCAGCCATATGAACAGCAGCAGTCCCACGGTCACCACGAGTCCCGCGGCGTGCCAGACGGGCATCGCGAACGGCGCGAGTCCGCTGCCGAGCTTCTGGAGAAGGGCGCCGGTGGCGCGCCCGAGGACGCTGGTGGGTGACCAGTTGTGCGGTGAGACAGGGGTCTTCAGGGCGGCTATCCAGCCGTAGCCCGTACCGGCCACCGCCGTCGCGGCGACGGTCGTGGCGGCCGCGACCACGACGGTGGTCGCCGTGGCCCGCGCGATGCCCCGGTGCCCCTGCCCGCGCCCGCGCAGCGCGATCACCGCCACCAGGCCGAGCGCGGCGGGCGCCTTGACGAGGGCCGCGAGGGTGACCAGGACGATGCCCGCGACGGGCCATCGGCCGCGCGCGGCCACCAGGCCGACGCCGAGCAGCCCGAGCATGATGGCGTCGTTGTGCGCACCGGCCACCAGGTGCAGCAGGACCAGGGGGTTCAGCGCGCCCAGCCACAGTGCGGCGGCCGGATCGGCGCCGCTGTGCCGGGCGAGGCGGGGCAGGGCCGCCGCCATCAGGGCGACACCGAGCAGGGCGACCACGCGCATGCCGAGGAGTCCGGCAGGTATCTCCCCGCGGGTCAGCGACGACAGTCCGCGGGCGACGGCGAGGAAGACCGGGCCGTACGGGGTCGTCGTCGTCTGCCACACGGGCGCCACCTCGTCGGCGAGCGGGCCGCCGAGCCTCGCGGGGCCGTAGGCGTAGACGTCGATATGGGCGTCGACCATGGCGCCCTGCGCGAGATAGCTGTAGACGTCCCGGCTGAAAAGCGGTGGCGCGAGCAGCAGCGGCGCCGCCCAGGTGGCCAGAACGAGCAGCAGGGCACGCGGAGTCGGCGGTTCGGGCCCGCTTACGACGGTACCCAGCAGCGCCCAGGCGGCTATCAGCAGGACGACACCGAAGTACACCCCGACCAGGCCGAGTACGGCCCTCCCCGACCCGGGGGCGAGGAGGTCCCGTGCGGGCAGGGCCCCGGCGGTCTCGCCGCCCAGCGCGAGAACGGCGGTACCGGCCAGGCCCAGAGCCTGGCAGCGGCGGAGATCGACGGGGAAAGCCATGGCCAACACTCCGCAAGCGTGTCAACGCCGGGTGGCCGGAAGGCGACGTGGCGCTCTCCGGGCGGGGTCAGGAGCGTGACCTCCGTGTGGTGGGGCGCGCCTCAGAACACCGACAGGCCGGTGAGGGTCGTGAAGCGGTCCAGGGCCGCCACCCCGGCCACCGAGTTGCCGCGTTCGTCGAGACCCGGGCTCCAGACGCACAGGGTGCACCGGCCGGGCACGACGGCGATGATGCCGCCGCCGACCCCGCTCTTGCCGGGGAGCCCGACCCGGTAGGCGAAGTCGCCCGCGGCGTCGTAGGTCCCGCAGGTCAGCATGATCGCGTTGATCTGCTTGGCCTGGCTCCGGGAGAGCAGCCGGCCGCCGTCGGCCCGGATGCCGTGCCGGGCCAGGAATCCGGTGGCGAGGGCGAGATCGGCGCAGGAGGCGGCGATCGAGCACTGGAGGAAGTACTGGTCGAGCAGGTCCGGCACCGGGTTGTCGATGTTGCCGTACGAGGCCATGAAGTGGGCGAGTGCCGCGTTGCGGTCGCCGTTCGCGGTCTCGGAGGCGGCGATGTCCCGGTCGAAGCCGAGCTCCGCGTTGCCGCTCTCGGCCCGCAGGAACTCCAGCAGGACGCCGGCCGCGTCGCCGGTCCGGGTCTGGAGCCGGTCGGTGACGACGAGGGCTCCGGCGTTGATGAACGGGTTGCGCGGGATGCCGTTCTCGTACTCGAGCTGGACCAGGGAGTTGAACGGGTTGCCGGAGGGCTCCCGCCCGACGTGCTCCCACAGGGCGTCGCCCTCGCGGGCCAGGTCGAGGGCGAGGGTGAAGACCTTGGTGATGGACTGCGTGGAGAACGGCTGCCGCCAGTCCCCCACGCCGTACACCGTGCCGTCGAGCTCCGCGACGGCCATGCCGAAGCGGCGTGGATCACAGGCGGCCAGCGCCGGGATGTAGTCGGCCGGCCTCCCTCGTCCCGGTGTCTGCGCGATCTCGGTGGCGACGCGCTCCAGGATCGGCTGGAAGGTGTGGGAGGACGGGTACGGCGATTTCCCGGGCATGATCGCCATTGTGCCGTCCGCCCCGTCCCGCGGCCCGGCGTCCTGCTCGGACGGGGTGCGGGTAACAGCACAGGGGGCGCGGAGCCGGATTCCGGCTTCGCGCCCCCTGTGAGCGGACCTCTCGTGCCCGGAGCCGGTTCGCACCGGCGCCCGGAGCGGTGTCAGCTGTCGATGACGCCCGTGCCGAGCAGCCCGAAGAGCAGCACGCCGATGACGATGCGGTAGATCACGAAGGCGTTGAAGGAGTGCTTGGCGACGAACTTCAGCAGCCAGGCGATCGAGGCGTAGGCGACCACGAACGACACGACGGTGCCGGTGATCAGCGGGGCGGCGCCCACGCCGGTGCCCAGGGCGTCCTTCAGCTCGTACAGGCCCGCGCCGGTCAGGGCCGGGATGCCGAGGAAGAAGGAGAGCCGGGTGGCGGCGACGCGGTCCAGGTCGAGGATGAGGCCCGTCGACATGGTGGCGCCGGAGCGGGAGAAGCCCGGGAAGAGCAGGGCGAGGATCTGGGAGCTGCCGACCAGCATCGCGTCCTTGAACGAGACGTCGTCCTCACCGCGCTTGTGGCGGCCCATCTGGTCGGCCGCCCACATCACGCCACTGCCGACGATCAGCGAACCGGCCACCACCCACAGGGAGGCCAGCGGACCCTCGATGAGGCTCTTGGCGCCGAGACCCACGGCCACGATCGGGATCGTCGCGTAGATGACCCACCAGGCGAACTTGTAGTCGTGGCTGTGGCGCTCGTTCTTGTCGCGCAGACCACGTCCCCAGGCGGAGACGATCCGCACGATGTCCTTGAAGAAGTACACGAGCACGGCGGCGATCGCGCCGACCTGGATGACCGCGGAGAAGCCGACGACGGCGTCGTCGTCGACGGGGATTCCCATCAGGCCCTCGGTGATCTTGAGGTGGCCGGTCGAGGACACGGGGAGGAATTCGGTCACCCCCTCGACGATTCCGAGGACGACGGCCTGACCGACGTTGATGACGCTCATGGGATCCAGTTCTGAAAAGTTGGTCGACAGTGCTGTAGACGGTGCAGGGGACAGTGTTACCTATACGCGCGGACGTCCGACACCTAGGTCCACAAAGCTTGGGCAAACGAGACCCCGGCGAACGCCGCGCCGAGGCCCGCCGTCACGCTCACGATCACGTTGGCGGCAGCGTAGAACGCCGCCCCTGTCTCGGTCAGCCGCAGGGTCTCGTACGAGAACGTCGAGTACGTGGTGAGCGCCCCGCACAGGCCGGTCCCGATCAGCAGCTGCAGGTGTCCGGACACCTGCCCCGCCGAGACGGCACCGGTCAGCAGACCGAGGATCAGGCACCCTGTCACGTTCACGACGAGGGTGCCCCAGGGGAAGACCGTATCGCGCTTCCCCTGTACCGCCCGGTCGGTCAGATACCGCAGGGGAGCGCCGACCGCGGCACCGATGATCACCAGCAGCCAGTTCACCGTCATCGCCGCCTCAGTGCCAGGGCGCGGCGGGCCGTCGTCGTCCCGAGCCACACCGCCGCGAGGGCCGCGCACGGGGTCGCGGCGAGATAGCCGAGCCCGGTGCCCGGGTGGCCGGTGCCGACCAGGTTCCGGATGTCGACGGCGTACGTGGAGAAGGTGGTGAAGCCGCCGAGGACCCCGGTGCCGAAGAAGGGGCGCGCGAGGCGGTGCACCGCCCGCATGTCGGTGATCAGCACCATGAGCGCTCCGATGGCGGCGCAGCCCACGACGTTGATCGTGAACGTGGTCCAGGGGAAGGCGCCGTCCGGCGTGGGCCACAGCAGTCCCGCGCCGTAGCGGGCCGAGGCGCCGACGGCGCCGCCCAGTGAGACCGCCGCGACGACCGGGCCCTGGCCGTGCCAGGGGGACGCCGTGCGCGCGGGCGTACCGGACTCGCCGACGCGCTCGGGGTGCGGGACTGTCATGTTTCCGGGCTCCTACTCGCCGGGCCGGTGCGGGCGCACGGCATCGCAAGCAGGGACCGTCGGCGGCATCCGTGCCACGGTTCGGGTACGGCGGGCCCCACCGCCGCGCCGCGCTGGAAGACCGCGGCCGGTGACCAGGGTAACGCCGGGCACGCGGGCCGCGCGCACCTGGCCCTTTCCCCGAAAGGCCCGGACGCTCAGCCGGTGGCGCCCGGGAGGTCGCAGACCGCGAGGCCCCGTTCCCAGATGCTCCCGAGGATCAGCCGGCCGTCGCACTCGCAGACGCTGGTCACCATCCGGAACCGTGCTCGGCGGCTCTCCAGGTGGTGCAGGACGGTGCCGTCGTCGTCGACCGCGAGGACACCCGTGGTGCCCGGCGGTCTGAAGGGCGCGCGCACCGCGATCCGGGCCGCGGCGCGCCGGACGGCCGGGCCCCGGCGGTGCAGGTGTTCCAGGGCGCCGACGCGGGGGCCCGCCAGGGCCACCCAGATCGGGCCGTCCGGGGCACGCCAGAGGTTGTCCGGCTGGCCGGGGAGGTCGTCGGCGAAGGTCTCGGACCGGCCCGCGAGCGGCCCGGTGAGCCAATAGCGGACGAGACGGAACCGGCCGGTCTCCGCGAGGACGAGGAACGACTCGTCGGCCGAGGCGGCGAGACCGTTCGCGAACTGAAGCCCTTCCAGGAGGATTTCGGGTTCCTTCTCCCCCGGCGCGAGGCGCAGCAGACAGCCGGATCCGGTGTGCTCGACGAGATCGCCGATCCACTGCTTCAGGGGGTAACTCCGGCTGGAGACCGTGAAGTACACGGTGCCGTCCGAGAGGGCGACCACATTGCTGCAGAAGCGCAGCGGTACTCCGGCGACCCGGTCGGCGAGGACGCGGACCACTCCGTCCTCCAGCCCGACCCGCAGCAGTCCGCGTTCGGCATCGCACACCAACAGAGCGTTGTCCGGAAGGAGTTCGAGGCCGAGCGGCCTGCCGCCCGTCTCGGCGACGACCTTGACACCGGTACGGGCGGGGTCGCCGAGGCCTTCGACGCGCACGATGCGGCCGTCCTCCAGACCGGTCAGCACCCCGCCCCGGGTGTCGGCCACCACGTCCTCGGGGCCGCGGCCGCCGAGCGACACCGCGCGCCGGGGCGAAAGGGCGGTGACCGCCGCGGTGTTGGACCCGTCTCCCACGCGCCTACCAGCCCTTCTCGAAGTAGTGGCTCACTTCGGCGATACGGTACTCGTCAGGGCGGTAGTAGGTCCGTCGCCCCACCTTCCTGGCCCGCAGCAGACCGACTCCGGTGAGGAGGTCGAGGTGGGTGCGTGCCACGGCCCGGCTCACTCCGAGTTTGACGGCGAGAGCCTCTGGAGTGACGCCGTCCTCGACGAGGTCGGCGGGGCGCCGGTGCGGGAAGTGCGTCACGGGGTCGCGCAACCACTCCAGGATGTCCAGTCTCTGCCCGCCGCCGGGCCCCTTGAGCATGTCGTCCCCCTCCGTCGTGACGGTCTCCCGCCACTGTCCCGCAGCCGGCGGGGGCACGCACTGCCTTCCGGCGACCCTGGCCGGAGCCGGACGGCTCGGAAAACGCACGGGGCCCGGCCGCACCGGCGGCCGGACCCCGTCGCCGCTCAGCGGTGACCGAACAGGGACATGGCCGGAAGCGCCTTGTCGTCGAAGCCGAACAGGGCCTGGTTCTCCCATCCGTTGCCGGAGGCGGAGTCGGCCGGGTCCCAGCCGTTGCCGGTGACCGCCGTCCAGGTGGCCTCCCAGTAGAAGACGCCGAGACCGCGGCCGTTCGGCACGGCCTCCACGATGTTCATGACGTCCCGCAGCCAGTTGGACTGCCCGCTGGTCGTGGCCGCGTAGCCGGAGACCAGTTCGGCGGTCGTGTCGATCTGGTTGACGAGCGCGTCGTCACTGTCGAGACGGAAGGGGTAGGCCGTCTCGGCGAGGAAGACCGGCTTGGCGTAGCGGGAGGCCGCGTCGTCCAGGGTGGTCTGGAAGTCGTAGAGCGAACCGTGCCAGTAGCCGTAGTAGGACAGGCCGATGGCGTCGAACTTCACGCCGTTGGCGAGGGCGGTGTCGAACCACCAGCGGGTACCGGTGAGATCGCCGCCCTTGGCGAGGTGCAGGGCCACGACGGTCGAGGAGCTGACCGCCTTGGCCGCGTCGTAGCCGGAGTTGAGCAGTCCCGCGAGCTGCGCGAAGTTGTCCGTGGAGCCCTCGGACCAGAGCATGCCGCCGTTGATCTCGTTGCCGATCTGCGCCATGTCGGCCGTGGTGCCCTGCGCCTTCAGGGCGTTCAGGACGTCGTACGTGTGGTTGTAGACGTCCGTCTTGAGCTGGCTGTACGAGTGTCCGGCCCAGGCGGCGGGCTTGGTCTGGGTGCCGGGGTCGGCCCAGGTGTCCGAGTAGTGGAAGTCGACCAGGAGCTTCATGCCCTGCGCCTTGATGCGCTTGGCCGTCGCCAGGACCCGGGCCTTGTTGTTGTAGCCGTCGGCCGGGTTCACCCAGACCTTCAGTCGCGCGTAGTTCATCCCGGAGGACTTGAGGATGGCGAGCGCGTCGCCGGTGGTGCCGGAGCTGGTCTTGTAGACCCCGCCGTAGGCCTCGCTCTTGGCGAGGGAGGAGATGTCGGAGCCCTTGACGGTCAGTCCGGTGGTGCCGGAGGTGAACGTCAGGTCGTCGACGTTGATCCAGTTTCCGGCGTTGGCGTCGGAGTAGACGCTGACCGTGCACTGGTTGCTCGTCACGGAGACGGGCACGACCAGGTGGATCCACCCGCCGGCGGAGACGGGCAGATCGGTGCGCTGCTCGGTGCCGCCGCAGTTCTTCAGGGCGAGGTAGGCGGAGTTCTGTCCGCCGCCCGAGCGCACCCACGCGGTGAGCTTGTAGTTCCCGTTGGTCAGCCCGGTGAGGGTCTGGTAGGTCTCCGCCTTGTAGGCCGAGGCGGAGTAGTGGCTGAGGCGGTAACTCCCGCCGTGGCCACCGGCTTCGACGTACGAGGCGGCGGCGGTGCCGGACTCCGACCAGCCGCTGGGAACGGCGGTGCCGGTCCCGTCGGCCTCGAATCCGGCGTTGGTCAGGGTGCTCGCCGCCTGCGCGGTCTGCGCGGGGAGGGCGGTGAGGGCGAGCCCGGCCGCGAGCGGCAGCAGCAGGGCCCTGAGTGTGCGTCTGGGATGGAACATCATCGTCCGTCGTCCCTTCGACGTGGTGGGGAGAGGTGCCCGGCGGATCCGGGGGTGGATCCGGGGGCGAACCCCTCCGCCCGCGGCTTCACGGCTCGCACGGGCGGAGGGGGGTCGGGGCGCCGCCGAGTTCTGTGACACGGGCGGCGGTTGAAGCGGCCGGCGGGCCGTGCGGCCCTGCCGGTCGGGGGATCGCCGGGTGGTGACCCGGAGGACTCGGTGCGGTCGCCGGGAGCGCGGGCCCGGAGGGTGACCGGGCGTGCCCGCACGGGTCCGGACGACCGGTGCCGGAGGTGCGACCAGTGCGACTGGTACGGCTGGTGCGGTCGAAACGGGCGCCGACCCGTGTCCGCCGGGTCGGCCTGGTCAAAGTCCGCGCAACCACGCCCGGTCGGACACGGATCCGGGCACACCCCTTGCGATGAAAGCCGGTTGACCTGATCCCACCGGGGCGGCCCCCTGCCTCGGGCGGGCGGTCGCCCCGAGGCCCGGATGAGGCCCGGACCCGCCTCCGGTCGCGCCGGGACCCGGTCAACGCTCATGCGGGACGAGCTGGTCGGGACCGGCCGCGGGGAAGGACGAACCCTGCGGACCGTGCCCGCTCAGCCGTCGAGGCGTACGACCCGTACCGCGCCCGCCGGGACCGCGAGCCGGCCGGCGGCGCGTTCGCCCGTGAGGAGCTCGGTGCCGTGCGCGTCCAGCGGCACCTTGGCGTCGGACGCGGTGTGGTTGACGGCGAAGACGTAGGTGCCGGACTCGCCGGTACGGCGCACCACTTCGACGTCGCGGGGCAGATCGGCGCGCGGCGCGATGCGCGCGTCGTCGGCCACCCAGCCGATCAGGGCGTCCAGTCCCTCGGCCGCGAGGCGCGTGGACACGTACCAGGCCGAGCCCGCACCGCTCTGGTGCCGGGTGACCGCCGGATGCCCGGCGGTGAGCCCGTCGGCGTACGTCCACACGGTCTCGGCACCGCGCGGCACCACGAACTCGGTCCACACGTCACCGGTGAGTTCGGAGCCGTCGGGCCCGGTGATCCGGACGAGTTCCCCCTGGAGCAGCGGGGAGAACTCCTCGACGGTCAGGCCGAGTACGTCCCGCAGGGCGCCGGGATGGGGGCCTTCGTGGAGGGCGTCGTGCTCGTCGACGATGCCGGAGAAGTAGGAGACGAGGAGGGTACCGCCGCTGTCGACGTACTCCCTGAGGTTGTCCGCCGCGGCCTCGGTCATCAGGTAGAGGGCGGGTACGACGACAAGGGGATAGGCCGACAAGTCGGCTTCCGGGTGGGCGAAGTCGACGGTGAGGTGACGGTCGTAGAGGGCCTCGTAGAAGGCGTCGGCGCGCTCGCGGGCGTCGTGGTCCTCGCTCGGGCGCCATTGCAGGCTCTGCGCCCACCAGGACTGCCAGTCCCACAGGACGGCCACGTCGGCGACCGTGCGGGTGCCCTTGACGGAGGCCAGCGAGTCGACGGACGCGCCGAGTTCGACGACCTCGCGCCACACCCGCGTGTCGGTGCCGGCGTGCGGCAGCATCGAGGAGTGGAACTTCTCGGCGCCGCTGCGGGACTGCCGCCACTGGAAGAACATGGCGCCCTCGGAACCGCGGGCCACGTGGGACAGCGAGTTGCGGGCCATCTGGCCGGGCGCCTTGGCGGGGTTGCGGGGCTGCCAGTTCACGCCCGAGGTGGAGTGTTCGAGGAGCAGCCAGGGCGCGCCGCCGGCGACCGAGCGGGTGAGGTCGGCGGCCATCGCGAGGTTGACGTGGGTACGGCGGCCGTCGGTCATCAGGTAGTGGTCGTTGGTGACCAGGTCGACCTCGCGGCCCCAGGCCCAGTAGTCGACCGAGTCGCACTGGCTGAGGGCCGTCATGAAGTTGGTGGTGACGGGGACGCCCGGCGCGAGGCGGTGGAGGATGTCCCGTTCGGCCACGAAGTTCTCGCGCATGGTGGCGTCGGCGAACCGCTTGTAGTCCAGCGCCTGGGCCGGATTGCCGACGGTCGGGGTCAGGCGCGGCGGGTCGACCTGGTCGAAGCCGGTGTACCGCTGCCCCCAGAAGGCCGTCCCCCAGGCCTCGTTGAGCTCGTCGACGCTCCCGTAGGTGCCGGTCAGCCACCGGCGGAAATGCGCGGCGCAGGAATCGCAGTAGCAGGCCGAGACGGGGACGCCGTACTCGTTGTGGACGTGCCACAGCGCGAGGGCGGGGTGGTCGGCGTACCGGGTCGCGAGCCGGGTCGTGATGGAGGCGGCGGCGGCGCGGTAGTGGTCGTTGCTGTGGCAGATGGCGCCGCGTGAACCGAAGGCGTAGCGGGTGCCGTCGGCGGCCACGGGGAGCGCCTCGGGGTGTTCGCGGTAGAACCAGGCGGGCGGTGCGACGGTCGGGGTGCCCAGGTCCGCGCGTACGCCGTTCTCGTGGAGCAGGTCGAGGACGCGGTCCAGCCAGCCGAACTCGTAGGTGCCCCGGGCCGGTTCGAGCAGGGCCCAGGAGAAGATCCCGACGCTCACCATCGTGACGCCCGCCTCCCGCATCAGCCGGACGTCCTCGGGCCAGACGCTTTCCGGCCACTGCTCGGGGTTGTAGTCCCCACCGAAGGCGAGCCCGGTGAGGCCCTTGGGGTTGGTCTCCGGCATGGATCTCTCCCATGTAATCGATCATTTGGGAACGTGCACACACAACGCCAGCGGCGTGAGCCCAACATAACCGCACAGCAACAACCATTGACAAGTGTCCGGGATGTTTCTCTACTGTGAACGCTCACAGAAGCACCGCGAGTGAGCCGAAGGGACGCTCAGGTGTCGGCAGGCGAGCGCGTGAGGGCCCCGGGGCCCGGTGCGCGCTCGCGGTCACCGGTACCGCCGGCGCACCCCCGCAAGCGAATCGCGCAAGAACAGGGCAGGCCTCCGCAGCAGGCGGAGGCCCAGGTCAGGGGAGAACGTTCCATGCCCAACACGAAGCACAACCGCCTCGTGGCCAGCACCATCGCCGTCGTCCTCGGCGCCACCTCGCTCGTCGCCTGCGGCTCGTCCGACGACGACAAGAGCGAATCCCAGTCCGGACCCGCGACACTGACGTTCTGGACCTGGGCGCCGGGCATGGACAAGGTCGTCGACCTCTGGAACAAGGGGCCGGGGAAGAAGCAGCAGATCACCGTCACGGTGAAGAAGCAGGCGTCCGGCGACACGCTCGTCACCAAGATCCTCACCGCGCACAAGGCGAAGAAGGCACCGGACCTGGTCCAGGCCGAGTACCAGGCGCTGCCGACCCTGGTCAGCAATGACGCGCTGGCCGACATAGCCGCCGAGTCCAAGGAGGCGAAGACCAAGTTCGCCGACGGCGTCTGGCAGCAGACGACACTGGGGACGGACGCGGTCTACGCGATCCCGCAGGACATCGGCCCGATGATGTTCTACTACCGCGCGGACCTGTTCAAGAAGTACGGCCTGACCGTTCCGACCACCTGGGAGCAGTTCGCCGAGACCGCCCGCGCGCTGAAGAAGAAGGCCCCGGACAAGGCGCTCACCACCTTCTCCGCCAACGACTCCGGTCTGTTCGCGGGTCTGGCCCAGCAGGCCGGCGCCAAGTGGTGGACCACCTCCGGCGACAAGTGGAAGGTCGGCATCGACGACGCGGCCACCCGGAAGGTCGCCGACTTCTGGGGCGGTCTCGTCAAGGAGGGCGCGATCGACAACCAGCCGATGTACCAGCCGGCCTGGAACAAGGCGCTGAACACCGGCAAGCAGATCGCCTGGGTCAGCGCGGTGTGGGCACCCGGCACCCTGACCACGGCGGCCCCGCAGACCACGGGCAAGTGGGCGATGGCCCCGCTGCCGCAGTGGTCGGCCGGCGAGAACGTCACCGGCAGCTGGGGCGGCTCCTCGACGGCCGTCACCACGGACTCCCCGCACAAGGCGGCCGCCGCGAAGTTCGCCGCCTGGCTGAACACCGACCCGCAGGCGGTGGCCGCGCTGGCGAAGGAGAGCGGCATCTACCCGGCCTCCACCAGCGCCCAGAGCGGTGACGCGTTCGCGCAGCCGCCGGCCTTCTTCTCCAACCAGCCGGACTTCTACACCAAGGCCTCGGAGATCGCGAAGACCACCGCCCCGTCCGCGTGGGGCCCGAACGTGAACGTCGCCTACACGACCTTCAACGACGCCTTCGGCGCCGCCGCCAAGAACAAGTCGGACTTCGGTGCCGCCCTGAAGAGCATGCAGGACGCCACCGTCGCCGACCTGAAGAAGCAGGGCTTCGGGGTCGCTCAGTGACCGAGGCACGCCGGAAGCCGTACGGGGTCAAGGGGGCCCCGTACGGTTTCCTCCTCCCCGCGACGATCCTCTTCGTCCTCTTCTTCGCGCTGCCCATCGGCTACGCGATCTGGCTGAGCCTGCACAAGGTCCAGGTCAAGGGCCTCGGCCTGGGCGCCGGTGCCCGCAAGGAGGTCTGGGCGGGCATCGGGAACTACACCGACGCGCTGACCGACAGCGAACTCGTCGACGGCGCGCTGCGCGTGGCCGGCTACGGCGCCATCGTCGTGCCGGTGATGCTCGGCCTCGCGCTGCTCTTCGCGCTCATGCTCGACGCGGAGAAGGTACGCCTGGCCCCCTTCACCCGGCTCGCGATCTTCCTGCCGTACGCCATCCCGGGCGTCGTGGCCGCCCTGCTGTGGGGGTTCCTCTACCTCCCGGACGTCAGCCCCTTCTACTTCGTCCTCGACAAGCTGGGACTGCCCCAGCCGAACCTGCTGGACGGCGGCCCGCTGTATCTCGCGCTGTCGAACATCGCGGTCTGGGGCGGCACCGGCTTCAACATGATCGTCATCTACACCTCGCTCCAGGCCATCCCGGCCGAGGTGCGCGAGGCGGCGAAGCTGGACGGCGCCACCCCGCTGCAGACCGCCCTGCGGATCAAGATCCCGATGGTGGCGCCCTCCCTGGTGCTCACCTTCTTCTTCTCGATCATCGCCACGCTCCAGGTGTTCAGCGAGCCGACCACCCTCAAGCCTCTCACCAACTCCGTCTCCACGACCTGGAGTCCGCTGATGAAGGTCTACCGGGACGCGTTCAACACCGGTGACATCTACGCGGCCGCCGCCGAGGCAGTGATCATCGCCGTGGCCACGCTGGTCCTGTCCTTCGGTTTCCTGCGCGCCGCGAACTCCCGTACCAAGCAGGAGGAAGCACGATGAGTTCTCTTGCCGTCCGCAAGGCGGCGCCGGCCGCGGGCACCACCCCCGGCACCGCCCAAGGGCCGCCCCCGCGCGGCCGGATCGCCCTGGTCCCGACCCTCACCCTGCTGCTCGGCGCGCTCTACTGTCTGCTGCCCGTGGCCTGGGTGGTGATCGCCGCCACCAAGTCGGGCCGCGAGCTGTTCTCGACGTTCACGTTCCTGCCGGGCACCGGCTTCACCCGGAACGTCACGGACCTCAACGCCTACCGCGACGGCATCTACTGGAAGTGGATGGGCAACTCCGCCCTCTACGCCGGTCTCGGCGCCCTTCTGTCGACGGCCGTCTCGGCGATCAGCGGCTACGCGCTCGCGATCTACCGCTTCCGGGGCCGCGAGACCATCTTCAGCGTCCTCCTGGCGGGCGTTCTGATGCCGCCGGTGATCCTCGCGATCCCGCAGTACCTGCTCCTCGCCGAGGCGGACCTGACGGATTCGTACGCCTCCGTGCTGCTGCCGCTCGTCCTGTCCCCGTACGGCGTCTACCTCGCCCGGATCTACGCCGCCGCGGCCATCCCCGGTGACGTGGTCGAGGCCGGCCGGATGGACGGCGCCGGCGAGTGGCGGATCTTCACCCGGGTCGCGCTGCCGATGATGGTGCCCGGCCTGGTGACGGTGTTCCTGTTCCAGTTCGTCGCCGTGTGGAACAACTTCCTGCTCCCCTACATCATGCTCAGCGACGACGAGAAGTTCCCGATCACCCTCGGCCTGTTCACGCTCCTCGAACAGGGCTCCAACACCCCGGCCCTGTACACCCTGGTCATCACCGGCGCCCTGCTGGCGATCATCCCGCTGGTCGCGCTGTTCCTGGTCGTCCAGCGCTTCTGGAGCCTCGACCTGCTGTCAGGAGCCGTAAAGTCGTGACCATGAGCAACACGGGGGGCCGGCGCAGGCCGCCGACGATCCACGACGTCGCGCGTGAGGCGGGTGTCTCGCGGGGCACCGTCTCGCGTGTGCTCAACGGCGGGCACTACGTCAGCCCCTCGGCGGCGGAGGCGGTCAACGCCGCCATCCGCAGGACGGGCTACGTCGTGAACCGGCACGCCCGCTCACTGATCACCGGACGGTCCGACTCGGTCGGCTTCCTGCTGACCGAGCCGCAGGAGCGGTTCTTCGAGGACCCGAACTTCAACGTCCTGCTGCGCGGCTGCACCCAGGCACTCGCCGCGCACGACGTGCCGCTCCTGCTGATGCTCGCCGGCACCCAGGACGAGCGGCGGCGCATCACGCGGTACATCACGGCCGGCCACGTCGACGGGGTGCTGCTGGTCTCCAGCCACTCCGGCGATCCGGTCGCCGAGGAGCTGCGCGAGGCGGGCGTGCCGCTCGTCGCCTGCGGCAAGCCCATCGGACTCGGTTCCAAGGTGAGTTATGTGGCCGCCGACGACCGCGACGGCGCCCGGGACATGGTCACGCACCTGCTCTCCCTCGGGCGGCGCCGGATCGGCATGGTCACCGGCCCGCTGGACACCCCCGGCGGTGTCGAGCGTCTGGCGGGCTACCGGGAAGTGCTCGCCGAGGCGGGCGTCGAGGCCGACGACCGTCTCATCGCCTCCGGCGACTACAGCCGCGCCAGCGGTGAGGCGGGCGCCGAACAGCTCCTGGACCGCGCACCGGACATGGACGCCGTGTTCGTCGCGTCGGACCTGATGGCCCAGGGCGTGCTGACCGCGCTGCGCAAGGCGGGCCGCCGGGTCCCGGAGGACGTCGCGGTCGGCGGCTTCGACGACTCCCCCGCCGCGACCGCCGCGACCCCGGCCCTCACCACCATCCGCCAGCCCTGGGACCGCATCAGCTCCGAGATGGTCCGGGTCCTCCTCGCCCAGATCGGCGGCGAGGATCCGGCGGCGGTGATCCTTCCGACGGAGCTGGTGCGCCGCGAGTCCACCTGAGAGCCGCACCGGTCAGGATTCGAGAAGCCGCGCCCGCCCGCCCCGGCTTAGCGTGAAAGGGCCGCCGGATCGCCGACGGCACCACAGCCGGCCGCCACGGCCGCCACGCACCGCACAGGAGTCGAGATGACCGCCGGAGTCAAGACCATCATCTACCCCGTCAAGGACATCGCGAAGGCGAAGGCCCTGTTCACCCGGCTGCTCGGGGTGGAGCCCTATGTGGACGAGCCGTACTACGTCGGTTTCAAGGACGCGGGCCAGGATGTCGGCCTCGACCCGAACGGCCACTCCAAGGGCCTGACCGGCCCGGTCCCCTTCTGGCACGTCGACGACATCAAGGCGACCCTGGCGGCCCTGCTCGAAGCGGGCGCCGAGACGCTCCAGGAGCTCCAGGACGTGGGCGACGGCCGGCTGGTCGCGTCGGTGAAGGACGCGGAGGGCAACCAGTACGGGCTCATCGAGGACCCCACCACCTGACAGGGGGCACGGGCGGGGCGGGCGGCGCGGAGGCCGAAGATGCCGCGGGTGCCGCGGGTGGTACGGGCGGCGCGGAGGCCGGAGGCGGTACGGGCGTCGGGGGTGTCGCGGGTGACTGGATGCAGGCACACTAATTGCACGCTCAACTAATGGCCGGATCTCTGTTACCGTTCAGTTATGGCAACGAAGACGCCCGGTTCCCGGCTGGAGGACCAGTGGCGGGACATCCTCTCGGTGCACGCCCGCACGATGTGCGAGATCGACCGCGTGCTGCACCCGCACGGCCTGGGAGCCAGCGACTTCGAGGTCCTGGACATCCTCGTATCGGAGACGGTCGCGGAGCCCGGCGAGCATTGCCGGGTGCAGAACATCGCGGACCGGGTCCATCTGAGCCAGAGCGCGCTGTCCCGTCTCATCGGCCGGCTGGAGAAGGACGGCCTGGTGGAACGCACCATGTGCCAGGAGGACCGCCGCGGGGTATGGGTCGCCCTCACCCGAAAGGGCCGCGAACTGCACGCCGAGGTGCTCCCCCTTCAGCGGTCCGCGCTCGCCCGCATGCTGAACGGCTGATCCACCCGCCCCGTCCTTCCCACGGCTCTCTCCCAGGCCTCGCCGCAGCACGCCTCCGCTCCGTCCGGCAGCCCGGCGGCGCCGGGGAGCGGAAGGTTCCCCGCGCCGCCGACCGTGCCGCCGCCCACCGCGCCGCTACCGCGCCAGCAGCGTGCGCACTCCCTCGGAGGTGAGCGTGAGGCCGTGCGGTGAGGCCGCGTCGATGACGAGGGCCAGATCGCCCGAGGGCCACTGGGAGGCGAGCGCGGCCAGCGGCACGAGACGGTAGCGGGAGACGGAGGGCAGGAGCTCGGTCAGCTCCAGCTCCGAGGTGAACACCGGAACCACCTGTCCGCCTTCGGGATCGTCCAGGACGGGCAGTGCCACGGCGTGGGGATCGGCGATGTCCTCGTCCGAGGCGTCGTCCGGCACGGGCACCAGGACGTCGCTGCCGGCGAGGGTGTCCAGCGCGGCGGTGTCGTCGGTGTCCACGGCGAGGGTGTCCAGCGCCTCCTGCGCGGGTGTCACCGCGGGTGCGGCGGGGTGGTTGTTGTTCAAGGGCGTGTCCATGGCAGATCCCCGGATCGTGGCGGGCGGGCGGCCACCCGGGCCGGTCTCGCTCCCGGGCATGTCGACGGTCGCGTACCCAGCGCTCCGCACGCCATTCATCCTGGGCCCCGCCGGGTGCGGTGGCGGCGGCCGAGGTGTCCCGCCCGGGCGTGGGGCGCCCGGGCGGGACCACGGCGACCGCCGCTTCCGTACGTGTCCGACGGCCGCGGGCTACTTGAGGTAGGGCCCGTCCGTTCCGATCTTTCCGGGGCCGTTCAGCACGTAGACCCGCAGGTTTCCCTTCCCCGGCGCGGCCACCGACAGCGTGCCGCCGGTGACGGTTCTCACCGCGCCGGTGACGGCGTCCGTGTAGATGCCGTTCGGGACGCCGGTGAACGTCGCGTCGCCGGTGACCGTGACGAGGGCGAAGCTGTCGGTCGACCCGCTGGTGTAGCGGCGCTTGAAGGCCATCGAGCCGCTGATGCCGTCCGTCGAGTACTGCCCCGACTGGAGGGCCGGGATCGCCCGGCGGATCCGGTTGAGCCGCTGAAGGTGCTTGACCAGCGGCTGTGCGAGGGTCGTCGCGACCTCACCGCTCGCGGAGTCGGCCTTGCCGAAGTCGGAGGCCGTGACGCTCCCCGCGAGATGGCCGCCGTAGTAGGCGCGCCCGGTGGTCGCCAGGGGGCAGGTCGGCCCGCAGTCGATCTGCTTGCCCGCCTGGAACTCGATCTCCGATCCGTAGTAGAGCGTGGGGATGCCGCGGAAGGTCCACATCAGGGACATGTTCTCGGCCCAGGCGTCGGTGCCGCCGCTGTAGCGGGTGCTCGAC
This sequence comes from Streptomyces sp. NPDC002698, assembly GCF_042888945.1. Taxonomy (NCBI): domain Bacteria; kingdom Bacillati; phylum Actinomycetota; class Actinomycetes; order Kitasatosporales; family Streptomycetaceae; genus Streptomyces; species Streptomyces sp. NPDC002698. Next base: position 149,278 of record NZ_JBIAQM010000018.1, read on the forward strand.
TTGTTGGGTCCGTAGTCGTGGCTGTCGACGTAGACGACGTTGTACGTGGCGTCGTTGACGGAGTCGTCGGAGTCCTTGCCGTTGCTGTAGGCGTTCTGCGCGTCACCGAAGTTCATGTGCATGCGCATGTCGATGATGTTCATCCCGGAGAACTGGCTGCGGTCCGGGGTGTGGTAGCTGTTCCCGCTCAGGAAGGCGTTGGCGGAGGTGGGCTGGCTGCCGGTGCCGAGCTGCTCCTCGTAGTTGTACTGCTCGATCGCCGCCGTCACGTCGTCCGCGCTGTACTCCTTGCGTTCCTTCCAGGTGAAGAACTGCGCCGAGTGGTTCACCGAGCCGCGGTTCCACTTGTCGTTGACGAAGGCGCCCACCTCGCCGAAGACGAAGAAGTTCTTCGCGGCCTCCGTGCCGAACCGCTGGGTGACCCGGTCGTGGATGGCGGGCAGGAAGCGGCGGTTCCAGGTGACACGCGGGATGTGGACGGCCGTGTCGACGCGGAACCCGTCGACACCCATGTCGATGTACTTGTCGTACGCGCCGATCAAGTAGTTCTGGACGGTGGCGTTCTCGGTGTTGAAGTCGGCGAGGTCCTCGTGCAGCCAGCACGAACGGGAGTCCTCACCCTCCCAGTTGCCGATCCAGCACTGGTGGTAGTACGCCTTCGGGAACATGCCCGAAGTGGGGCTGGGCCACTGGCAGTTGTACACGGTGTAGCCCTCGGCGCTCTTGCCTCCGGTGGGTTTGCCCCAGTTGAGGCAGGTGTTGCCGGAGGGTTCGGCGGTCGACCACAGGTCGCCGTTGTAGTACGACTTCCCGGACTTGGGCTCGACGGTGAGGCCGTCGTACTCGAAGCCCTCGTTCTTCTCGTCGTAGTACCAGCTCCACTGGGAGTCGCGCACGCCGTACACGGTCGGGGTGAACAGGCCCTTGGCGCCCCAGCGGGAGCTGTGGTTGTAGACGACGTCCTGGTAGATCTTCATGCCCTTGGCGTGGGCCGCGTTGATCAGGTCCTGGTAGGAGGCGCCGGCCGACTCCAGGCGCGGGTCGACCTTGTAGAAGTCGTAGCCGTGATAGCCGTGGTAGTCGTAGTCGGAGCGGTTGAGGACGACCGGGGTGATCCAGACGGCCGAGAACCCGAGCGCCTTGATGTAGTCGAGTTTGCCGACGAGACCCTTGAAGTCGCCGCGGAACATGGGGTCGTCGTTGGCCGCGTTGCCCGACTTGACGTCCTGGCTGCCGCCGCGGTCGTTGGAGCTGTCCCCGTCGTAGAAGCGGGCGGTGAGGACGAAGTAGATCGGATCCTTGCGCGGGTCGGTGCCGAGCGGCGTCCCCGAGGCCGGCGCGGGAGCCTTCTCCCCGGTCGTGACGGTGGCCGCGGCGGAGGCGGGCGAGGCGTTCCCGGCCGCGTCGACGGCCTTCACCGTGTAGGTGTACTGGGTCTTCTCCTCGAGTCCCGTGTCGGAGTACACCGTCGAGCCGACGTCGGTGACGACGCTTCCCTTGGTGCCGCCCGTGCGCGTGAGCTGATACTTCGTCACGGCGGTGTCGTCGGTCGCCGGGTCCCAGCTCACGACCACCGAGGTGCTGGTGGCGGTCGCCGTGACCTTCGTGGGCGCGGTCGGCGCCTCGGTGTCGGGCTCTTCGGCGGCGCACGGGTCCTCGGCGTCGGCGGTGACGGTCCGGTCCTTCACCGTCGTGGTGCCGGCCGGGATCGCGTAGTCGGTGCCGTTGTTGTTGTCCCAGACGCCGTTGCCGTTGTTGAAGGCCGCCTTGAGCGAGGTCGCCGTACCGATGTCGAGGGTCTTCTTCCACCAGCCGGTGCAGGCGGTCTCCATGCCGACGCCGGGGGCCGTCGTCCAGGAGCCGCCGGTGGGCGCGTAGTGGATGTTGGCCGTGGTCCAGCCGGAGGTGGCGGTCGAGTAGTACACGGTGGCCTGGTTGCCGCCGCCCGTACCGGTGTCGGCGCACGGGTCGCTGTGGGCGATCACACCGTCCTTGACGGTGATCGTGCCCGTGCCCAGCGCGTAGTTGCCGCCGCCGTTGTTGTCCCAGGTGCCGCTTCCGTTGTTGAAGGTGGCCTGGAGCCCGGCGGCCGAACCGAGGTCGACGGTCTTCTTCACCCAGTCCGTGCAGGCCGCCTCCATCCGCACTCCCGGCACGGTGGTCCAGGAACCGCCGTCCGGGGCGTAGTGCAGGTAGGTGGCCGGCCAGTTCTTGGTCTTCGTGTAGTAGAAGACGGTCGCCGTCGTGGAGGTGGCGGCCGTGCTCTCCATGGGGACGGCTCCCGTGTCCGGCGGGGTGAGTCCGGACAGTCCGGTCACCGCCAGGAGCGCCATGAGCACTCTCAGCGGCGGTCGTTGACGTCTGCGGCGCATGGGGCGGCTCCGATGCGGTTGCGGGGAAGGGGAGTTGCGTTGCAAGAAGAACCGGCAAGTTCCTGAAAGGGTTTGCGGCCCGGAAGCTACAGGTCCATGACAGCCACGTAAAGAGATGTGACACGACCTCCACGCGCCGTGCGCCCCGGCACCCCCGGGCCGGTGAAGGTCAAGAAACCCCCGGGCGCGGGCAATCCCCTCGTCACGCGGTGAGAAGCTGTGGCCGGACCGGCGTATTCAGGGCGGGAGGGCATACTCGGCCGCGCCCTTCCCCGACCGGAGGTACCTCGAGCATGACCGTCACCAAGGAAGCCCCGCCGCCGGTCCGGCGGCAGGACGCGGACGACCAGGCCCGGCAGGGCTGGCACCTCGACTCCCCGCTCGCCCTGACCATGCTCCTGTTGCTGGTCGTCGCGTCGCAGGGGCCGATCCGCGGAGCGCTGTCCGCACCGGTGATGCAGAGCTGGATGACCGTGTTCGTCGCGGTGGTGGTCCAGGCCCTGCCCTTCCTCGTCCTGGGCGTCCTGCTGTCCGCGGTCATCGCGGTGTTCGTCCCGCCGTCGTTCTTCGCCCGCGCGCTGCCGAAACGGCCGGCGCTCGCGGTGCCGGTCGCGGGGATGGCCGGGGCCGTCCTGCCCGGCTGCGAGTGCGCGTCCGTACCGGTCGCGGGGGCGCTGGTGCGCCGCGGGGTCACTCCGGCCGCGGCCCTGGCGTTCCTGCTGTCCGCCCCGGCGATCAACCCGATCGTGCTGACCGCGACGGCCGTCGCCTTCCCCCGCAACCCCGAGATGGTTCTCGCCCGCTTCGTGGCCAGTCTCCTCGTGGCCTGTTCGATGGGCTGGCTGTGGCAGCGTCTCGGCCGCGCCGACTGGCTGCGTCCACCGGCCCGCCCCGCGCACGACGGCCTCGGCAAGGGGGCCGCGTTCTGGGGCTCGGTGCGGCACGACATCATGCACGCGGGCGGGTTCCTCGTGCTGGGCGCGATGGCCGCCGCCACGCTCAAGTCCGTCGTACCGGCGAGCTGGCTGCACGCCGCGGCCGGGAATCCGGTGGTGTCCGTCCTGGCCCTGGCGATCCTGGCCGTGCTCCTGTCGATCTGCTCCGAGGCCGACGCGTTCGTCGTCGCCTCGCTGACCCAGTTCTCGCTCACCGCCCGGCTGGCGTTCCTCGTCGTCGGCCCGATGATCGACCTGAAGCTCTTCGCCATGCAGGTCGGCACGTTCGGCCGCGGGTTCGCGGCACGATTCGCGCCCACCACCTTCGCCCTGGCGATCCTCATGTCCGTACTGATCGGGGCGGTGCTCCTGTGAACCGGCAGGCCCAGGCGGCCGTGCTCTTCCTCCTCGGCGCGGCGGTGCTGCACGCGAGCATCACGGATCTCTATCTGCGCTACGTCAAGGCCGGGTTGCGGCCCCTGCTGCTCGCGGCCGGTGTGGTGCTCGTCGTCACGGCCCTCGCCACGGTCTGGTACGAGGTACGCGAACACCGGAAGGCCTCCGCCGGCCGGTCCGGCGACGGACACGACGCCGAGGACGGGCACGGACAGGACGCCGAGCCCGGGCACGGGCACGGGCACGGGCACGGGCACGGGCACGGGCACGGGCACGGGCACGGGCACGGGCACGGGCACGGGCACGGGCACGGGCACGGGCACGGGC
>NZ_JBIAQM010000018.1:153406-165065 GCF_042888945.1 Streptomyces sp. NPDC002698
CACGATGCCGTGCCCGGGCCCGGGCACGGACACGGACACGGACACGCGCATCGGGAACCGCGGATCTCGTGGCTCCTCGTCCTCCCGCTGCTCGCGCTCATCCTGGTCGCCCCGCCCGCCCTCGGCTCGTACAGCGCGATGCGCACCGGTACGGCGCTCCAGGCCCCCTTCGGCTACGCCAAGCTGCCCGCCGGTGACCCGGTCCCCCTCGGGCTGGTCGACTACGCGGGCAGGGCGGCGTACGGCCACGGCCGCTCCCTCGACGGCCGGCAGGTGAAGATCACCGGTTTCGTCGCGCTCGACGGCGCAGGCGCTCCCTATCTCGTCCGCATGGCCCTCAACTGTTGTGCCGCCGACGCCCAGCCGGTCAAGATCGGCCTGTCCGGACGGATTCCGCCGGTCCTGCGGCCCGACACCTGGTTCGAAGTCACCGGCCGCTACACCCCCAGGCGCACGAAGGACCCGGTCAACGGCGGGCTCATCCCGTACCTCGACGTCAGCTCGGCGAGGCCGGTCCCGACGCCGCGCGATCCGTACGACGAGAGCTGGAACAACTGAGCCGAGAGGGGCGGGACGGATCCACGGCGGCCCGCCCCGGGCTCAGGCCTTCCGCTCCGGGAGATAGCTCGCCAGACCACGCAGGATGATCTCCAGACCGATGTCGAACCGCTCGTCGGAGGAGTCCGTCACCATCGTCCCGGACAGGGCTCGCAGATGGGGGAAGTCCTCTTCGGGCAGGGACGCGAAGTAGTTCTGCATCTCGTCGGCCATCTCACGCCAGTCGGGGCGGGCCAGCGAGCCGCCGCCGGTGTGCTGGGCGGCCCGGTCCTGCCACATGCCCTCCTCCAGGACGAACCCGTCGATGTAGGTGGAGATGAGGTCACCGGCCTCCGCCGCGATGCGGTCGGGCAGTCCCGCGGTCCGGAAGATGGCGAGCAACGACTCCACGTACGGCAGCAGTTCGGCGGTGAAGGGGACGTGCGCCATGGAGATCCTGGCCATGTCACGGTGGGACAGCAGACGCCACCGCCAGGAGCGCGCGTAGTCCCGCACCTGCTCCTGCCACCGTTCGGGGTCGGGCTCGGGCAGCGTGAAGCTAGCGAAGAGCCGGGTGTACATCAGCTCCAGGAGGTCGTCCTTGGAGCGGACGTAGGCGTAGAGGGCGGAGACCGCGACCTCCAGTTCGGCCGCCACCTGACGCATCGACAGTTTGTCGAGACCGGACCGGTCCAGCACGACGAAGGCGGCCTCGACGATGCGTTCGCGCGACAGCGGCTCGCGCGCCGGGGCGACGCGGGCGCGGACGGGACGCTCGCGCTCCCAGGGGGACGGCGGGGGTGATTCGGGGGTGCCGGCGGCCGCGTCGCTCATGACGACAGTCTAGGCGCCGGAGAGCAGCGTTCTCCCCTGGAGAGCGGCGTTCACCACCGCACAACGCGATATATCTTGTCGTCGTCGCAGAGTTGCGCTATATCTTAATGAACGCCGTTCTCTAGGTGAGCACTGTTCTATCGATGAGCACTGTTCTGTTAGGGTGAACGGCGTTCACCGGCGTCTCGTCTCCTGCTTCTTCCTCGTGACGGCGAGCCGGGCAGCCACATCCATCCGCCCCACCGCGCCCCGGCCCTACCCCGGCGCGGCCTCTTCGCGAGGAGTTTCCGATGTCCACCACCGGTGTCGCGTCCGCCGAGACGCCCATCGACTCACCAGCGCCCTACCGGTGGCGCTGGGCTGCGCTGTTCGTGATCCTCGCGGCCGAGGTGATGGATCTCCTCGACGCCGTCGTCACGAACATCGCCGGTCCCTCCATGCGGGCCGACCTCGGCGGCAACGCCTCCACGCTCCAGTGGCTCGCCGCCGCCTACACCCTCTCGATGGCCGTCGGACTCGTCACCGGAGGACGGCTCGGGGACATTCACGGGCGCCGCACGATGTTCCTGGTCGGAGCCGCCGGCTTCACCGTGGGTTCGCTGCTGTGCGCGGTGTCCGTGTCCCCCGGGATGCTGATCGGCGCGCGGGTCGTCCAGGGACTGTTCGGGGCCGTGATGCTGCCGCAGGGCCTCGGCATGATCAAGGAGATGTTCCCGCCGAAGGAGTCCCAGAAGGCCTTCGGCATGTTCGGCCCGGTCATGGGCCTGTCCGCGGTGTGCGGGCCGATCCTGGCGGGCTGGCTGGTCGACGCCGACTACTTCGGCACCGGCTGGCGCATGATCTTCCTCATCAACCTGCCGCTGGGCGCCGCGGCGATCCTCGGTGCCGTGCGCTACCTGCCGAGGGGCAGGTCCGACAGCAAGCCGCGCCTCGACATCCCCGGCATGATCCTGGTCTCCCTGGCCGCGCTGCTCATCATCTTCCCGCTGGTCCAGGGGCGTGAGTACGACTGGCCCGTGTGGACGTTCCTGATGATGGGCGCCTCCGTCGTCGTCTTCGTCGCCTTCGCCGTGTACGAGTCACGCCGCAGCAGGTCCGGCCTGGACCCGCTGGTCGTCCCGAGCCTCTTCCGCAAGCGCGGCTTCAGCGGCGGCATGATCCTCGGGCTGGTCTTCTTCTCGACCATGCAGGGCTTCATGCTCGTCTTCAATCTCTACACCCAGATCGGCCTCGGCTACTCGCCGCTCAAGGCGGGCCTGGTGATGGTGCCCTGGTCGGGCGGCATGATCGTCGGCTTCGGTATCGCCCAGGGTGTGGTCCGGTTCGGCCGGGCCGTGCTCCAGGCGGGCGCGCTGGTCATGGCGCTCGGTGTGTTCGGCGTGTGGCTGACCCTCGACCAGGTGGGATCCGGCGTCGGCCCCTGGCAGCTCCTGCCCTCGCTGCTCGTCACGGGCATCGGGATGGGCCTGCTCATGGCTCCGTTCTTCGACATCGTGCTCGCCAGCGTGGAACAGCACGAGACGGGGTCGGCGTCCGGCACGATGACCGCGGTCCAGCAGCTCGGCGGCGCCTTCGGCGTGGCCGTCCTCGGCACGGTGTTCTTCGGTCTGCTGGGCGGCGGGATCGCCACCGCCGTCGACCACCGCTCGGACGGCCTGCGAGGACAGCTGACCGCCGCGCATGTCGCGCCCGCGGCCCAGGAACGCATCGTGTCCGGCCTGCGCACCTGCACCTCGGACCGTGCCACGGCCAAGGATCCCGCCGCGACCCCGGCGTCCTGCGCGCGCCTGGAGAAGGACACCCGCTCCGCCGTCACCTCGCCCGAGGACGGCGCCCGGATACCCGCCGCGCTGCAGGCCACCGCGTCGTCGGCCTTCCGGAGCGGTTTCGGCTCCGTCATGCAGACGCTGCTCTGGATCGTCGACGGCATGCTGGCCCTGACGTTCCTGCTCGCGTTCCTCCTGCCGCGCCACGCGCGCCCCGAGGAATCCGCCGGACACTGAGCCACGGCGGCGCCATCGGCTTCGGCTTCGGCTTCGGCTTCGGCTTCGGCTTCGGCTTCGGCTTCGGCTTCGGCTTCGGCTTCGGTGAACGGGACGGCCGGGTACTCCCCGAGAGTGCCCGGCCGTCCCGTTTTCTGTGCGGTCTGCACCCGCGCCGACACCCCGGCCGGCGCCCGCGGCCAACCCCCGGGCCGGTGTGCGCGGAGCGCGACGCGTACCGTACAAGCGGGTGGAAACGCGCCCGGGACGGCGAGAACCGGTGATCCGGGTACGTCACCCCCGCGGCACCGCCACCCGGTGGCCCCGCCCCCACACCCGACCGACGCGCCCGTCCCGCACGTCCCGAACCACCCGCACCGTCCCGGAGGAACGAGTCCGTGCTCACGTCGTACGCAGCCCACTTCGACACACCCGCCGGGTATCTCGACTTCGCACGGTTCGGCCCGCCGTCCCGGGACGCCGTGGCCGCCACCACGCGAGCCATGGAGGAGTCCGCCCGCGCCGATCACACCACCGTGGACGGCCTGATGCGCGCGGAAACACTCGCACGGGACACGGCCGCGCGTCTCGTGGGCACCGACAGCCGGCACACCGTGCTGCTCCCCAACGCCTCCACGGGGCTGTTCCACGCCGCCCTCGGCATCCCGGGGGGTGTGGTCCTCGCGCCGCGCTCCGACTTCCCCGCCAACCACTATCCGTGGCGCCGTACCGCCGGCCTGGGCCGGGCCACGCCCCGCTGGCTCGATCCGGCGACCGGCGGCGGGGTCACCCCGGACCTGGTCCGCGCGGCACTGACCGACGACGTCGTCGCGGTGTCCGTCAGCGCCGTGGACTTCCGCACCGGATTCCGTGCGGACCTCGCGGCACTGCGCGAGGCGATCGGACCGGACCGGCTGCTGATCGTGGACGCCATCCAGGCGTTCGGTGTGGCCGCGATGGACTGGGACGCGGCCGACGTGGTGGTGGCGGGCAGTCAGAAATGGCTGCGCGCGGGCTGGGCGACCGGTTTCGCGGCACTGTCCGACCGCGCGCTGGAGTCCCTGGAACCGGTCCTCACCGGCTGGACGGGCGTCGAGGACGTCGGTCTCTTCGACGGCGCGGAACACCCGCCCGCGGCGGACGCGCGGCGATGGTCGATCACCAACCTCAGCCCGGTGACGGCCGCCGCGTTCGCGGCCGCGCTCGAACTCGTCGAGCGGCACACAGTCGCCGCGATCGAGGCCGCCATCGCCACCCGGATCGCCGAACTCACCGAGACGGTCGAGGAACACGGCGGCCGCGTCCTCTCCCCCGCCGACCCGGCGCGCCGCGCGGGCATCCTCTCCTTCACCGTGCCGGACCGCGATCCGTCCGTCGTGGCGAAGGCCTTGCACGCCGAGGGCGTCACCCCGACGGTACGCGCCGACTCGCTCCGGCTCTCCCCGCACGCGTCGACCCCGCCGGAGGCTTGCGAACGAGTGGCGGCGGCCCTGTCGTCGCTGGGGAACTGAATCCACCAGGCCCCTGGCTGGCTCCTTGCAGGATCGGGCCGTCTGCGGGTCGTCCGAGGGACCGACGACGACAGGCCCGCCGCCGGTCGTGTGGTGCCCCGGAGGACTTCTCCCAGATGAGGCGGGACCGTCATCAGTCCCAGAGGATCTGATTGCCTGAGCTCGGGCGCCTGGCCTGAGGCCCGGATCAAGTGTGACTTCATGTCCGGCACCGGTTGGCCCACCTACTTGGCGCCGGCGGCACTGTCAGACCATCGCGGTAGCGTCGGCCCATGACGTTCGACGGCGAAGCGGCAAGAAGGTTTCGGTTCAGGGACCCGGACGATGATCCGTGGCGGGGTGATGAGCGTCATCGGGTGATGGCCGAGGCGCTGAACCGCTACGGATTGTGGGATCACCTGTCGGCGGAGCTGCGTGAGTCCGCGATGACCGAGGCCGCGACCGGCTGCTATCCGCTGGATTTCGACGTTCTCCGCGACCAGGTCGAGTTCTTCGCGGACGGAGAGGAACTGGCCGAGGGCGGGGTCGAGAGGTTCCTTCGAGAGCTGGCACCGGCTCTGGTGCGCTACGGCGTGGTGCTGGAGGTCGAGACGGTCCGGGACGCCGACGACTACACGGTCTCGATCAACGGGATCCGTTGCGTGGTTCTGAGGCCCTCGGACTGGGAGAGCGGAAGTCCGTGGGCTTTGTCGACCGTCCGTCCCTTGGCTGTCGTCAACCAACTGCTCGCCGCTGCCGGGCGTAGCGCACTGCGTGCTCACACCCTCTGCACGGGTGGGAATGAGGGAATCGTCCTCCTGATGGACCCACGAGCCGCCGAGGCGATGCGGGCCAGCGGGTTGTTCCCCGAACATGAGGTGCCGGCGCTGGCCGACGGAACAGGCAGTGCCTACTGAGGTTTTCTGCGGGCGTCGAAATACAACCCAATCCATTCAGAATTCATGGATGAACGCGTCGACCCCATTTGACCATTGAACGAATTTCATCCTCTGCGACAGGGGTGCAACTTCCCGGCAGGTGACGGCAGTCCGGGCATCACGCGACCAAGTCGAGGCCCTGCGGCCCTGACCAGCGATGACAGGGGCCACAGCCGCGGTGTCAGTGTGCTGAAGTATCCTTCGCGCCACCGCACACCGACTGGGAGGACCGAGAGAATTGACTGGCCTGACTGCTTTCCCACTGCCCTTTCACGCTGCCCGTTCCCTATCGTTCGCGACACCGCGAACGCTGCGGGAACTGGAGATGATGCAGTGCAGCGCACACATTCGGGCGAAGCCGGCGTGGTTCGACAAGATGAACGACGCCGACATCGTGGCCCGGTGGACGCAAGAGGCGGTCGCCCAGGGCCTCACCGAAGCGCAGGTTTCGTACGTGCTCGCCGAACTCGCGCACTACGCCGCGCTGAGGGACGGACGAACCGGCGTCGAGGTGTCCGCCGTCGACGGGGTGTGGCAGTCGGACACCCTGGTCGACGACAAACTCAATTCCCGGCTGCGCGAGGCGGTTCAGGTTCTGGAACGGGTCCCCGACGCAGAACTGGACTGGCATCCCGGATCCGACGGCCAGGTACTGGATCTGGTTCATCCCTCACTGTTCTGCCTGGTGAAAGGAGTGAGCGGCGGGCCCGAGCGGGCTTGGCAGAACCCGACGAGCCGCTACTCGAAGTACGAATTCTCGGAGAAATTCCAATGGCTCCCCACGGACGTCGACGTCAGTGACGACGGCGATGTCACCTTCCGTTCGTACGTCAACAACGTCCACCCCGAGACTCATCGCGAACTCGCCTCCGTCCTGCCGGACTTGTTCGCACGCATGCGCCCACTGCTGGAGAACGTGCTCACCGATCTGCGCCATCCGCGGCCCCTGCGGATCGAGGCCGATCCTTACGGGTGGTACGAGTCGCGGGAGCCGGAGTATCCGGACAAGTCCTCCTACGGTGACGGTGACGCCTACGCAGAAGCTGTCCGTGTATGGGAAGAGGCCCATGACGTCTGGTGGGAGACCCGCCGCCCGACCATCCCGGACGCCCCGGCCTTCACCCCGCCCGAGTTGCCTGACGAATCCGCCCGGGTCGACCTGCGCGGTCGCCGTCTCCAGGTCATCGTCAAGCTCGCCACCATTCATCTCACCCCGGACAAGCCCGAGTACCCCGGCGGATCCTGGCATGTCGAGGGAATGCTGAACGAGCGGATCGTCTCGACCGGCATCTACTACTGGGACAGCGAGAACATCACCGAAAACCAGCTGAGCTTCCGGGCGGCACTCGACGACCCGAACTACGAACAGAATGACGACAACGGAGTGCGTGAGGTCTACGGCCTGGCGAACGAAGACGCGCTGAACCAGATGCTGGGATCGGCGTCGACCCCGGAGGGCCGCTGCCTGGCGTTCCCGAACATCCTGCAGCACCGCGTCGGCTCATTCCGCCTCATGGACCACACCCGCCCGGGGCATCGCAAGATTCTCGCCTTCTTCCTGGTCGACCCATCGGAAGAGATCACCTCGACGTCCGACGTGCCACCGCAGCAACCATGGTCCGACACCTCGACCATGACGCTCGAAGAAGCCAAGAGCTACCGCGAACAGCTCATGCAGGAACGCAAGTTCTTCGTCGACGAACACAACGAGCAGCTCTACGAACGAGAGTTCTCCCTCTGCGAGCACTGAACCTCCCGGCAACCCGGTCACTGTGCCAGCTTGCGGGCGATCACCTCCATGATCTGACCCGCGGGCCGGGGCATGTGCAGGTCGTGGTGCGAGGCGTCCACGTCGTACTCCTCGACGGTACCGAGGACGTAGGGCCGCCATCCGGGCCCGTACGACGACAGCCCGTCGATTTTGTCCGACTTCGCATTGAAGTACAGCAGGTCACCGCGGTAGACCGGTGACGCGAAGACGGCCATGGCGTTGAGGTTGTTGGCGCCCACCTTCGACATGTCCTCCAGGAAACCGTCCAGGTTGTCGGTGTTCATGTACTGGCCGAAGACCTCCTCGACATCCCCCCGGTACATCGCCGCGGTCCGGCCGGCCACCTGCTTGAACGGGCTGTCCGGGGCGGTGGTGGCCGGTGGGGCGTCCAGGACGGCGACGAGGCCGACGCGGTGGCCGCGCCGGTCCAGCTCCGCGGCGGCGGCGTGCACGACCGGGCCGCCGAAGGACCAGCCGATCAGGTGGTACGGGCCTTCCGGCTGGACGGCGAGGATCTGGGCGAGGTAGTCGTCGATCATCTCCTCCACCGAACCCGCCAGCGGATCCCTGCCGTTGGAACCACGGGACTGCAAGGAGTACGCGGGCCGGTCCTTCACGTACGGCGCGAAGGTGAAGAACGCCCAGCCCAGGCCGCCGCCTCCGTGGAAGAACCACAGCGGCGGCTTGCCCGTACCGGGATCCCTGTTCAGCGGCAGCACGACCCCGTACGAGTCGCTCTGGTCGTCCGGTGTGCCGCCGACGATCACGAGCCCGCCCAGCTCGGCCACCGTGGGATGGCCGGTGATCGTCCTGAGGGGCAGGTCGATGCCGAACTCCTCGCGGATGCGGACGCCGAGGCGGGTGGCCAGGTCCTCGTTCCCGCCGAGTTCGAAGAAGTCGTCGTCGACACCGACCGTGTCCAGGCCCAGCAAGTCGCCGAAGAGGGCGCACAGTTTCTCTTCGTGCGCGTTGCTCGGCCCCCCACGGCCGCTCAGGTTCTCCTCCTGGGAGTTGCGCGGACCACGGCCGCTCAGGTTCTCCACCTGGGAGTTGCGCGGACCACGCCTGTTCTCGGTGGTCGTGTGCTGCGTGGGCCGTGCTCGTAGGTCCTCCGGCACCTCGATCGCGCTGATCGGCGACTGCGGGGCGGCGACCAACTGGTCCAGCACCGAAACGAACTCGGCGGCGATGGCCCCGGCCGATCCTCTGTCGAACAACGCGGTCGCGTAGACGAGGTCGCCTCGCAGCGCCCCCGAACCGTCCTCGGCCATCGTGAACATCAGGTCGGTCTGTGCGGTGGACGTGAGGTGCTGCTCGAACTCCACCTTCAAGCCCTGGAGTTCGAGTTCCCGCTTCTCGAAGTTCTGCCAGGCGAACATCACCTGGAACAGCGGCTGGTACGCGGCGGAACGCTCGAGGTCGAGAGCCCCGACCAGCATCTCGAACGGCAGGTCCTGGTGCTCGTAGGCCGCCAGTGCCTTGTCCCGCACCCGTGCGAGCAGGTCCGCGAACGAGGGATCGCCGGACAGGTCCACCCGTAGCACCTGGGTGTTGACGAAGAACCCGACCATGTCGGCCAGCCCCTCGTCGGTGCGGCCGGCGATCGGGTTGCCGATCGGCACGTCCTCGCCTCCGCCCAGCCTGCCCAGCAGCACGCCCAGCGCGGCCTGGACGACCATCGCCATGGTCATCCCGCGTTCGTCGGCCAGTTTCCGCAGCCCGGCCGCCAGGTCCGGTTCCACCACGACGTCGACCACGTCACCCTCCGCGCTCCTCACCCTGGGCCTCGGGCGGTCCAGCGGCAGGCTCAACGGCTGTGGTACCCCGGCCAGTTCCTCGCTCCAGTACGCGATCTGCGCCGCGGCCAGACTGTCCGGGTCCGCCACGTCGCCGAGCAACTCGCGCTGCCACAGCGCGTAGTCCTCGTACTGCGCGGCCAACGGCTCCCACCGCGGCGCCCGGCCGTCCAGGCGTGCGGTGTAGGCCTCGGCCAGATCGCGTGCCAGCGGCACTCCCGAACTGCCGTCCGTGGCGATGTGGTGGATGACCAGGACCAGGACGTGCTCCTGAGCGGAGCGGCGCAACAGGGTGGCCCGCAAAGGGATTTCCGTCGCCAGATCGAACCAGTGCGCGGCGGCCTCGTCGATCGCGCGGGACTCGTCCTCGGGCGCCACCTCGATCACGGGCACCCGCACCGGCGCCTGTGCCGCCGACAGGATTCTCGGTTGAGGCTCACCGTCGCCGTCCGTCACATACGTGGTGCGCAGAATCTCGTGCCGGGCGACCACGTCTCCGATCGCGGCGGCCAGGGCGGCCTCGTCCAGTGGCCCTGTGAGCCGGAACGTCGGGGAGATGTTGTAGGTCGCAGCCCCGCGATCCAGTTGGTGCAGGATCCACATACGGCGTTGCGCGAAGGACAGCACGGTCCCGGTGTTCACCCGTGTGCGGTCGCGCGGCTCGAACCGGAGGCGCTGGGGAGTGGCCGCCTTCCGCGACCACTCGGCGAACGCGGCCACCGTCGGCAGGTCGAAGATCGTACGGATCGGAATCTCGATCCCCATCTCGGCACGGGCGCGATTGATCAGCCTGGTGGCCAGGAGCGAGTGGCCGCCGAGTGCGAAGAAGTCGTCGTCGATACCGACCCTCTCCAGACCGAGCAACTCGCTGAAGAGAGCACACAGTTTCTCTTCATGGGCGTTGCGCGGCCCACGGCTGCTCACGGTGGTGGTGTGCTTCGCGGGCAGTGCCCGCCGGTCGATCTTTCCCGCCGGGTTGAGCGGGAGCCGCGAGAGCGGTACGAAGGCGGCCGGAACCATGTAGTCGGGAAGCCGTTCGCGCAGGTACCCGGGCAGTTCGGCCAGCAGCGGGCCGATCGCCTTGGCCAGCGCGGGGGCGTTCGCCCGGACACGGTCGGCGGCGCCACCGGGAACGAAGCCTCCGGAGAGGGTCCGCCGCCCGTCCTCCCGTTCGGGCAGGAGGATCGCGTCGAAGCTGTGGACGGCCTCGCCCGACCAGGTGAGGACCGCTTCCAGGCCCTGCCGCCGCGCCCAGGCGACGACGTCCTCCGGATCGAGCGCCATGCCGGCAGAGGCGACGACGGTCCCCCGAGTACCGGTGGAGGTCGCCGCGGCGGCCTCCACGATGAGCCGGGCGTTGGGTATGCCGGTCACCCGCACCGGGCCGCCACCCGCTCGCTCGACGCAGCCACCCAGGCCGGCCAGGCCGGACACTTCCCGGCCCCACGCCACCGCGGGCACACCGGAAAGTTCGAGGACGTCGGCCGGATCCTTGTGCAGAACGACCTCGTAGCGGTGCCGGGTCAGCTCGTTGTGCGCCTGCCCCGCCTTCAGCCGGATGTCCACACCACCGGCATGCTCACGCGCCCACTCCGCGAACCACTCCGGAGCGACCACCAGTTCCCGCTCGGCGAGCAGTGCCTGTTCCACCAGCGTCCGCACCTCGTTCACGGACGCATGGGGATGCGCCGCGCCCTGCACCGCGGTGGCCAGGAGTCCGAGGGTGGCGGCGTTGCGGACGTCGCCGACGACGATCCGGCCGCCCGGGGCGAGGAGTCGCATGGCCTGGGTGAGCACCTGGTCGAGGTATGCGGCGCTCGGGAAGTACTGGGCCACCGAGTTGATGATCACGGTGTCGAAGGTTCCCTGGGGCAGTCCGGAGAGGTCGTCGGCCGCCTGGGCACCGAGGTGGACCCGGTCGCCGTGGCCGGCCTCCTCCGCCTGTGCCCGGACCCGGTCGACGACCGTGGGCGAGATGTCGGTGCCCCAGTACTCTTCTACCTCACCGACGATCTTCGCCAGCAGCAGACCGGAACCCACACCGATCTCCAGGACCCGGCGCGGCGCGAACCGCAGCACCTGGGCCACCGCCGCGTCCCGCCACTGCCGCATCTCTTCGAGCGGGATCGGCTCACCGGTGTAGCTGGAGTTCCAGCCCTGGAAGTCCTCACCCCACGCCCCTTCGGCCGAGGCGGTATAGGTGTCGTCATAGAGGTGGCGCCATTCCTCGACCTGGGCGGTGGTGTCGGCGACGGCGGTGTCGGGGTCGGGTTCGATGTAGGCGACCAGGCGCTGGTCGCCCTTCTGGTCC